>NZ_JAMYOQ010000018.1:0-139959 GCF_040319905.1 Mesorhizobium sp. M0833 | reverse complement strand
GCATACGAGATCGTCAGAGAAAGAACGGCGTAGGGCCATGCCTGCCTTAGAATGGGCCAGAGGAACGACTCGCGTATCCAAGGAAATTGCGGAAACAGCGAACCCAGTCCGTAGTAGAGCAGCCAGAGCTGGAGCAGCAGCGGCGTGCCGCGAATAATCGTGCAGAACACCTTGGCCGGCACACTCAAGATCGGCGGGCCGATCACCTGCGCAAGGCCGAGGGGAATGGCCAGCGCGATGCCCAGCACCGACGTTACCACAAGCAGCCAGATGGTCCGCCATATGCCTTGCAAGGCCAGCGGCAGATAGGCCGGCAGCCAATCCCAGCGCATGAGGAAAATCGATGCCACTACGACAACCAGCGCGATCAGGATCAGCGCGATGCGGTGCGGCTGCATCCACAGCGAGGCCCGTGCGGCGGCGTCAATGACCGGAGTTTCGGCGGCCATCAATGCGATCCCGCGATCGAAGGCATGCCGCGTCGTGCCCAGCGCTCAACGCGCCCGATAGCGATGTTGGAGACGAGGGTCAGGACGAGATAGAGCGCGCCCGCCGCCATGAAGAAGGTGAAATAAGCCTTCGTCGCGCCGGCTGCCGTCCGTGTGGTTTGGGTCAGTTCATTAACGCCGACGATCGCGAGAAGCGCGGTGTCCTTGGTGGCGATCAGCCACAGATTTGCCAACCCCGGAATGGCGAAGGGCAGCATTGCCGGCAGCGTTATGCGCCTGAGAAGCAGGCCGGGAGGCATTCCATACGCCCGGGCGGCTTCGATCTGGCCTTGCGGAATGGCGCGGATCGCGCCGCGCAAGACTTCGGTGGAGTAGGCGCCCTGCACGACCCCGAGCACACCTATGCCGGCGACAACCCCGTTGATATCGATCGCGGCATAGCCGAGCGCGGTAAGCAACTGGTTGATGAGGTCGGTACCAGCGAAATAAAGCAGCAGGATCAGGACCAACTCGGGCACGGCGCGGACCACTGTGGTGTAGACTTCCAGCAGGTCACGGACCACCGGTCCGCCATAGAGCTTGCCGTAGGCGCCGCCGACGCCGATCACAAGACCGACCCCAAAGGAACCGAAGGCAATTCCGACCGAGTTTGCCAGCCCGTGCAGAAGGTTGAGACCCCTGCCGTTCGGCGGTTCGAAGGACAGCAATTCCAGCGAACTGGCTCCGAACATGGTGGCGAGAACGTCGCTCAGCTTATGTCCCCCTGGACTTCCGGGTTGAGGCGCCAATGATGTATCAAGCCGGACGTGCCCTCGCGACGATGGCGGCTAGGCCTGCCCGGCTTGATGCCGCTGCCGTCAGTTGGACTGCGACTCGCCGCCGTAGATGTCGAAGTCGAAGTACTTCTTGGTGATTTCGGCATACTTGCCATTGGCTCGGATGGCCTTGATTGCGGCATTGAGCTTATCCTTGAGCTCGGTGTCGCCTTGACGTACGCCGGCGCCGACGCCAGGCCCGAGCACTTCCAGGTCCGGTGCGACATAACCCTTGAGGTCGCAGCACGCTTTGCCTTGATCCGACTTCAAAAATGCGTCGAGCGCGATCGAATCGGCCTGGGTGGCATCGATCCGGCCGGCGGCGAGATCCTGATTTGCCTCGTCCTGCGTCTGGTATTCCTTGATTTCCGCAGCGTCGGTGAAGTGCTTCTTGGCGTAGGCGGCGTGCACCGTGGAGGCCTGAACGCCGATTATCTTGCCCTTCAGCCCCTCTGGCGTCGCATCGAATTTCTGATCCTTGGCGCCGATCACCGCGGTCGGCGTGTTATAATATTTGTCGGAGAAGTCGATTTCCTTCTTGCGTTCGTCGGTAATGGACATCGAATTCATGATTGCATCGATCTTCTTGGTTTTAAGCGCCGGGATAAGGCCGTCCCATGGGACTGGCGTCAATACGCAATCCAGCTTGGCTTCGGCGCAGATCGCGTTGACGATGTCGACTTCCCAGCCGCCCCACTTGCCGGAGGCATCCTGCGAGTAAAACGGCGGATAGGCTTCAGGCGAAAATCCCACCTTGATCTGTTCGGCGCTTGCCGAAAATGCACCCGACAATGCGATCAGCGTGGCCGCGAGCACCGTTTTGAGAAAAGGTTTCATTTCTTTCAGTTCTCCCGTTTTTTGCTTTGACGTTCCCGTCTGCTTTCTCGCAAGTCATCCAACATTGCGCAGAAACTGCTTCAGCCTTTCGGATTTTGGTGCGCCGAAGATCTGTTCCGGCGGCCCTTCTTCCTCGACCAGCCCGTTATGGAGGCAGACGACACGCGTCGCGACCTCGCGGGCAAACTTCATCTCATGGGTGACCAGCACCATGGTGCGGCCTTCGCGCGCCAGGTCGCCGATCACCTTCAGCACCTCACCGACCAGCTCCGGGTCGAGCGCCGAGGTCGGCTCATCGAACAGCATGACGCGCGGATTGATGGCCAGCGCCCTGGCAATCGCGGCGCGCTGTTGTTGGCCGCCCGACAGATAGGCCGGATAGACGTCGCGTTTTTCGGCAAGGCCGACGCGGGCGAGCAGCTTTTCCGCCTCGCCGATCGCCACATCGCGCTTGACGCCGAGCACATGCACGGGAACCTCGATGACGTTCTCGATCAACGTCATGTGGCTCCACAGATTGAAGTTCTGGAAGACCATGCCGAGCTTGGAGCGGATGCGTTCGATCTGCTTGCGGTCGGCGGGCACGGTGTGGCCGTGGCTGTCGGCCTTCAACCGGATCTGCTCGCCATTGACGCGGATGATGCCGCTGGTCGGGTTCTCCAGGCAGTTGATGCAGCGCAGCAGCGTGGATTTGCCCGAGCCTGAGCCGCCGATGATGGCGATCACCTCGCCGTCGCGCGCCGACAGCGAAACGCCCTTCAGTACGTGCAGGTTGCCGAAATTCTTGTGCAGGTTCTCGACGTGGATGGCTTCGGCAGCGCCGTTTTGCGCCTGATGCTTCAGGGCGGTGACGGGCGCTGTCATCGTCGCGGCGCCCCGCGGAGCGACCGAGGCAGTCCTTGCTGGAATTTTTTACCCATTACCCGTCACTGGACAGCGTTCCGATTCTCAAGATGGACCGTTCCGCTTGCCTCCGTCAACCGCAGTTTTTGGACCATTGATCACCGCCTGCCGAGTGGCTATTGGCAGGAGGGGCGCATTTCAGGAGAATTTAGTGGGCAAAGCATACGGGTCGCAGTCGATGGCCGGGGCGCTGCAGCGCGTGCTGATGCGCTCCGCCGCCAGCGCCATGCGTCGGGCCGAAGCGCTGGATTGGCACTATGGCCCCGGCTTCGATCCGCAAAAAGCGGCGGCCCAGCATGATGCGCTGGCCAGGCTGATTTCTGTCTCAGGCGCCGAAATCGAATGGCTGAGCGACGCCGATGACGGGCTTGCCGATTCGGTCTTCACCCACGATCCCTCGCTGATGACCGACCACGGCGCGGTTATCCTCGCTATGGGCAAGGCGCTGCGCCGGCCCGAGCCAGGCCTGCACGAGGCAGCCTATGGGCGCATGGGCATCCCCATCCTCGGTCGTATCGACGCTCCCGGCCAGGTCGAGGGCGGCGACTGCGTGTGGGTGGATGCAAACACGCTGGCCGTCGGCCGCGGCGTACGCACCAATCAGCTCGGCATCCAGCAGCTCTCCAACCTGCTTTCGCCCAAGGGTATCCAGGTCTACGGCTTCGACCTGCCGCTCTGGCAAGGCGAAGAGGCCTGCCTGCACCTGATGTCGGTGATCAGCCCGCTCGCCGACGATCTGGCGCTGGTCTATGCGCCCCTCCTGCCGGTCGCCTTCCACCAGATGCTGCGCGAACGCGGCATTCGGCTGGTCGAGGGCGACGCCGACGAATTCTTCGCCTCGAATGGGCTCAGCCTCAACGTCCTGCCGACCGCGCCGCGCCAGGTTATTGCCGTTGCCGGTTTTCCGAGGACGGCGGCTGCCATGCAGGCCGCTGGCTGTACGGTCTCGACATTCGAGGCCGATGCGCTGTGCATTGCCTGCGAGGGCGGCCCGACCTGCCTCACACGCCCGGTGCTAAGACAATGACGACCATCGGGGAAGCGCTCATCACCTTGCTCGAAGCGCACGGCGTCGACACAGTCTTCGGCATTCCCGGCGTACACACGGTCGAGCTCTATCGCGGGCTTGCGCGATCGAAGATCCGTCACGTCACGCCGCGCCACGAGCAGGGCGCCGGCTTCATGGCTGATGGCTATGCGCGCGCCAGCGGCAGGCCGGGCATCGCCTTCGTCATCACCGGGCCGGGGCTGACCAACACCATCACCGCCATGGGCCAGGCGCGCGCCGATTCGGTGCCGATGCTGGTAATCTCGGGCGTCAACGCCACACCGACGCTGGGCAAAGGCCTTGGCCATCTGCATGAACTGCCGGACCAGCGCGGCATGATGGAGAAGGTGGCGCTGTTTTCGCACCGTGTCACCGAGGCCGGCGAACTGCCCGGCGTGCTCGCCCGCGCCTTTGCGCTGTTTTCATCCTCGCGTCCGGGTCCGGTGCATATCGAGATCCCGACCGATGTCATGAGCCTGCCTGCCAACGGCATCGTGCCGCTGCTGCGGAATTCAGCGCCGCCCGAGCCGGATGTGGCGGCGATTGCCGGGGCGGCAAGGCTATGCGCGTCTGCCCGCCGGCCGCTTATCCTGGCCGGCGGCGGCGCCAAAGCGGCCGAAGCACCGTTGCAGCGCCTTGCCGAGAGGTTGGGAGCGCCGGTCGTCCAGACCGCCAATGCGCGCGGCCTGCTCTATCGCCATCCGCTTGGCGTGCCGGCCAGTCCCAGCCTGAAGGCGGTGCGTGCGCTGATGGCCGGCGCCGATCTGGTCATTGCCGCCGGCACCGAATTCGGTCCGACCGACTATGATGGCTATGGCGACGGCGGTTTTGTCCTGCCTGCCAATCTGATCCGTATCGACATCGGCGCCGACCAGCTTGCCCGCCGGCCGGCCCGGATTTCGATCCAGGCCGATTGCGGTGCAGCGCTCGAGGCGCTGCGTGCCGAACTCGGCACGGGCCAGGCGCAATCGGTCGACGGCGCCGCTCGCGCCGCCGCGACGCGGCAAGCGGCCTTTGCCGAGATCGGCCCGGCTATGCAGGCGCAACTGCGCGCCGTCGAGACGATCCGCGATGCGCTGCCTGGCGCGATCATCGTCGGCGATTCGACCCAGCCGGTCTACGCCGCCAACCTCTATTACGATCATGACCGGCCGGGCGGCTGGTTCAACGCGGCCACCGGCTTCGGCGCGCTTGGCTATGGCCCGGCGGCGGCGATCGGCGCCGTCCTTGCCAGGCCTGAGGCGCCGGTCGTTTGCCTCACCGGCGACGGCGGCTTCCAGTTCACCCTGCCGGAACTGGGCGCCGCGCTCGACGCTGCGGCGCCGGTGATCTTCGCCGTCTGGAACAATCGCGGCTACCGCGAGATCGAAACCTCGATGCTCGACGTCGGCGTCGAGCCGGTCGGCGTCTCCCCGGCACCGCCGGATTTCTGCAAATTGGCCGAAGCCTACGGCATTGCCGCCGAGCGGATTTCCGGCGCCGGCGGCTTGGCGGACGCGCTTGGGCGCGCGCGGGCGACTGGACGACCTTACGTCATCGAGATTTCGGTTGAGTGATCGCGCGAAAGGCGCGACCTTCCGCATCGGCGGCGCGCAATGACGGAGCGGTCGAATATGACGGAAACACTGGACGGCAGACATATCGTGGTGACCGGCGGCACCGGTGCCCTTGGCGGCGCGGTCGTAGGGAACCTGCTGGAGCAGGGCGCGATCTGCCATCTGCCCAACGCTCACGCTGCCGCGCCTGCACATTTCCCCTTCCCGGCGCATGACCGCGTCAGGTTGGCGCATAACGTCGACCTCGCCGACCCTGCCAAGGTCGACGCCTTCTATGCCAGCGTTCCGAATTTATGGGCATCGGTGCATCTGGCCGGCGGCTTCACCGCCGCGCCGGTCGAGAAGATCGAGCCCGCCTCCTTCGCCGAGATGATGGACACCAACGCCCGCACCACCTTCCTGTGCTGCCGCGCGGCGATACGCTCGATGCTGGAATCTTCCGTGCCGGGCCGCATCGTCAATGTCACCGCGCGAGCCGGGCTCGACCCGCGGCGCGGCTCCGGCAAGGTGGCCTACGCCGCCGCCAAGGCGGCAGTCGCCGCGATGACCGTGGCAATGGCCGAAGAGCTGAAGGGCAACGGCATTCTGGTCAACGCCGTGGCGCCCTCGACTCTCGACACGCCGGCCAACCGGGCTGACATGCCGAACGCAGATTTCAGCAGATGGGTCAGCCTTGAAGCGGCCGCCGAGGCCATTGCCTATCTCGCATCGCCGGCCAACATGGCCATCAGCGGCACGCTGGTGCCGCTTTACGGCAGGGCCTAAGCCTGCCGCTCGTCACAAGCAAAAGGTCACAAGCAAAAGCCCCGCCGGATCGTTCCGGCGGGGCTCTTTTGTTTCGTTTATAACCCGCGCGAAGCGCGGTATTGGCTTAGCTGCCCTGCTTCTTCAGCGCGGCGCCAAGGATGTCGCCCAGCGAAGCGCCGGAGTCGGTCGAACCGTATTGGGCGACCGCTTCCTTCTCTTCGGCGATTTCCAGCGCCTTGATGGAGACCTGCAGTTTGCGGGTCTTCTTGTCGAAGGCGATGACGCGGGCGTCGACCTTCTGGCCGACGGTGAAGCGCTCGGGGCGCTGCTCGTCGCGGTCACGGCTGAGGTCGGAGCGCTTGATGAAGGTCTCGATGCCGCTGTCGACCAGCCGCACTTCCAGACCGCCATCCTTCACGCCGATAACCTCGCAGGTGACGACTGCGTTCTTGCGCAGTTCGCCCGACGTCGCGGCTTCGCCGACCGTGTCCTTGGCCAACTGCTTGATGCCGAGCGAGATGCGCTCCTTGTCGATGTCGACGTCGAGCACCTGCGCCTTGACCATGTCGCCGCGATTGTACTCCTCGATCACCTGCTCGCCCGGACGGGTCCAATCGAGGTCGGAAAGGTGGACCATGCCGTCGACGTCGCCTTCGAGGCCGATAAACAGGCCGAACTCGGTCTTGTTCTTGACCTCGCCCTCAACCTGGCTGCCGACCGGATGGCTGCGCGCGAAGGCCTCCCACGGGTTCTCCAGCGTCTGCTTGAGGCCGAGCGAGATACGGCGCTTGGCCGGATCGACTTCGAGCACCACAACGTCGACTTCCTGCGTTGTCGACAGGATCTTGCCGGGATGCACGTTCTTCTTGGTCCACGACATTTCCGAAACGTGGATGAGGCCTTCGATGCCCGGCTCCAGCTCGACGAACGCGCCGTAGTCGGTGATGTTGGTGACGGTACCCTTGATCTTCTTGCCGATCGGGAACTTGGTGCCGATCTCGGACCACGGATCGCTCTCGAGCTGCTTCATGCCGAGCGAGATGCGGTGGGTTTCCTGGTTGATGCGGATGATCTGCACCTTGACCGTCTGGCCGATATTGAGGATTTCGGTCGGATGGTTGACACGGCGCCAGGCCATGTCGGTGACGTGCAGCAGGCCGTCGATGCCGCCGAGGTCGACGAACGCACCATAGTCGGTGATGTTCTTGACGACGCCTTCGACCACCTGGCCTTCTTCGAGGTTCTGCACGATTTCCGAACGCTGTTCGGCGCGGCTTTCCTCGAGCACGGTGCGGCGCGACACCACGATGTTGCCGCGGCGGCGATCCATCTTGAGGATCTCGAAGGGCTGCGGGTTGTGCATCAGCGGCGAGACGTCGCGGATCGGGCGGATGTCGACCTGGCTGCGCGGCAGGAAGGCCACGGCGCCGTCGAGGTCGACGGTGAAGCCGCCCTTGACCTGGTTGAAGATGACGCCTTCGACGCGTTCGCCCTTGGTGAACTTCTCTTCGAGACGGACCCAGCTCTCTTCGCGGCGGGCCTTCTCACGCGACAGCATGGCTTCGCCAAGCGCATTTTCGATACGCTCGACATAGACCTCGACCGTGTCGCCGACCTTGAGCGTCGTGTCCTTGCCCTTGACGCCGAATTCCTTCAGCGGCACGCGGCCTTCGACCTTGAGGCCGACATCGATGATAGCCATGTCCTTCTCAATGGCAGTGATGATGCCCTTGACGACCTGGCCTTCGCCGGAATGGCCGGCGGAAAATGATTCTTCGAGCAGGCTCGCGAAATCATCGCGAGTGGGGTTTGCAACTGACATAGTTTCTCCTGGAATGCCCCGCATCTGTCGCGGGGCGGGCGCCGTGGTTAGCGTTGCGTTGGCCTGCCGGCGTTCCGGGCAAAAAGCCCTTGGCCGCCCTTGAGCGGCAATTCCGGCGCATGAAGAATGCTGGCAGGCTGGTTCACGCCCAATATGGGAATTCTTTGGTCGCCGGCAATCGGCGGCGGCAGGAAAACCCGGCTCAGGCTTCGTTTCTCTTAGCCAGGACGTCGTCGACGATCGCCTGAGCTGCCAGAAACGCGGCCTCTATAGCCATTTCCGACGTGTCGAGCAAGTGCGCATCGGCGGCCGGCTTCAATGGCGAGTCCACGCGGCCCATGTCGCGCTCGTCGCGGCGCACGATATCGGCAAGGATTTCGTCGAAATTGGCAGTGCCGCCGATGCTCTCGATTTCATCCAGCCGCCGCTTTGCCCGCACCTCGGCACTGGCCGTGACATAGAGTTTTACGTCGGCATCGGGACAGACGACGGTGCCGATGTCGCGGCCGTCGAGCACCGCGCCAGGCGGTGTTCTTGCGAAGTCACGCTGTTTCTCGACCAGGATGCGCCGCACCGACGGGATCACTGCCACTTTCGAAGCCGCCTCGCCAACGGCGTGTGCCGAAAGCACTGCGCGGTCGAGCTTTGCCGGATCGACCTGCCGGGCCGCGGTTTCAGCGGCCGAAACATTGTCGAGCGGCAGGCCGAGCCGGAGCAGCGCATGCGCCACCGCGCGATAGGTAAGGCCGGTGTCGAGCAGGTTCAGCCGGTAGTGGTCGGCCAGCCGTCGGGCCAGCGTGCCCTTGCCGGCGCCGGCGGGGCCGTCGATGGCGATGGTAAAAGGGATGCTCATTGGCAGTGGACCAGCCCTCGCGCCTTCGTCATCCCAGGGCGGAGCAGGAGCGAAGCTCCGTCGCGGAGACCCTGGGATCCATGCCGTGACATGTACCGAGAGATGCGGCGGGCCAGAATTCTGAACCGTTGCGATGCTCTGACGTCACGGCATGGATCCTGGGGTCTTCGCCGCGTCGCTTCGCTCCTTGCTTCGCCCCAGGATGACGAAGGGAAGGATGTTGGCGCCCAATCTCCAAGGTTTGCGATTGCCATCAACTGTCACTCGATCTCCGCCCCCAGCCCCTTCATCAGCCCCATGAATTCCGGAAAGCTCGTAGCAATCATCGCCTGGTCGTCGATGGTCACGGGTTTTTCCGTCGCCAGCCCCATCACCAGAAAACTCATGGCGATGCGGTGGTCGAGGTGGGTCTGGACGATGGTGCCTTGTCCATTTGGGTGCTGGCCCAATCCCTTGCCGCCCGGCTTTCCACGCACGACAAGCGAGGCCTCGCCCTCGGTGCAGTCGACGCCGTTGAGCGTTAGCCCGTTGGCGACCGCCGACAGCCGATCGGATTCCTTCACCCGAAGCTCTTCCAGCCCGAGCATCAGCGTTTCGCCCTCGGCGAAGCTGGCCGCCACGGCAAGCACCGGATACTCGTCGATCATGGTCGGCGCCCGTTCGGGCGGCACGGTGACGCCCTTCAGCTCGGAATAGCGCACGCGCAGGTCGGCGACGTCCTCGCCGCCTTCGTTGCGCGGGTCGATTATGTCGATGCGCGCGCCCATTTCCTGCAGCGTCAACAGAAGTCCGGTGCGGGTCGGGTTCATCAGCACGTTTTCGATTGTAATGTCCGAGCCTGGCACGATCAGCGCCGCCACCAGTGGAAAGCCCGCCGAGGAGGGGTCGCCTGGCACCGCGATGGTCTGCCCGGTGAGCTTGCCCTGGCCTTCGATGAAAATGTGGCGCACGCCGCGCTCGTCGGTCTCGACCGACAGATTGGCGCCGAATCCCTTGAGCATCTTTTCGGTGTGATCGCGCGTCATCACCGGCTCGATGACGGTGGTGATGCCCGGCGTGTTCAGCCCAGCCAGCAGCACCGCCGACTTGACTTGTGCCGATGCCATCGGCACGCGGTAGGTGATCGGCGCGGCGTGTTTGGGCCCGTGCAGCGTGATCGGCATGCGGTCGCCAGGCGTCGCCTTCAGCACCTGCACGCCCATCTGGCGCAGCGGCTCGAGCACGCGGCCCATCGGCCGGCCGGACAGCGAGGCGTCGCCGATGAAGGTGGTTTCCATGTCATAGGTGCCGACCAGGCCCATGGTGAGGCGGGAGCCCGTGCCGGCATTGCCGAAATCGAGTGGGCCTTCCGGCTGCAGCAGCGCGCCATTGCCGGTGCCGCGGATCACCCACTCGGTGCCATGCTTTTCGATATGAGCGCCCATCGCCTTCATGGCAGCGCCCGTACGCATTACGTCCTCGCCTTCCAGCAGCCCGGTGATGCGGGTTTCGCCAGAGGCCAGGCCACCGAACATGAACGAGCGGTGCGAGATCGACTTGTCGCCCGGCACCCGTGCCGCACCTGAAAGGCCAGATGATTTGCGGGCGGTGGCCTGTTTCGGGGCAGCAGCGTGCGACATGGTTCTTTCCTGGAAACGCCGGCGCCCGGCTATTTTCTTCTGGTTTGCGCGGTCTCCTACCATGGCGGACCGAAATGGTCATCCCCTTGGTACGAAGGCCATCGAATTCACGCTTTTTGGGACGCCGGCTTTTCGCTTTGACAGCGCCGTAAACTCTGGTTAAGGGGACCAAACTTTCATCGACGAGGCTTGCTGTGGCAAAACCCGAACTTGGCACCAAACGCATCGACCCGGAGACGGGTCGAAAATTCTATGACTTGAACAAGGACCCGATCGTCTCGCCTTATACGGGCAAGAGCTATCCGCGCTCCTATTTCGAAGAAGGCAAGATCGCCGCCCTCGAGGAAGAAGAGGAAGTTGCCGAAAAGGAAGTGGACGCCGAGGAGGAAGAGGGCGTCGAGGTCGTCTCGCTCGAAGAGGCGGACGAGGACGCGAAGGCCGACGAGCTTCCCGATCTCGCCGATGACGAGGACGACGTCGACCTTGGCGATGATGAGGATGACACATTCCTCGCCGACGAGGAGGAAGAAGACGACGACGTTGCCGACATGATCGGCGTCGGCGACGACGACGACGAAGTCTGAGCGAACCGCATTCGCCGGCTTTCGCCGCGCCGCCTAGAAAAAGCGGTTGTTGAAGGCTTGATATTGACTGAAGGCGGGGTTAGAAGCCGCCTGCACGAACGGCGCGGTCTAGAACCCGCGCCGGATCTCTTCGCCGGAAACGGCGCCGGCGAACTGCCGGAGTGGGGCCATAGCTCAGTTGGGAGAGCGCTTGAATGGCATTCAAGAGGTCGTCGGTTCGATTCCGATTGGCTCCACCAGTTCTCTCCGCGAAAATCAGCAGAACGGCTGCCCGTCCCGGGCTGGCCGCCATCTGTCGCGGACCTACCTGAGACAACTAGCCGACCTCGGCTCGCCGTCCATCCAAAACGGTGAGCCCGTGCCCGGTCTGGACCAGGCAGCGGGCTGAAACGACCGCTGAGCAAGACTCCGTTACTTGTTGCAGTTCTGCATATCCGACGTCATGGCGCCGCTTGGGGTGTTGTTGTCGGTGTCGTTGCCTGCCGTATCCTTGCAGCGGTCCCCCATACCGTTTGTCTGCGGCGTGGTGGCGTTCGTTGCATTCGGATCGATCTGGTTCGGCGTAGTGGTACTGGTCCCGTTGTTGCCGCTGTTGCCGGCGGTGCCCGTGTCGACGCCGGTATTGCCGTTCATACCAGTTCCGCCAGTTCCCGAACCGGTTGATTGTGCCATGGCAGATGTGGCCAGGCCGATAGCAAGTAGGGATGCAGAGAGAATTTTCATCATCTTAGTGTCTCCATCGAGTTGCATCGCTGGATCGCGATCTATACCCAACGAGAGTTTTTCCAGGATGTTCCGTTCGACAGAAATAGTGATCGATACAGTCATTATGAGAGCTTTGTTGTTCATCGTTTCGTGAATGGCGCCACGACAGTGGGTAAAAGGCGTGCCGCAAGCCGCTGTGTTGCCGGAAGCGCCAGCACCAGCGGCTCGTCGGGCAGGCCATGGACGATCAGCTCCGGGGTCGAGAGCGGGGATGCAGCACGCCGAGGTCGATCTCGCCGGCGGCGAGTGCCCTTTCAAGCAATGGCGAATTCATCCCGATGAGATCCACCTCGACCTCCGGATAACGGCTGCGAAACATCCGCACCGCCTCCTTATCGAATCGAAACGGCCCGTTTCATTCCAATCCTCTACGATCCTTGATCGTGAGCAGCATCCAGCCTGTGCGCAACACGGAGCGCTCTGCCATGGGCGCTCGACGGGCTGCCACCCCGTTGATAAGCCCTCTCCTTAAGGAGAGTCGAAGACATGACGGTTGCGATCGAGATGGGCCACACGAGCGCAGGCGCCCCGGCGGCACTGGATCTTGAGGAGCTGCTGGCGACACGCCTTTTGGTGCAGGGCAATTCTGGCTCCGGCAAGTCCCACCTGCTGCGCCGGCTCTTGGAGCAGAGTGCGCCCTGGGTGCAGCAGACGATCATCGATCCCGAAGGCGACTTCGTGACACTGGGCGACCGTTTTGGCCACCTGGTGATCGACGCCGAGGAGCATACCGAGCGCGGCCTGCAGAGCGCCGGCGAGCGGGCGCGCATCCACCGCGTCTCCACGGTGCTCAATCTCGAGGGGCTCGACGCCGAGAACCAGATGCGGCGCGCCGCCGCCTTCCTCGGCGGGCTTTTCGAGGTCGCCCGCGATCACTGGTATCCGATGCTGGTGGTGGTGGACGAGGCGCAGCTGTTCGCGCCGGCGGTTGCCGGCGAGGTTTCGGACGAGGCGCGCAAGCTCTCTCTCGGCGCCATGACCAACCTGATGTGCCGTGGCCGCAAACGCGGGCTGGCCGGGATCATCGCCACCCAGCGGCTCGCCAAGCTTGCCAAGAACGTCGCCGCCGAGGCTTCCAATTTCCTCATGGGCCGGACCTTTCTCGATATCGACATGGCGCGCGCCGCCGACCTGCTCGGCATGGAGCGGCGCCAGGCGGAAGCCTTTCGCGACCTCGAGCGCGGGCAGTTCATGGCGCTCGGCCCGGCGCTGTCGCGCCGTCCGCTCGGCTTGCGCATCGGCCCGACCGACACAAGCCCGCGCAACGCGACCCCGCGCCTCATGCCGCTGCCGGAATCGGCGTTGGAAGATGCCCGCGCGGTCATCCTGGCGGCCCCGCCGCCCGAAACCGTCCGGCCGCAGCGCCGGTCATCGCCGGACCTGCTCGATCAGCTGATGGCGGCAAAATCGGCGGCGCTGGAAATCCGCCCCGAAGCGGTGGAGCCGCCGATCAGCGCCGAGGACTTGGCGGAGCGGCGCGAGCGCGTCGACCGGGTGCTGCGCGCCGTACTGGCGCAGCCAGATGCCGGCTTCCGCGTCATCGGCGTGCTCTATCAGGAGTTCGTCGTCCGCTGCCGCATCGAGGGCCTGGCCTCGGTCGTGCCGGATCTGCCCGAGTTCCGCCGCATGCTGACGCGCGCCCGCGCCGGCTTGGGCTCCGACATGGCAGGCGACGACGCTTGGCAAGACGTCTCGGCGCGCGCCTCGCTGCTGCCCGAGGATATGCAAGGCGTGTTCCTGATGATCGCCCGCGCGGCCAAGGAGGGCTGGCCCTGTCCGAGCGACGCGGCGATCGCCCGCGCCTATGGCTCACACTCACTACGCCGCGCCCGCCGCCTGCTGACCTATATCGAGGAGCAGGGGCTGATCGTGTGCCAGCTCGACGGGGTCGGGCGGCGGACGGTGACGCTGGTGGAGCTGGCCTGGGCGACGGCACCGGGAGATCCCAATGCGGCGGAGGTGGAGCAGGGGATGTTGGCGGTGTGAGGCGGCGGCCGAGCGCGCAAGGGGAATGCCACGCATCAAGGCGATGTATGACTAAGCGGCAGGTACAGCGGCGAGTCTTTTTTTTGCGCAAATAGGGCCTCGCTGGCCCGCCACAGCTCTTTCTGCCCGGTCTTCATCATACGACGACGATTGGCGCGACGCAGATCCGCCTATTGTAAGTTGTTCGACGCTACAGCACTCCTGCCGACGGCGCTTTACATATCTTCTAGATTACCCGCGGGTCAGTTTTCCAATGAAGAGATCAGCCCCGATCAACTGACGAAGGACAAGAAATACGGCAAGACTGTAGCGCAAATAGCCGCCGGAATTACGCTACCGCCGCCGATTACCCCCTTCGGTTCGTTCTGTTGACATCTCCTGCTTCTGGCGAGATGGTAAGATACTACGCGGCGGCCCTTTTTCCAAAGATTTTATTCTGCAGCTTTATCCAAGGAGTTGGCAATGCGTTTGTCTCGATCGCGCCGACTTATGGCCATCGCCTTGACGGCAATTGCAGCCATTCCCTCTCATGGACATGCCGAGGACAAGCTGCTGACGGAAGCGGTGCAGTTCAACGGTACGATCCTGTATCTCTCCACCAAGGTGCCTGGCCTGATCTTCGGCGCCGTGCGCAACGGCGAGACGGCCTTGGCCGGTTTCGGCAAGATTGCCGACGGGAGTGAAAAGTGCCCGACGGCGACACAATGTTCCGCATCGCGTCAGTGAGCAAAGTGTTCTGCGGCAGCGTGCTTTCCTCGCTGGCGATCGACGGCAAGGTACAGCTCACGGACCGGCTGCAGGATCGCCTTGGCTGGGACGTCACGCTCCCGGAGAAGGACGGCCGCGCCATCCGTCTGATCGATCTCGTCGCGCAAGCTTCGGGCCTTCCGCGGGAGGTGCCGCGGGCCGAGGCGCCCCCCTCCGATCCCTTCTCTACGAACACCAAAGAGGCGCAGATTGCCGCCCTCAAGGACAATCCGCTGCTGTTCGCGCCGGGCACCGCCGTTCTCTATTCGAACTTCGGATACGACCTCCTCGGAGCGGCGCTCGCGAATGTCTCTGGAAAGCCTTACGCCGAGGTCCTTCGGGAGCGTGTCCTCGATCCTCTCGGCATGAAAGACACGGTTTTCAACCCAAGACCGGAGGACCAGCCGCGCCTGATGCAGGGCCATAACTTCGACGGCAGCCCCATGCCCATCGTGCCGACGAGCACAGCCATCGAGTGCGCCGGTGGATTGTACTCGACCGCGGACGACCTGCTGCGCTGGATGAACTGGCATGTCGACAACAAGCCTTCCGCGGCCGAGGCCGAGTTCCGCCTCGTGAACCATGCGGCTTTCTTGTACCGGGACGGGCTCGCGTCGGTGGTGGGGCTGGATGACGGCGGCCCGATGGACGCCATGGGTCTCGGATGGGTCATCATGCTCCCCAACGAGCATCGCCCGCTCATCCTCCAGAAGAGCGGCGGCCTGCAAGGGATGTTTCTCTATGTTGCGATTGCACCGACACGCGGCGTCGGCGCCTTCTTCGTCATGAACGAATTCAATGCCGCCGGCTTCATGGCGGGGGTCAAGACGACGAACGATCTCGTCGCAGAGATCGCTCCACGCTGATTTCGCGCTGATCAGGGGGAACGTGCGCGATGATTAACGCTGTGGAGGGGCCTGACGGACGGCATGTTTCGTGGCAAGGCAAGCGCGACACCGGCTGGCCGACCGCTTAGCTGTCCCCTCCTGAGGACGACCTTTTGCCGGCGCCCGACCCGCTTCATCGCTGCTCACGGCCTGCTCAAGCGGCGGCCAAGGTTCTGCCTCTCGCCTCTTGGCATTCCGCTTTCGTAGCCGACCGCGAATGCCGCGCTGCTTGCAGTCCCGACAGCATCAGCCGCCTCGTGGCGCAACCCGACGCGGGATTCCCTGTCATCGGCGTTGGTCCGCTGCCGCATCGAGGGCCTGGCCTCGGTCGTGCCGGATCTGCCCGAGTTCCGCCGCATGCTGACGCGCGCCCGCGCCGGCTTGGGCTCCGACATGGCAGGCGACGACGCTTGGCAAGACGTCTCGGCGCGCGCCTCGCTGCTGCCCGAGGATATGCAAGGCGTGTTCCTGATGATCGCCCGCGCGGCCAAGGAGGGCTGGCCCTGTCCGAGCGACGCGGCGATCGCCCGCGCCTATGGCTCGCACTCACTACGCCGCGCCCGGCGCCTGCTGACCTATATCGAGGAGCACGGGCTGATCGTGTGCCAGCTCGACGGGGTCGGAAGGCGGACGGTGACGCTGGTGGAGCTCGCCTGGGCGACGGCGCCGGGCGATCCGAATGCGGAGGAGGCGGAGCAGGGGAGGGTGGCTGTTTGATTGGGGTGGTTTAGGCGAAAACTGACGTCGCTCAACATCAGCAAAGCGCCATATCCGGACCTTGCCAGTGATGCTGTGAATGTTAAGTCTCGGCTCCGATGCCGACGTTCCGCCCGAGTTCAAAGACTGACTGCGACCGTTCTGTGGCCTTCGCATCGACAGCGCCGATAAGCTGCGTCCCACATCCTACCCCTTGCGTCCATGGGAGGGTCGTTGTGAACCAAGCCCTACTGCCCGGGCTTGTGGGAAAGCCGATCCAGCGCGTCTCGAAGCGCAGTGGCGGCATCGCCACGCTCGTCAGCGGACATCAGCTCCGGTTCAAGTTCCAGCCTGAAGTGCGGCAGCTCGGTTCGAACGGCGCCACAAGCGCCGGCTAGATTGGCCTTCAGATCGATGACGCGGTAGGTGGCAACGGGATAGGCGATCCCCTTGACCTGGACGTGCCCCATCTCCTCACAGTCGATCATGTCCTTCACTTGCGCAAACGTCTCGTAGGAAATGAGGACGGTCCCCGGTGGCGCCTCCTGTTCCAGGCGCGAGGCGAGATTCACGGCGCCGCCGATTATCGTGTAATCCATCCGGTCCTCGCTGCCGAAGTTACCGACAGTGCAGTAGTCGGTATGGATGCCGATGCGGCAGCGCAGCGGTGTCTCAATTCCAATGTCACGCCAGATTTCGGCAAGTTCGCTCATCCGCTTTTGCATGGTGAGAGCCATCTGCACACACGCCAGCGCGTCCTCCTTGACGCCGCGCGTCTCAGGGTCGCCGAAAAACATCAGGATCGCGTCGCCGACATATTTGTCGATCGTCGCGCCGTGATCCGAAGCAATTTTCGACATTTCCGTCAGATAGTGATTGAGGAGCTGGGTGAGATCCTCGGATTCCATTTTGTCAGTGGTCTCGGTAAAGCCGGCGATATCGGAGAAGCATATTGTCAGTTTCTTGCGCTGGCTGGCGATTCTAACGTCTTGGCGGCCGGCGAATATCGAGCTGTACACTTGCGGCGCCAGGTATTTGGCCAGCTTGCTGGAAAGCGCCTCTAGGGCCGCGGACTTCTCGGCGAGGTTCTCCTCCCTTTGCTTCAGCTCGGTGATGTCCGAATAGACGGCGACCGTGCCGCCGGCGCTGATCCGCCGCTCGCTGATCATGATCCATCGGCCGTCGCCTCGCCGCTGCACCCATGGTTCGCCAGGATTGCGGTGTCGCCACAGGCGCTCGGCAACCCACTCCTCGACCCGCCCCTCGGCGTCCCTGATGTAGCCGCGCTCGGCGGATCGGCGAATGATCTCCTCGAATGCTGTGCCAGGGGTTAGCTCGGTCTCCAGGCCAGCGTAAAGCAGTTCGCGGTAGCGGCTGTTGCTTAGGACAAGCCGGTCCTCTCTGTCATAGAGAGCGAAACCTTCGGAAATGCTTTCGATGGCATCGACTAGCCGCTGACGCGCTTCTGCAACGTCGCGCAGGTTCTTTTCCTCGACCTCGACAGCAGTATCCCGGAAGAGCCTCAGCGCTTGGGCCATGCGCCCGATTTCGTCACTGCCCGCCGCCGGCAGCGGCGCATGAAGGTTGCCCCCCGCAATCGCGAGCATGCCTTGGCTCACGGCCCCCAGTCGGGCGAGGAGGCTGCGGTCGACATAGAGCCAGACAACCAGAACCGAACTCAGGAGGCTGAGGAAGGCGGAGCCGAGCACAACCGCGGTGCCGTAGCGCTGGACGAGCGCGGCTTCGCGACCGGACGCAGCGATCTCCTGGTCTGCCATGGCGACCAGGCGATCGACGCCAGCGGTGAGATTGCGCGACAGTCGATTGTTCTCGGCCAGAAGCCTTTCGCCCTGTGCCAGGACAGCAAACTCGTCCTCTCGCGCCTTGCGGATGCTGTCCTCGCCGTCGGTCAAACCCTTGAACTCGTCGACACGCTGCCGGAAGCGGGTCCGCAGCTTTTCGTCGATCTCCGTGGAAACCTTTTCAAGAGCAGTGAGCGAACGGCGTAGCGGAAAAAGGATCAACGCCAGGTCGCCCGGCGTCGGCGCGTTCGCGACCTTTACCAGCGCGTCGTTGACCGCCGAGATCTCCAGCTGCGCCTTCTGCTGGGGGATGTAGGCCGCAATCGCCTGGACCAGCTCGGCCATCGCCGCTGCGCGTCGATCGGGCGACAGCGACGTATCGGCCGCGACCGCCCGCCATTGCGGGAGCCTGGAATCCATTACTAGGATGCCAGTGGCGACAAGGCGCTGGGCTCCGGTCGTCGTCGCGGCGAGGCGGTTCAGGAGCTCCTCCTTGCGGGCGACCACGTCGAGCCGGGCGACAACAAGAGAGTCGAGCTCCTTCAGGTTGCGCCTCAGAACAATCGCGGCTTCCTCGATCTCGGCCAAATGCACTGTGCCCAGCGTGGCATCCCGGAGGTCCGTGCGCAGGGCCTCGAGGCGGGACATCTCGAGCGCGACGGCAGCCGACACCTCGCTGTGCTGAGCCCTGCTTGTCGCTGCCAGCACCGATGGCGCGGCAGCAGCGACCCGTTCGGCCTGACGCGACAGCTGGAGGGAGGCGAGCGCCGACGGTACTCGATCCGTGGTAATTCGGTCGACGACGTCGCCAACCTGGAGGAAGGCATAAAGCGCCGCAGCGGTTGCCAGCACCGCAAGGGCGCTGATCCCGAAAAAGGCGAGCAACAGCCGGCCGCGTATGCCGAGGCGTTCAAGCATCTCGGCGAGTCGGAACAGTCCGGCCACACTGGTCTGCATCAGACTAGACATCTCAGCCGGCACGCCGGCGATCAGCGAACCCTATTCAACCGGCACGTATTCCCCGCCGCGCCAGACGTACCAAACCCAGCTCTGTTTCGTGAGGTCGCCCTTGTCGTCGAAATCGACCCGGCCGATGACGGTGTCGAATTCCTGTTCGTGCAGCGCCGCAATGACGGCCTTCGGCTCCAGCGAACCTGCCTTCGAGACTGCCTGGGCCCAAACCTGGACCGCGCAGTAGCTCAACAGCGTGTAGCCGGCGGGTTCGAAATTCTCCGCACGGAACTGCTCAACGACCGCGGCCGCTTCTGGGCTTCGCCTCGGGTCGGCCGGGAACGTGAAGAGGGTCCCCTCCGCCGCGGGGCCGGCGATCAGGGCAAATTCCTCAGTCGCCAAAGCATCTCCGGATATGAGCTGAACCGTGTAGCCACTGTCGTGTGCAGCGCGAGCAATCAGCGCAACCTCGGCATGATACCCACCCACATATAAGGCGGAGACGCCGGCGGTCTGCAACGCAGCGACCTCGGCCGAATAGTCGTCCTTCCCGGGAATGTATGCGTCGTAAACGGCCTTAGTCACGCCCCGCTTGTTCAGCTGCTTCCTGGTCTCGTCGGCGAGACCCTTCCCATAGGTCGAGTTGTCGTGGAGGATCGCAATCTTCTTGTTGCCCCAGTGATCGGCAAGGTAGTTGCCGGCGATGAAACCTTGCGCGTCGTCGCGGCCAATGGTGCGAAAGACATTGGCACGGCCCTGTTCGGTCAGCTGCGGATTGGTCGAGCCTGGGGATATCTCAACGACGCCCGCCTCCTCGTACACTTTTGATGCGGGGATCGAGGCCCCGGAGCAATAATGCCCGACGACGAGCACGACCCCGTCAGCCACCAGCTTCTTGGCGGCCGCCACAGCTTGCTCGGGATCGCAGAAGTCGTCGACCGAGATGAGCCTCACCTTCTGGCCGAGCACGCCGCCCGCCGTGTTGACGTCGGCCACTGCCATCTCCGCGCCGCGCTGTCCCTGCTCGCCGATCCAGGCAAGCCGTCCTGTCATCGCAGCCGAGACCCCGACCAGCACCTCCGCCCGCGCGGAACTGAATACGGCCGCGAGAACTGCGATCGCTATGGCGATGATGCGGTGCATGCGTGCATCCTCTGTCGGTAGCTTACGCCAATCCCGTCAGAGCCGACAGCCCCTTCGGCAAGCGCGGCTGTCTCGGGCTGCTATTGCAGCGCACACCCAATTTGGCGAAGCCATCATACACTGGAATGGCGTGTCATAACTCGTTCGCTGAGGTCGGAATCGCGCACGCGTTGGGCACGCCATAGGTCAGGCCGGTGCCGAGTCAGGCCAGGAAGGCCGGGATCTTGGCGCCTGAGGCGATCACCTACGCTGGTAAGACCTGCAGTCAGCCAGTGCCGATCAGGCGGGTGCCGGTGCCCGCGGCGTCAAGTCCGTCGCGCCGGCCGTCGCGTCCAGTGCCCCAGGCGGCCTGTCGGCTTTGTTTCCGTGAATCTCGCTATGCCGCATTGCACAATCGCCTCGCCTGCGCAAAATGCGGCATGATCCGCAAATCCCTCACTGTCCTGGTGATCGATGAGAACCACATCCGCGCTTCGATAATCGAAGCGGGATTGCGGGAGGCCGGGCACCAGCAGGTCACGGTAATCCATGACGTCGCCGGCATCGCGCGGCGGATCGCCGAGATCGAACCCGACGTCATCGTCATCGATCTCGAAAATCCCAACCGCGACATGCTCGAAAACATGTTCCAGCTTTCGCGCGTGGTGAAGCGGCCGATCGCCATGTTCGTTGACCGCTCGGACCAGGCGTCGATCGAGGCAGCGGTGGAAGCCGGGGTGTCGGCCTATGTCGTCGACGGCCTGCGCCAGGAGCGGGTCAAGCCGATCCTCGACATGGCGATCAGCCGCTTCAACGCCTTCTCGCGCATGGCGCGCGAACTGGAAGAGGCCCGCAGCGAGTTGGAGAGCCGCAAGGTGATCGATCGCGCCAAGGGCATCCTGATGAAGTCGCGCGGCCTGTCGGAGGACGCGGCCTACACGCTGCTGCGCAGGACAGCCATGAACCAGAACCGCAAGATCGCCGAAATCGCGCAGAGCCTGGTGACGGCGGCAGGGCTTCTGGATCCCGAGGAGAGTTGACGATGGCGGCCGAGTACCGGATCAATGTTGGCTTCATGCCGCTCTTCGACAGCGCTATCCTTGTCGCGGCGAAGGAAATCGGCTTCGCCCTACGTGAAGGCATCGACCTGACGCTCAACCGGGAAACGTCCTGGGCCAACATCCGCGACCGCATCGCCATCGGCCATTTCGACCTGGCGCATATGCTGGGGCCGATGCCGATCGCCTGCAATCTGGGGCTGACGCCGCTCGCCTCCGACACCGTCGTGCCGTTCTCGCTCGGCCTCGGCGGCAATTGCGTGACGGTTTCGAACGCGGTCTGGGCCGGTATGGCCGCGCACGGCGCCCAACCCGATCTCGATCCGGCGCGGGCCGGCAAGGCGTTGGGCGCGCTGATCCGCGAACGGGCGAATGGCGGCGGCGATCCGCTGCGCTTCGCCGTCGTCCATCCGCATTCCGGGCACAATTACGAACTGCGCTACTGGCTCGCCGCCTGCGGCATCGACCCGTCGCGTGAAATCGAAATCGTCATCGTGCCGCCGCCATTCATGGCCGACGCGCTCGCCGCCGGCAGGATCGACGGCTACTGCGTCGGCGAACCCTGGAACAGCGCCGCGGTCGTCGCCGGCACCGGCCATATCGCCACGGTCAAGGCGGCCATCTGGAAGACCAGCCCGGAGAAAGTCGTCGGCGTGCGCAAGGCATGGGCGGAAAGAGAGCCGGACGCGCTTTCGGCTCTGCTGCGCGCGCTGCATCATGCGGCGCGCTGGTGCCAGGACCCGGCAAACCGCGGCGAACTCGCGGCCCTGATGGCGCAGCCGGCCTTCCTCGGCCTGGCGCCGGCGCTGCAGATGCCGATCCTCAGCGGGCATCTGGCGCTCGGCGGCGGTGCCGAACTGAGCGTCGGCGACTTCTTTCTGCCCTTTAACAAGGCGGCGAACTTCCCGTGGAAGAGCCATGCGCTGTGGTTCTACACGCAGATGGTGCGCTGGGGGCATGTCGCGCACACGCCGGAAAACCTCGCTATTGCCCGCGACTGCTACCGCCCCGATCTCTACCGCTCGGCGTTGAAGCCGCTTGGCGTGGCGCTTCCCGGTGCCAATGCCAAGGTCGAGGGCGCGCTGAAGGCCGCGACTCCGGTCGGTTCGGCGGGGGCAAGCCTGGTGCTCGGTCCCGATGGTTTCTTCGATGGCCAGATCTTCGATCCCGACGAGATCGATGCCTACATTGCCGGCCAGAAATTGGCGCGCGCCGAAGTCTGATCATTTCGGCGCCATTCTTGTGCACTGCACAAAAAATGTGCGTGCAACTGCGCTAATGAACAATCTTTGGCTTGCTCGCCAGCGGGCCGACGCGCCAACGATTTTGGCATGCCGTTGATCTCGTTGATGTTTGTCATCCATTCCCGAAACTGGCACGGTTCCTGCGTTGCAATAGGCAGACTCTTCTCGGGGTCACGGAATAGGCGTCCAATGGCGGGCGCTACAGGCAACGCTGCCGCTCAGGTCAACACGCGATCCCGGATGGACGGACGCGCGCGGCCTGGCCGGCGGCTTTTTTGTTTTGGTCGAACACGCAATCGACGGCGCCGATCCCAAGCCGCGCCCAACCGGAGATGACGATGACGAAAAGCACCAATAGCCATTCCGCCCAAACGGCGATCAGCCGCCGCGATTTCCTGAGGATCAGCGCGGCCACCGCGGCAACGCTGGCCGCGGCGCGTGCGCTGCTGCCCTCTGGCGCCTATGCAGCTACCGCCGTACCGGAAGTCACGGGCGCCAAGCTCGGCTTCATCGCATTGACTGATGCAGCACCGTTGATGATCGCCAAGGAGAAAGGCCTGTTCGAGAAATTCGGCATGCCCGATGTCGAGGTGCTCAAGCAGGCCTCCTGGGGGGCGACGCGCGATAATCTGGTGCTCGGCGGCGAAGCCAACGGCATTGACGGCGCCCATATCCTGACACCGATGCCTTATCTGATGCACACCGGCAAGGTGACGCAAAACAAGCAGCCGCTGCCGATGGCGATCGTGGCGCGCCTCAACTACGACTGCCAGGGCATTTCCGTCGCCCAGGAATATGCCGCCACCGGCGTCGCCCTCGACGCCTCCAGGCTGAAGAATGCCTTCGCCGCCAAACAGGCCGCTGGCAAGGAGGTCAAGGCCGCCATGACCTTCCCGGGCGGCACGCACGACCTCTGGCTGCGCTATTGGCTGGCCGCCGGCGGCATCGATCCCGACAAGGACGTCTCGACCATCGTCGTGCCGCCGCCGCAGATGGTCGCCAACATGAAAGTCGGCAACATGGACGTGTTCTGTGTCGGCGAGCCGTGGAACGAGCAGCTCGTTCACCAGAGCGTCGGCTTCACCGCCGCCACCACTGGCGAGCTATGGAAGGGCCATCCGGAAAAGGCGCTCGGCCTGCGCGCCGCCTTCATCGACAAGTATCCGAACGCCACCAAGGCGATCCTGATGGCCGTCATGGAAGCCCAGCAATGGTGCGAAGCCAAGGAAAACAAGGACGAGATGGCCGCCATCATCGGCAAGCGGCAATGGATGAACGTGCCGACCGCCGACATCATCGGCCGCCTCAAGGGCGACATCAACTACGGCAATGGCCGCGTCGCCAACGGCACAGATCTCTACATGAAGTTCTGGCAGGGCGGCGTGTCCTATCCCTTCAAGAGCCACGACAGCTGGTTCCTCGCCGAAAACATCCGCTGGGGCAAGTTCGCGCCGACCACCGACATCAAGGCGCTGGTCTCCCAGGTCAATCGCGAGGATCTGTGGCGCGAAGCGGCCAAGGATCTTGGTGTCGCCGCGGCCGATATCCCGGCGTCTTCATCGCGCGGCGTCGAGACCTTCTTCGACGGCAAGGTGTTCGATCCGGAGAACCCGTCCGCCTATCTCGACAGCCTGAGGATCAAGGCATCGGCCTGAACAATGCAAACGGCGCTCGCGCCGTTTGTCGCCACAAGCGCAACGGCGCCGCTTGTCGCCAAATGCCAAAGGAACGTTCGAGAAATGTCTATCCAAGCCATCAAGGACCGCAAGGTGAAGTCGTTCCCCGCGCCTGCCAAGCCTGCCGAAATCATCGCCTTCACCGCCAGGACGCGGCGTCGCTTCGATCCGGCCGCAATCGCAGGCAAGCTGGCCAGCACGCTGGTGCCGCCGGTCATCGTCGTCGCCATCATGCTCGTCGTCTGGCAGGTCGCCTGTTCGTCGCCGACGGCCAGCCTACCGCCGCCAAGCCAGGTCTGGAACGAGGCCTATGACCTTATCGCCCATCCGTTCTTCAACAATGGCCCGCAGGACATTGGGCTCGCCTGGCGGGTGCTGATCTCGCTGCAGCGCGTCGCCATCGGCTTTGGCCTTGCGGCGGTCGTCGGCGTCGGGCTCGGCGCTCTGGTCGGCCAGTCGATCTGGGCGATGCGCGGCCTTGATCCGGTGTTCCAGATCCTGCGCACGGTACCGCCGCTCGCCTGGCTGCCGCTGTCGCTGGCGGCGTTCCGCGATTCCAGCCCGTCGGCGATCTTCGTCATCTTCATCACCTCGATCTGGCCGGTGATCATCAACACCGCCGTCGGCGTCCGCAACATTCCAGAGGACTATCGCAACGTCTCCCGCATCCTCAGGCTCAACCAGCTCGAATTCTTCGTGAAAATCATGGTGCCGGCCGCGGCACCTTACATCTTCACCGGCTTGCGCATCGGCATCGGTCTGTCCTGGCTTGCCATCGTCGCCGCCGAAATGCTGACCGGCGGCGTCGGTATCGGCTTCTTCATCTGGGATGCCTGGAATTCGTCGCGGCTGCCCGACATCATCGTCGCACTCGCCTATATCGGCGTCACCGGCTTTTGCCTCGACCGCCTGGTCGCGGCGATCGGCGTCTTCGTCACCCGCGGCACAACGGCAAAGTGAGGAGAGGGACGATGACGGCCTATCTGAAACTCGACCATATCGACAAATCCTTCATGCGCGGCGGCCAGGTCAGCGACGTCCTGAAGGACATAAGACTGACCATCGACAAGGGCGAATTCGTCTCGATCATCGGCCATTCCGGCTGCGGCAAGTCGACTTTGCTCAATCTAATCGCCGGGCTGACCAAGGTCTCGGCCGGCGCGGTTCTGTTGGAAGACAAGGAGGTCGACAGCCCCGGTCCCGAACGCGCCGTGGTGTTCCAGAACCACAGCCTGCTGCCATGGCTGACCGTCTACGAAAACATCAACCTCGCGGTATCCAAGGTCTTCGGCGGCAAAAAGAGCCGGGCCCAACGGCATGACTGGATCATGCGCAATCTCGATCTCGTGCAGATGGCGCATGCGAAAGACAAGCGCCCAGCGGAGATTTCGGGCGGCATGAAGCAGCGCGTCGGCATTGCGCGCGCGCTCGCCATGGAGCCGAAGATTCTTTTGCTCGACGAGCCGTTCGGGGCGCTCGACGCGCTGACCCGTGCGCATCTGCAGGACGCGGTGATGGATATCCATTCCAGACTCGGCTCGACGACGATCATGATCACTCACGATGTCGACGAGGCGGTGCTGTTGTCCGACCGCATCGTCATGATGACCAACGGGCCGGCGGCCACCATCGGCGAGGTTCTTCCCGTGCCGCTGGCCCGGCCGCGTCGGCGCATCGAGCTTTCCTCCGACCGCACCTTCCTGCGCTGCCGCGAGGCGGTGCTGAAATTCCTCTACGAACGCCACCGCTTCGTCGAAGCCGCGGAGTGAGGCCCTAACGGGAAAACGCGTCATCATCATTGGAATCTGCATCGGCAATAGGCAATCTACCGCATTGCACAAATATTATGCTGCTGTGCAAGGCATTTTGACTAATCTTTGATCCGCTGCCGAGCTTGGTCAAAAGTCGCGCGGCTGCGGTTCATATTGATTTCATTCGATAATTGAGAGCGCTGTCGAATTGGCACGCTTCCTGCTTTCCAAAACGTAGGGCCCGCAAGGGCCAAGTGACACGGCGTCCAATGGCGGGCGCCACAGGCAAAGCTGCCGCTCAGGTCCACACGCGCTCCCGGAATCCCGGACGCGAAGACCTGGCCGGCGGCTTTTTTGTTTTGACGCAATCGACGGCGCTGGTCTCAAGCGGCGCCAACCGGAGACGACGATGACGAAACGGATCGGAACTGGCGCGTGCCTCGCGGAATTCACGCGCCGCCATTTTTCTGGCCAGCAACGCGCTGTTCACCGCCGCGCTCGTCCTCTTCCCGCCGGCGCCAAGACTGACGGCAAAGGTTTCGAAGTGACCGTGCACAGCTCGGTTTCAACCAGTTCGCCGATGCCGCGCCGCTGACAGTCGCGAACGAACAGCCAAGGGCGGTGCCTCCCCCCACGCCGCAAACCGGAGCCAGAAAATGACCGCAAATCTCCCAGCCGCGCCCAGCCAGGACACTGCTCCCCGGCAGGCGCTTCTGATGTCCACCATCGCCTTCACCGTCTGCTTCGCGGTGTGGACGATCTTTTCAATCATCGGCGTGCGCATAAAGCAGGAGCTGGGGCTGAACGAGACGGAGTTCGGCCTGCTCGTCGGCACGCCGATCCTCACCGGCTCGCTTGTGCGCATGGTGCTCGGTGTCTGGACCGACCGTTTTGGCGGTCGGCTGGTATACACCGCGACCATGCTTGCAGCGGCGGTCGCGACCTTCCTGCTCGCGTTTGCGCACACCTACGGACAGATGCTGGTCGCTGCGCTAGGCGTTGGGCTCGCCGGCGGTTCCTTCGCCGTCGGTGTCGCCTATGTCTCGCGCTTCTTCCCGGCCGGCAAGCAGGGTACGGCGCTTGGCATTTTCGGTGTCGGCAATGTCGGTGCCGCGGTCACCAAGTTCCTGGCACCGTTCGTGCTTCTCTCCTGGGGCTGGCAGTCGGTCGCGCTGATCTGGGCGGCAGCACTTGTCGTCATGGCCGCCGTCTTCTGGTTCACGACTGGCGACGATCCGGTCATTCGCGAGCGCCGCGACGGCAAGGCTGCACCCGCGAGAAGCTTCTTGCAGGAATTCGCGCCGCTCAAGAACCTGCAGGTCTGGCGTTTCGCCTTGTATTATTTCTTCGCTTTCGGTGCATTCGTGGCGCTGTCGCTGTGGCTGCCCCGCTACCTGATCGGCGTCTACGGCTTCGGACTTGCGACCGCCGGCATGATCGGCGCGGCCTATTCAATTCCGGCAAGTATTTTCCGCGCCTATGGCGGCGTGCTTTCCGACCGGATCGGCGCCCGCACCGTGCTCTACTGCACCTTCGCTGTCAGTGCCGTCGCGACTCTCGTTCTGTCTCTCCCCTCGGCAGACTACGTCGTGCGCGGTATCAGCGGGCCGATCGCCTTCCATTTCGAGATCGGCCCGCTCGCCTTTATAGCCGTGGCCTGTGTGCTCGGCTTCTTCATGAGCCTTGGCAAGGCCGCCGTCTACAAGCACATCCCGGCTTACTATCCGCAGAGTGTCGGCGCGGTCGGCGGCGTTGTCGGCATGATTGGCGGGCTCGGCGGCTTTATCCTGCCAATCGCCTTCGGCGTGCTCAACGACCTCACCGGCGTCTGGTCCAGCTGCTTCATGCTGCTCTTCGTCATCGTCGCCACCTGCTTTGCCTGGATGCATTTTTCCATCCGGCGGATGGAGCGCACGGCGTCTGCCGAAGCTTCAGGCCTTTCCTACGCGGCTGAGTGAGAGCGGAGTGGATCAGGACATGACCGAGAAACTTGTCATCATCGGCAACGGCATGGCCCCCGGGCGCATGCTGGAGCATCTCCTGGAAAAGGCGCCTGGGCGCTACCAGGTCACCATCTTCAACGCCGAGCCGCGCGTGAACTACGACCGCATCATGCTGTCGCCGGTTCTGTCGGGCGAAAAGGCCTATGAGGAGATCATCATCCATGGCGACGGCTGGTACATCAAGCACGGCATCACCCTCTACAAGGGCCACAAGATCGTCGCCATCGACCGGCAGGCAAAGACCGTCACCTCCGATCATGGCGTGACCGAGCCTTATGACAAACTCGTCATCGCCACCGGCTCGGTGCCGTTTATCATTCCGGTGCCCGGCCATGACCTGCCGGGCGTGCTCACCTATCGCGATCTGGACGACGTCCGGGCCATGATGCTTGCCGCCCAGTCGCGGGCCAAGGCTGTCGTCATTGGGGGCGGCCTGCTTGGGCTCGAGGCGGCAGCGGGCTTGAACTCACAAGGCATGGACGTCACCGTGCTGCACGTCATGCCGACGCTGATGGAGCGTCAGCTCGATCCGGCCGCAGGCTATCTTCTGCAGCGTGCCGTCGAGCAGCGCGGCATCAAGGTCATCACCAAGGCCAACACGCAGGCGATCACCGGCAACGGCAAGGTCGAGCGGGTGGAGCTTGCCGACGGCACCGTCATTCCCGCAACGCTCGTCGTCATGGCGGTGGGTATCAGGCCGAACGCGGTGCTGGCGAAGGAAGCCGGCATTGCCGTCAATCGCGGCATCGTCGTCGACGCCGGCATGCGCAGCAACGACCCGGACATCTACGCAATCGGCGAATGCGCCGAGGTCAACGGCCAGGTCTACGGGCTGGTCGCGCCGCTCTATGAGATGGCGCGCGTCGCCGCCAGCCAGCTGGCTGGTAACGAGGCGGCAGCTTTCGTCCATATGGACACGCCGACCAAGCTCAAGGTCACCGGCATCGACCTGTTCTCGCTCGGCGACTTCGCCGAGGGCGAGGACCGCCAGGAGATCGTGCTGCGCGATGCCGCCGCCGGCGTCTACAAACGCCTGGTGCTGAAGGACGACCGCATCATCGGCACCGTGCTCTACGGCGAGACGACGGACGGTGCCTGGTTCAACGACCTCAAGAAGAAGCAGACCGACATATCCGAGATGCGCGACACGCTCATCTTCGGCCAGTCCTACCAGGGAGGCGCCCCCCTGGACCCTATGGCGGCCGTTGCAGCCTTGCCGGATGATGCGGAAATCTGCGGCTGCAACGGCGTATGCAAGGGAAAGATCACCGGCGCGATCACGGCCAAGGGCTTGACCTCGCTCGACGATGTGCGCGCCCACACCAAGGCGTCGGCGTCCTGCGGTTCCTGCACCGGGCTGGTCGAAAAGCTCATGGTGCTGACCATCGGCGACAAATACAACCCCGCGGCGGTCCAGCCGATGTGCAGCTGTACCTCGCTTGGCCATGACGAGGTCCGCCGGCTGATCAAGGCCAAGGGCCTGAAGACCATTCCCGCCGTCATGCAGGAGCTGGAGTGGAAGACCTCTTGCGGCTGCGCCAAATGCCGGCCGGCGCTCAACTATTATCTCGTCTGCGACTGGCCCGACGAATACGCCGACGATTATCAGTCGCGCTTCATCAACGAGCGGGTCCACGCCAACATTCAGAAGGACGGCACCTATTCGGTAGTGCCGCGCATGTGGGGCGGCGTCACCAACGCCGCCGAATTGCGCGCCATCGCCGATGTCGTCGACAAGTTCGACATTCCGATGGTCAAGGTCACCGGCGGCCAGCGCATTGACATGCTCGGCATCCGCAAGGAAGACCTGCCGGCAGTGTGGGCCGATCTCGGTCAGGCCGGCTTCGTCTCCGGCCACGCCTATGCCAAGGGACTGCGCACGGTGAAGACCTGCGTCGGCTCGGACTGGTGCCGCTTCGGCACGCAGGATTCGACCGGCTTGGGCATCCGTATCGAAAAATTCATGTGGGGCTCTTGGACGCCGGCCAAGGTCAAGATGGCGGTGTCGGGCTGTCCCCGAAACTGTGCCGAGGCGACCTGCAAGGATGTCGGCGTGATCTGCGTCGACAGCGGCTATGAGATCCATTTCGCCGGCGCCGCCGGCCTCGACATCAAGGGCACCGAAGTGCTTGGCCTGGTCAAGACCGAGGACGAGGCGCTGGAGCATATCGTGGCGCTGACGCAGATGTATCGCGAGCAGGGCCGCTATCTCGAGCGCATCTACAAATGGGCCAAGCGCATTGGCATCGCCGAGATCAAGCGTCAGATCATGGACGATGGCGAGAAGCGCAAGGCCTATTTCGACCGCTTCGTCTTTTCGCAGAAATTCGCGCAGATCGACCCGTGGTCGGAACGTGCTTCCGGCAAGGACAAGCATGAATTCCGGCCGATGGCTTCGGTCGGTTTTGCGCAGGCGGCGGAGTAGGCGCGTGTCCCCGAAAAGTGGAATGCGGTTTTCGGACAAGAATACGCGCAAAAGAGGAATGGCCACATGAATTGGGTATCGATCGGCTCCCTGTCTGACATTCCGCGTCGCGGTGCGCGCTGCGTCGCAACGCCCGAAGGCAAGATCGCCGTCTTTCGTACAGCCGACGATCAGGTCTTTGCCATTGATGACCATTGCCCGCACAAAGGTGGGCCGCTCAGCCAGGGCATCATCCATGGCACGGCGGTGACCTGTCCCTTGCACAATTGGGTGATCTCGCTGGAGACAGGCAAGGCGCTCGGCGCCGACGAGGGCGCGGTGCGCACCATTGCCGTGCGGATCGACGGCGAGCGGCTGTTCATTGCGCTGGAAGCGCTGGCCAGCCGCGCGGCGTGAACCATGCAGATTAATGAAGCGCGCGAGGTGAGGACCACCTGTCCCTATTGTGGGGTGGGTTGCGGCGTGCTGGCGAAGGTCGCCGCGGACGGTGAAATAACCGTTCGTGGCGACCCGGACCACCCGGCGAATCTCGGCCGGCTCTGCTCCAAAGGCTCGGCGCTGGCCGAGACCACCGATCTCGAAGGCAGGCTGCTTCATCCGGAAATCCACGGTCGCCGCACCGACTGGGACGAAGCGCTCGACCTTGTCGCTTCGACCTTCTCGCAAACCATTGCCGAGCACGGCCCCAACGCGGTCGCCCTCTACGTCTCCGGCCAGTTGCTGACCGAGGACTATTACGTCGCCAACAAGCTCATGAAAGGTTTTATCGGCTCGGCCAATATCGACACCAATTCGCGCCTGTGCATGGCATCGTCCGTCGCTGGCCACCGCCGCGCCTTTGGCTCGGACACCGTTCCGGGAAATTACGAGGATCTGGAACTTGCCGACCTGATCGTGCTGGTCGGCTCCAATCTCGCCTGGTGCCATCCGGTGCTCTACCAGCGCATTGCCGCCGCCCGAGAAAAGCGGCCCGAGATGAAGGTGGTGCTGATCGACCCACGCCGCACCATGACGTCAGACATCGCGGACATGCATCTGGCGATCGCGCCCGATGGCGACGTCGCTTTGTTCACCGGCCTGCTCGCCTATCTCGGCCAGCACAACGCGTTGGACCGCACCTATATCACGGCGCACACGACCGGCTTCGGTCAAGCGCTTTTCGCCGCCTCGGCGCTCGACCTGGCCGGCATCGCCGCGGCCACCGCCCTTGGCGAGGATGAACTGGTCCGCTTCTACAGTCTGTTTGCCGCGACGGCGAAGACGGTGACCGTCTACAGCCAGGGCGTGAACCAGTCGTCTTCGGGCACCGACAAGGTCAACGCTATCATCAACTGTCATCTAGCCACCGGCCGCATCGGCAAGCCCGGCGCCGGGCCATTCTCGGTGACCGGCCAGCCTAACGCCATGGGCGGCCGTGAGGTCGGCGGCATGGCCAACATCCTGGCCGCCCACATGGAGATCGAAAACCCCGAGCACCGCAACCGCGTGCAGCGCTTCTGGAACGCGCCAGCCGTCGCCGAAAAACCCGGCCTGAAAGCGGTCGAGATGTTCGAGGCGGTGGCCGACGGACGCATCAAGGCGCTGTGGATCATGGCGACCAACCCAGTCGATTCTATGCCGGATGCCGATGCCGTCGAAGCGGCAATCAAGGCCTGCCCGTTTGTCGTGGTGTCGGACGTGCTGGGCGAGACCGACACGGTCCGCCACGCCCATGTCCGGCTGCCGGCGGCGGCATGGGGCGAGAAGGACGGCACCGTCACCAATTCGGAACGCCGCATCTCGCGCCAGCGAGCCTTTTTGGCCACGCCCGGCGAGGCAAGAGCCGACTGGTGGATCATCGCCGAAGTGGCCAAGCGGATGGGTTTTGGCGAGGCGTTTTCGCATGTGTCGCCGGCCGACATCTTCGCCGAGCACGCGGCGTTGTCGGGCTTCGAGAATGATAGTGCTCGCGATTTCGACATCGGCGCTTATGCCGATGTGGACGCAGAGACCTATGAGGAGTTGGCGCCATTCCAGTGGCCAGCGCCGAGCCAAGCCACCCCCCTCTGGCCTGCCGGCCATCTCCCCCGCAAGGGGGGAGATCGGCTATCATCACGGCCTTCGCTAATCTCCAATGCCGCAAGGGGAGAGCCGGCGCCAAAGCTGCCAATCTCCCCCCTTGCGGGGGAGATGGCCGGCAGGCCAGAGGGGGGTGCTCAGGCTGAAAGTGAAAAAGACTTGGGGGTTCAGGCAAGACGAGCCTCACTTACCACCCGCTTCTTCGCCAACGGCAGCTTCTACACGCCCGACCGGAAGGCGCGCTTCATTGCCATCCGCCCAGCCGCACAAACCCGCACCAGCCCGGACTACCCGCTGGTGCTCAACACCGGGCGCGTGCGCGACCATTGGCACACCATGACGCGGACCGGCAGGAGCCCGCGCTTGTCGCAGCACATGGCCGAACCGTTCGTCGAAATCCACCCGTCGGATGCGCAGCACTTCGGCATCGGCGATGCCGAGATCGTCCGCGTCTCGACTGCCCATGGCGAGGTGCTGGTCCGCGCCCTGGTGACGGTGCGTCAACGCCAAGGCTCTGTATTCGTACCGATGCACTGGACCGATCAGTTCTCCGCCCGCGCGCGCGTCGATGCGTTGGTCGCGCCGACGACCGATGCGATTTCAGGCCAACCGGCCTCGAAGAATGTTGCTGCCCGCATCGAGCGGTTCGCCGCCACAGCCTTCGGCTTCGCCGTGCTTGCCGAACGGCCCGCATCGATCGACGCCGATTACTGGAGCCTCGCCCGCAGCCCCGCCGGCTGGCGGCTTGAAATTGCGCTGCAGGACAGCCGCGACTGGACGGGGTTGGCCGCCGCGCTGTTAGGCATGGAAGGCGAGACGCTCGCCTATCACGACATCGCCGGCGGGCACCATCGCTTCGCCCGTTTCGCAGGCAATCGGCTGGTCGGCGCGCTCTATCTTGCGCCTACGCCGGTAGCGGTGTCGCGCGGCTGGGCGGTCGAACAACTTGGTGCTGACCATGCCGATCGGCAGGCGCGACTGGCGATTGTCGCCGGGCGGCCGGGCGGCAACAGCGTCGACCGCGGTGCTATCGTCTGCGCCTGTTTCGGGGTCGGTGGCAACCAGATCGCGGAAGCGGTACGCGGCGGCTGTACCAGCGTCGCGGCAATCGGAGCCGTCCTTCACGCCGGCACCAATTGCGGCTCTTGCCGCGCCGAGATCAAGACCATTATCGACGGGCGGCGTCTGCAAGCTGCGGAGTGATGCGCCGAGGAACTCTGCCGCGCCGCTGCATGATGCTTACTAGCAATTTACAAACCATGGGCTACCAACGTTCTGACTTCGATTCGCTCGGAACGGGAGCCTCATGAGCAAAGCCCTGACCTCATTCGCGCTTGCCGCCGTGCTGACGGCCTTGCTGATGGCGCTCAGCCTGGCGGTGGCCAGGCATGGCTATCCCTATGGCGCGATCGGCGCCAAGCGCTTGAGCGACGTCGCCGATGCGGGGGCGTTCATTCCGCTCGCGGCGGTCTACTTTCTCAGCGCACTGCTGATGATGGTTCTGCCGATCAGGCTCGCCGGCATCGTCCTGACACATGCCGCCGGTGCGATCTTCTGGACGATCATCGTGTTGTTTGCGGTCATCGTTGGATGTCTCGCCGCCAGATTTGCCTTCGGTCAGCGCGATGTGCTCCCGGCACTGCTGAACTGGCGGTTCCTGTTTGTCGCAGCCGTCGTCGGATGCCATCTCTTCATCAACGAGCTGCGCCGCAACATCCTGTTGCGAAGCCTGTTCTTCGTCGTCTTCGCCACAGCAACATTGGCCTGCCTGTTTTGGTCCTTCACCGTCTGAGCATGTGCGACCGTCGGCAGGCGGCTTAATTCTTGTCGACCGGCTTTGAGCGCATTCGCGAAACGGTCTCACGCTCGGCCCGCTTCGAACGCATCGGCGGCAGGCCGCGGTCGACCAGGTCCATGTCTTCCAGCACCATGTCGCCCATCCGCTTGAAAGCGATGTCGAGCGCACCGGCCCGGTGGGCGGAGCGCAGGAACCCCGGCAATGTGCGGACCGGGTGATCCTGGGCAAGCGGCTCCTCAGGAAAAACATCGCTGGCGGCGACGATATGGCCGCTGCGGACGGCGTCCATCAGTGCCGGGAAATCGACCACGCCGGCTCGGCTGAGCAGGATGAAAGCGGCTCCCTTGCGCATCCTGGCAAACGCCTCGGCGCCGAGGAAGCCCTGGTTTTCGCTAGTCACCGAAGCGACGACGAAGACGAAATCGCTGTTCGACAGAACGTCGTCGAGAGAGGCCGGCTCGACGCCGTTTTCGATCAGGATCGACGGCGGCAGCCACGGGTCGAAGACTTTTGTCCGCGTGCGAAAGCCCGACAGCAGCCGGTTGAGCGCACGGCCAAGATCGCCGAAGCCGATGATGCCGACGTTCGCGCCGGAAAGAAGCCGCGCCGTCCGGTTGCCGTCGCCGCCCCAACGCTCCTTGCCCTGTCGAAAGGCGAGGTCGGCGTCGACGATGTCACGGGCGAGGTTGAGCGCCATGGCAAGGCCGAGTTCGGCCACCGGTTCTGCAAACACCAGCCCGGTGGTGACGACATGGATGCCGCGCGAAAACAGCGTCTCGTAGGGCATGTTGTTGATGAGGTTGCTCTCGACATTGAAGATGCAGCGCAGCGCCTTCATTTTTTCCAGCGTCTCCGGCGCGATAGGTGGCTGGCCGACGATGTAGCGCGCCTCGCCAAGGATATCGGCCGGCAGCGCCGCCACCGCTTCGGGCGATGTTTCGACGATGCGGTATTTCGATCGAAAGTTCGCCAGCGCGGCCGGCGTGAAGATCAGGTCGAGCGTGCGCGGTTCGGGTGCGCTGATCACCAGGGGCAAGGCGCTGTCGGACATGATACTTCACCTCCCGTGCGATCCGCGTCGCACCACACTAGAATCGTCTTTTCCCGCCCCCGACACCTATCACATGCCTGTCGAGAAGGAGAAGTTTGCCTTCTTCGGGCCTTGCGGTGTGGCGGTCGGTGGTCCAGATAGACGGCGATCGAAGGACGACAAGGAAGACAGTGACATGATCCCGTTTCGAAAGAACCTCATCGATGGCGAGTGGGTAGGCGATGCCGGCTCCCGCAACATCAACCCCTCCAATCTCGACGACGTGGTCGGCGAATATGCATCGGGGGGCGCGGAGCACGCTCGGCAGGCCATCGCGGCGGCGAAAGCGGCATTTCCGGCATGGTCTCGATCGGGCCTGCTGGCCCGCCATGCGGTGCTGAGGAAGACGTCGGACGAGATCACCGCGCGGAAAGATGAAATCGGCCGGGCGTTGGCGCGCGAGGAAGGCAAGACGCTGGTCGAGGGCATCGGCGAGACCGTGCGGGCCGCCCAGATATTCGATTTTTTCGCCGGCGAGGCGTTGCGCCTGTCGGGCGAGCTGGTGCCGAGCGTGCGGCCCGGCGTCGGCGTCGAGATCACCCGCGAAGCAGTCGGCGTCGTCGGCATCATCACGCCGTGGAATTTCCCGATCGCCATTCCGGCTTGGAAAATCGCTCCGGCGCTGGCCTACGGCAACACCATCGTCTTCAAGCCGGCGGAACTCGTTCCGGAGAGCGCCTGGACTATTGTCGACATCCTGCACCGCGCCGGGCTGCCCAAGGGTGTGCTCAATCTGGTCATGGGCAAAGGTTCGGTGGTCGGCCAGGCCATGCTCGACAGTCCTGACCTCAACGCGATCACCTTCACCGGATCGGTCGGCACCGGCAAGCGCGTCGCCGCCGCCAGCGTCGAGCACATGCGCAAGTTCCAGCTCGAAATGGGCGGCAAGAACCCGCTTGTAGTGCTCGACGATACCGACCTTGCCGTCGCCGTCGACTGCGCTATCAACGGTGCCTACTTCTCGACCGGCCAGCGTTGCACGGCGTCGTCCCGGCTGGTGGTGACGGACGGCATCCACGACCGCTTCGTCGAGGCGCTCAAGGACCGCATGGCCAAGCTGGTCGTCGGCGACGCTCTCGATGCCAAGACCCAGATCGGGCCGGTTGTCGACCAGAGCCAGCTCAAACAGGACGAAGACTATATCGCCATCGGCCGTCAGGAAGGTGCGGACCTTGCCTTCGGTGGCGAGCGGCTCGATCGTGAAACCCGCGGCTTCTATTTGCAGCCGGCGCTGTTCACCGAAACCACCAACGCCATGCGCATCTCGCGCGAGGAGATTTTCGGACCGGTCGCCAACGTCATCCGCGTCAAGGATTATGACGAGGCGCTGGCGGTGGCCAACGACACGCCGTTCGGCCTGACCTCCGGTATCTGCACCTCGAGCCTCAAGCATGCCACGCACTTCAAGCGCAATTCGGAAGCCGGCATGGTCATGGTCAACCTGCCGACGGCCGGCGTCGACTTCCACGTGCCTTTCGGCGGACGCAAGGGATCGAGCTACGGCCCGCGCGAGCAGGGCCGCTATGCCGCAGAGTTCTACACAACAGTGAAGACCGCTTACACGTTTGCCGGCTAAGAAAAGACGGCAGACCAGCCAGGCAGGCGAGCAAATCGATGACATCTGAGAATACGGCCCTGACCTGGCTCAATCCGCCGCCGCACCACGCCTTCGGCAACAATACGGTGCATGTACGGACCGGCAAGGAGACCGACTTCTGGCGCGAGACGTTCTACGGCTTCTGGCGCGACAATGGCCATTTCCTCTATCGTGAGGTCGAGGGCGATTTCAGCGCCGAAGTCACGGTCAAGGGGCACTATGAGGTGCTTTACGATCAGGCCGGGCTTATGGTCCGCCTGAGCGAGACGCACTGGATCAAGGCCGGCATCGAATACACCGACGGGCTGATGTATTTTTCCGTCGTCGTCACCAACGATGCCTCCGACTGGTCGCTGGCCAGCATTCCCGCCGACCCCGACGGGGTCAGGATCCGCCTGACCCGCCATGCCGAGACGATCCGCGTCCAGTATCTGGACGCGTCCGACAAGCACTGGAAACCGGTGCGGCTTGCCTATTTCCCGCCATCGAAAACGGTCGATGTCGGCATGATGTGCTGTTCGCCGCAGCGCGAGGGTTTCGAAGTGACATTCAGCGATTTTTCGATCGGCCCGCCGATCTCGCGGGAGCTTCACGACTGAGGCGCCGCGATGCGGTCGGGCGGTTTGCGTCGGGCCGGCCTCAGTAGGTCGCCCGGCCGCCAGAGACGTCGAAGACGGCAGCCGTCGTGAACGAGCATTCCTCGGAGGCGATCCAGCAAATCAGCGCCGCCACCTCCCCGACCTCGCCGAAGCGCGCCATCGGTATTTTGGACAGCATGAAGTCGATGTGCTGCTGGCTCATCTGCTGGAAGATCGCGGTGCGCACAGCCGCCGGCGTGACGCAGTTCACCGTCACCTTGGTCTTGGCCAGTTCCTTGCCGAGCGATTTGGTCATGCCGATCACCGCCGCCTTGGAGGTGCTGTAGGCCGAGGCGTTCGGGTTACCTTCCTTGCCGGCAATCGAGGCGATGTTGACGATCCTGCCGTAATTGCGTTCGAGCATATGCGGGACCAGCGCCTTGTTGCAGAAGAAGACGCCGTTGATGTTGATGTCGATGACCCGGCGCCAATCCTCTACGGAATACTCCCAGGTCGTCATGTTAGGCCCGGTGATGGCAGCACTGGTGACAAGGATATCGACCGCGCCCAGCGCTTCGATCGTCTCTCCGGCGGCGGCTTCGACCGCTATGGGGTCGGCGACGTCGAGGGTGACGCTGTGCAGGCCTGGAACAATGGCCTTGGCCTGCTCGATCTGGGCGGCATCGCGATCCCAGACCGAAACACGTCCGCCTTCGTCAGCAATCCTTTGCGCGACGGCCAGGCCGATGCCTGAGGCGCCGCCGGTGATAACAGCAGATCGTCCGGCAAATCGTCCCGCGAAACTCATCGGCATGTCGTCTTCCTCCCAATCGGCGGCGAATGTGAAGTCAACGGCGGACAAGTTCAAGCGCGGACTCGCAGCCTCAGAACAGCTTGTGATGGGCCAGCACCGGGCAATTGGACGGCACTGCCTCCTGGCCAAATCGTCTCGTCCGGTATTGCGAGAACTGCAGGAACGACGCGCCCAGTTGGCATTCGGGTGACAGGCGGCGCCGGATGCGTTATATTGCACTGCACAATGCGAGCGCCTGCAGGCGAGGCTCCTATCGATCCCGATGAATCGCCCATGAAATGGGCTCATGAATCGGCATTGAGCTGCAAGGACGGAAAACCGATACCGAGATGAAGATTCCAAAATCTCTGTTGATCGATCCGGACAAGAACACGGTCTATGGCAGCTTTGCCGTTGCCGTCTCGATCTGGGCGTTCTCCTACTCGACCATTTTCGGCCAGGCCATGATCCTGGCCTACTATGCAGTCTGGCTGCCGCTCATCATGGTCGACTACCGCAAGATATTAAGGCACGCTTCCAGCGCCTGGCTTCCGCTGGCCTTTGCAACCTATGTCTGCTTCTCGGTGTTCTGGTCGGCAGCTCCCGGCACCACGGCCAGGACGGCCGTCCAATATTGTTCCCATATCGCCTGCGCCTACATTGCCGCACGCACCGTCAGCGTCCGGACCTTGACCATAGGCGCCCTGATCGGGATTTTCATCGTCCTGCTCTACTCGCTCAAGGTCGCGAGTTATTCCTACGACGTTCTCGATGGGACGTACAATTTCGTCGGCGCGTTCAGCTCCAAGAACCAGATCGGCTTTGTCGCATCGCTTGGCATTTATTTCTGCGTTGTCTACCTCGCCTTTCTCAGGCGGGGCCGGACAAGCTTTTTGTTGATCGTGCCGATTGTCCTTCTATCAGGCTATCTACTGGTCGTGTCGCATTCGGCCACTTCGATGGCATCGACCCCGGCGGTTCTCGCTCTGGTCGCCCTGCTTTCCATCGGCAAGGTGCTTTCGCTCCGCCATCGCCGGGTGATTTTCATGATCGGTGCGGGCGGGCTGGTCGCCTGCACCGTGATTGCGCTGAATCTCGGGCTGATGGACTTTGTCCTTGGCCTTTTCGGCAAGGATTCGACGCTCACCGGACGAACCTACCTCTGGCAGCAGGGCTGGAATGCCGCGCAGCAATCGCCCATGCTCGGCGTCGGCTACGCCGCCTATTGGGTGCAGGGCTTCTCCGAGGCCGAGCGGCTGTGGAACGAATTCTACATCGCCGCGCGAAGCGGCTTCCACTTCCACAACACCTACATCGAGACCTTGGTGGAACTCGGCTTCGTCGGCGCGACACTGCTTTCGCTGATTATCCTGCGCACGCTCTGGGGTCACGTCTCGGCGCTGATATTCAGGACATGGCAAGCCGACTCCGTGATTCTTGCCGGCGTCATGGTGCTTCTGTTCATCCGATCCTTCGTCGAGGTCGAGACCCTCAATCCCTACATCATGGGATCGTTCCTGCTGTACTATAGCTACTTCAAGCTGGTGAGGGTGCCGGCCGTCGCTGCTTCCCGGTGGAACGCCGTGAATCATCTGGAGGAACCGGACGCCGTGCGAGGTTAGAGCGGGCGGATCCCAAACAGCAAAAACCCCGCAGACCGCTGCCCACGGGGTTGGTGCTTCGCTCCGGTGGAAAGAAGCTACTGGATGGCCAGGGGCGCCGGTTTGACCTTGATCACGTCCCCTGGCAGCACCGGCGTGTCTTCATCGGCGGTGATTTCGCTGGTCTTGCCGTCGACCACCCGCACCAGGGAAAAAGACAAGGCCGCTGGTTCGTTGTTGCCATAGAATTGCGGCATGGGGCTGCCCGACAAGGCTTCGGACATCAGGGCCTTTTCCATGTTCAGCTTCAGCGTCACCTCGTTGAGATCGGCTTCCGTCTGTTGCCGGTCGGTCGCGAGGCTGGAGTTCTGAGTGTTCTCGAGATCGATGGCGTCCTGGGTGGCCTTGCTGATCGACTGCTTGGCCGTGAGAATCGCCGTTTCGTAATCCAGGATCTGGCCCTCAAGGTCGGCGATGGTTTGCTGCGAGTTCAAAACCCGCGTGTTGACGACCAGGCCCTTTTGCGCCAGCGAGCCGATGCCGTTGAGCTGCTCCTTCGCCAGATCAACCTGCTTCTGCTGGTTGACGATCTTTTTCTGCAGCGAATCGATCTCGCTCTGCAGCAGCGCCTTCAAATCGTCGAGCGCCTGCAAGCGCAGCTTGAGTTTCTTCTGGTCGGCCGCCAGGATCGCCGTCTCATCGGCAACGATGCTGGGCAGCTTCGGATCGTCGGCCACCTCTTTCGGCACCGCGAATGTCGGCTTGTCCGCCAGTTCCGCTTCGATGCGGGCGCGCTTGACGGTCAGCCTGACCAATTGGTCTTGTAGTACGTCGAAATTGCCCTTGGCATTGATCAGGTCGCGATCGTAGCGCTGTCCGCTCTCCGGGGTCCGCCGGGCTCCGCCGGCAATGCTCATCGCTTTCAGCACGGTCAACCCAGGCACACAAGGATACTGGCCAGGCGCTTGCACCTCGCCGGAGATGTAGAATGGCCGGTACTGCGCCATTTCGACGGAAGCCTCCGGCCTGTCGGCCAGAGCGAGCTTGCGCTGCAGCGCCTCGCCGAGCGATGCGGCGATCTCCGAAGTCGTCTTGCCGGATGCGGGCATCTCGCCGACGAAGGGAACCGACAAGGTTCCAGCGGGCCCGACCGTGTATTCTCCATTGATGGCCGACCAGTCGCGGAACGTGCCTTCGACGGTCTGCCATTCCGCCACGCGGATGGTCAGCTTGTCCTGTGCTCCAAGCCGATAGTCGTCGGCGAAGGCAAACTGTGGCAGGGCTAGCGACAGCGTCAGGCCGGTCGCCACTGTAAGGCAAGTCGTCAAAAGTCGTACTCGCCGCATGCGTCTGGAGAGAATGCCGGTGCAAAAAATATCGATTATATCTGCTTTCAACTGAGCGTTTCCGATCTGGTTTGCCCCGCCCGATGAACTGCCGATGCCTGAGTTAGGGGCCTGAGTTTCGGGCCCGAATTCTGGACAGCTGCTCCTCGATGTACGGCCAGCAAGCGGCCGTCAGTAGCAGCCTCGCGACATCCAGACCGCAGGTACGGTCTTGATGATGATGCGAATGTCTTCGAACATCGACCAGTTCTCGACATAGTGCCTGTCGAACGCGACGCGGCTGTCGTAGGAAACGTCGTTGCGTCCGCTGACCTGCCATAGCCCGGTCAGGCCGGGGCGCGATTTCAGGTAATAGACGGCCGAATTGCCATAAATCTCCAGCTCGTCGCGCACCACGGGACGAGGCCCGACCAGGCTCATATCCCCCTGCAGGATGTTGATGATCTGCGGCAACTCATCGAGGCTGAGCTTCCTCAGCACCGCTCCGACGCGGGTGATCCGCGGGTCGTTCTTCAGCTTGCGGGTCGCGATCCATTCGGCGCTGGCCTCCGGATTCGCGGCGAGATAGGCAGCAAGCACCCGCTCGCCGTCTGGAACCATGGTGCGGAACTTGAGGCACGGAAAAATCCGTCCTCCGCGGCCGATCCGGCTATGACCATAGAAAATCGGCCCGCCATCGGAAAACTTGACAAGCAGCGCTATCATCACGAACAGCGGGCTGAGAGCGACCAGGCCGATCAGCGAACCGGCAATATCGAAGCTGCGTTTGAGCAGGCCGCCGATCGGTGGCGGAAAATCGACACCGGCCTGCGAAAAATCCGCATCGGCCGGCTTGGCTACGTCCCTCATGCGTAAACTCCATACGTTGAACGGATGGTTTACCGCACGATACCAAAAAAATGCTGCAGCGCAACACACAATTTCCCAGACGGCTGTAATAGTCGCGTCATGAACTGACTAAATAATAAACTCGTCCTGCACAAAATTTCGCCTTTATGTCGCAAAAGAGACGGATTATGGGCAATTTTGGAAAAGCTAGTCCAATTTTGAGGCTGATTTTAGGCGAATCGCTCATTATACCCTGCTGTGGAGCTTTGTCGTCATTTAGAATTTCAAAGTAACGACTGATGTTGCAATAAAATACTAGTCGATATCGTAAATATTACTGGAGAGAGTCGATATCCGGCAATCAGTGGTGATGCCGACGTGTGCATTGCACCATGGCAGAGTCGATCCCGAGGATTCGTTTAAAATTTATTCCGCAGCTGCCCTTGCCGGCTATTGCGCAGCTCAATAGAGTTGCAAATTGTTTCTGTCGGACTATGGACAGATTGGGCTAGGCCGGAAGCAACCGGCCAGAAGCGGGCAACCTAAATAAGCTCGCAGAGTTTAAGGGAGGTGCTCGGGGTGGGCTTGTCGACATTTTTTCCCGAGCCGGTGGATGGGCTATCGGGTATGTCACTGCCAAAGTTCATTATCGGAATGTGTTTTGCGCTGGCGATCGTGATCGTCTGGTCCTATTTGGGCGGCGCCTCGCTCGGTACGACGCTGTTTCGCGTCATCGGCTGTGCCATAGTCATCCAAATGGGTTATTTTCTACTGGTCTTTGCCATGGTCGCCAGAAATGCCCCGACCCCGGCCGACAAAATTCGCGACGCTGAACGAAAGCTGAGTTCGAACGAGGCGGCCGAAGGCGAGAAATTCAGCGCAAGGAGAGGCCTTCACTGATTTCGGGCCTGGCCGGGTCTGCGATGTCCATGTGACCTGTGGTTAAGCTCGCCGGTCCTCTGACGAATTGCGCGCCTCGACAACACCGGCAGTCGGCATTCCTGTTCTTTCGTTTCCTTGACACTGCGGGCCTCGACGCGCTCGCTCCGCCCCGCCGCAGTCCGGTCGGCCAGGACCAGCAACTGGTTTTCCGCCAGTCGAGCGCTCTGATGGAGCGTGTAGGAACGGCTCTGCCAAGCGGCGCATTTCTGGAGCCATCCCGATTGAGGCTCGCCGCCTGCCCAGCCGGGCCATGACACCCAGCAAAATGAAAAACTGGACGGCGCCGCTGATTTTGGCGATGCTTGCTTCGCACTTGCAGCATAGGCGTTTGGGCCGATGCATTTCAGGTTGGGCGGTGGGCCATTGAGCGGTCGGGGCGAGGAAATCCGCAACGACTTCTGCAATCGAGAGGCATGTCCATGACATCATTCCAGGTCTGCGTGATCATCGCCGCACGCAATGCGGCGCGGACAATCCCGGCTGCCATTGCATCGGCATTACGCGAACCTGAGGTTGCGGAAGTTGTCGTCGTCGATGACGCGTCCACCGACGATACGGCGAAAGTCGCCCACGCAGCCGGCGACGGCACGGGCCGCCTGTCCGTCATCCGCTTCGACGTCAATCGCGGCCCCTCCTTTGCACGCAACGCCGCGATAGCCGGTTCCAGGTCGCCGTTCATCAGCATTCTGGACGCTGATGATTTCTTTTTCGAAGGCAGGTTTCACAGACTGTTCGCCAGCACCGATTGGGATTTCGCCGCAGACAACATCATGCTTGTCAGGGATGACGCGGCAACTGACGTTTCGAAAATCGTTGCTCCACCGTTCTCGCCCGAGCCGGAATTCCTCGATTTCGAGGGCTTCGTCGATGGCAATATCTCCAGGCGCCGTGTGCAACGAGGGGAACTGGGCTTCCTCAAGCCAGTGATCAGCCGCGCCTTCCTCGATCGGCATGGGCTGCGCTACGACGAGAAGCTGCGCCTGGGTGAAGACTATGAACTCTATGCGCGCGCGGTTGCCCATGGCGCGCGCTTCAAGGTCATCAGATCCTGTGGCTACGGCGCGATCGTGCGCGCCGATTCGCTGAGCGGACGGCACAAGACCCAGGACCTGAAGCATCTGGCCGATGCCGACCTGGCACTGCTTGCGATCGACAGTTTGCCGGAGGCATCGAAGGCTGCGCTGAGAAGGCACGAGCGGCACATCCGCGACAAATACCGGCTGCGGAAGTTTTTAGACGTGAAGGCTGAGCGCGGGTTGGCACCGGCCGCGGCCTACGCCTTGGCCGGCTCGTCCAACCTCACAGCCGTCGTCCGCGGCGTTGCCTCCGACAAGCTGGATGCGCTGTTTCGCCGCGCTGGCCTCGCCGCGAAGCGTCAGCATGTGCCGCCGCTGCGCTTCCTCATGGCCGGAACCAGCACGGCCAGCGATAGCTAGGCCCGTCAACGTGCGATGGCGGTAGCCACTGCGTTACCCTTAGGTCGGCTCGCACCATTTCAACGAGATTCATGAGTTTACGATCTAGGTGGTTGCCTATGCGCGCCGGGAATGGCAATCTATGTTGCGGTGCAGCAATTTTGGACGGCCAACCGAACTGGCCCGAGACATACCCTGTCGGAGGAGCTGGACGATGCAAGAAATGTCTTTTGAATGCGGACGGGCTCTAAGGCCGTTCACCAGCTCGACGATGATGGGGCGCTGACTACATGGCCTCGATCTTTCGCTTCCGATCGAGAGATCCGGCGCGCGACACGCAGACCGACACCTCGCGCCTCGATCGCTTGGCAAAGCTGCTGGACCAGATCGCGGCCGAAGTCGAGGCGGAGAAGAGCGGACTTGAGAACCGCTACAGGACAACGGCCACCAATGCCGCCTTTCTGGTCGAGGCGATGGAGAACGGTTCGGTCTCCTCGCGCAGGTCTTCCGAAGTCGGCGAACTGACCAGGTCGATTCTGAATTGCGAGCGGCGCATCGCAGCGCTGTCGCGCCAGATGCAGATGATGAAGGATCTCCGTCATTCGCTGGATGAAATCTTCGAGCCGAAGCGGCAGAACGGTCCCGACATCAGGACTGATTTTGTGAAGCCCGCCGATTCCGGCACGGGCTGAGCGAACACCCCGGGTCGGCGCAATGGTTTAGGCACAACACGGAGCTTGGGAGCGACAGAGGTCAAGATCAGGTTGTTTCGTCACGGTTCGAACGATCGCTTTGGGGGCGCATAGCACAAGGTGAGTTTTGATATGAATGCAGATCTTAAAAGCACGTCCGCCCCGGCACCCCGCGGCACCCCGTTCACGCGCCCGATCCCAGGCAAGCTGCGGCCGCTCCGTTCAGACGGCGCGTTTCTGCTGATCGTTCTCGTCAGTCTGGTTGCGGGCCTTGTGCCCGTCCGTGCCCAGGATCTGCCAACCGCGCCGTCTTTTGTCGATGATTTCACCAGCCTCAGTCGCGCGCGCTGGTACATTTCCGACGGCTGGACGAACGGCAAGCATCAGAATTGCACCTGGTCCAAAAGCCTGATCGGGCTTTCCGACGGCATGCTGACGCTCGGTTTCGAGAAGCGCAAGCTGAAGGATCGCGAATTCGCCTGCGCCGAGATCCAGACCAAGCAGCGCTTCGGCTACGGCACCTACGAGGCGCGGATGAAGACCGACACGGGCTCCGGCGTCAACGCGGCATTCTTCAGCTTCGTCGGCGATGCCGACAAGCAGCCGCATGATGAAATCGACTTCGAGGTGCTGACCAAGGACACGTCCAAGGTTCAGGTCAACGCCTACATAGCCGGCAAAGGCAAGAACGAGAAACTGGTCGACGTCGCCGGCGGCACCGACAAGGCCTTCAATGACTACGCCTTCGTCTGGGAAAAGGACCGGCTGCGCTGGTACGTCAACGGCAAGCTTGTCCACGAGATCACCGATCCGGCGAAGCTGCCCACCCATTCGCAAAGGATCTATTTCAGCCTGTGGGGCAGCGATACGATGAAGGGCTGGATGGGGCCGTTCTCGGATCCGGGCCGCAAGCTCACCATGCAGGTGGATCGCGTTGCGTTCACCGCACTCGGCCAGCCCTGCCAATTCCCGGAATCGCTGGCATGCAACATAAACTAGAAGCGCATCTGAACCGGCCGGGCCGAAGGTGGTCGGAAAACCGAAGCTTGAACAGGCCCGAAGCCTTGAACAGGAATGAAACCGAATGAATTTGACTGTCTTTGGAATCGGCTATGTCGGTCTTGTACAGGCGGCGGTGCTTGCCGAAGTCGGCCATCAGGTGGTCTGTGTCGACATCGATGCAAAAAAGGTCGAACGGCTCAACCAGGGCCATGTCCCGATTTTCGAGCCCGGGCTCGAAAACATGGTCAAGGAGAACCATGCCGCCGGCCGCATCAAGTTCACCACCGACGCCGCGGCGGCGATCAAACATGGACAGATCCAGATGATCGCCGTCGGCACGCCGCCGGGCGAGGATGGTTCGGCAGACCTCAAATATGTGCTGGCCGTCGCCGAGGCCATCGGTCGTGAGATGGACGCGCCCAAGATCGTCGTCGGCAAGTCGACCGTGCCGGTCGGCACCTGCGAAAGAATAAAGGCCAGGATCGCCGAGACGCTGAAGGCGCGCGGGCGCGAGGATCTGGTTTTCGACGTCGCCTCCAATCCGGAATTCCTCAAGGAAGGGTCCGCTGTGAGCGACTGCATGAAGCCCGACCGCATTATCGTCGGCACCAGCAACGAGGACACCGAGGCGGTGATGCGCGAGCTCTACGCGCCGTTCAACCGCAACCACGAAAAGATGATCGTGATGGACGTGCGCAGTGCCGAGTTCACCAAATACGCGGCCAATTGCATGCTGGCGACCAAGATAAGCTTCATGAATGAAATGGCCAACCTGGCCGAGCAACTGGGCGCCGACATCGAGGAGGTCCGCAAGGGCATCGGCAGCGACCCGCGGATCGGCTACCACTTCATCTATCCGGGCCTCGGCTACGGCGGCTCGTGCTTCCCGAAGGATGTGCGTGCCCTGATCAAGACCGCCGAGGCCGTCAAGTTCGACGCCAAGCTGCTGCGTGCCGTCGAGGAGCGCAACAACCAGCAGAAGTCGGTCCTGTTCGAGAAGGTGCACCGCTATTTCAAGGGCAATCTCAAAGGCAAGACCTTTGCGCTGTGGGGCCTCGCCTTCAAACCCAATACCGACGACATGCGCGAGGCCCCGGCCCGCACGCTGATGGAAGCGCTCTGGGCCGCCGGTGCCAATGTCCAGGCCTATGATCCGGAGGCGATGCAGGAATGCCAGGCAATCTACGGGCTGCGCGACGACCTGCAACTGTGCGGCACCAAGGAGGCCGCGCTGCGAGGCGCCGACGCGCTCTTGATCGTGACCGAGTGGAAGAGTTTCAGCGCGCCGTCCTTCGATGCATTGAAGAACGCGCTGACCAGGCCCGTCATCTTCGACGGACGCAATCTCTACGACCCCAAGGTCATTGCCCGCCACGGCATCGAATACCACAGCATCGGCAGAATGGCGGCGTGACGCTAGGGCGGTCCAGCAAGGAGCCAGGTCCATGAAAGTTCTGTTTGCAGGCGGCAACGGCTACACACCGCAGTTCAGCGGTGGCGTTCAGTCGAGCACGCACCATCTGGTCGAGCAGCTGCGCGAGCACGGTCATGACGCCTCGGTGCTGGCGGCGCTGTTCGGTGACGGCATGTTCGGTTTCAAGGCGCGCGCCAAGATGAAGCTCCTTCGCCAGCGCGCGGTCATCGACAGCTATCCCGGCTATCCTGTCGTGCGGGCGTGGTTTCCCTGGGAGGCGGCCCGCTTCGCCGTCGAACGGCTCGATCCCGATGTCGCCGTCGTGCAGTGCCACAAATCGGTGCCGATCGGAAAGGCGCTGCAGGCGCTCGGCGTGCCGCTGGTGGTCTATCTGCGGAACGTCGAATTCCACGAATTGGCCGGCGACCTGCGCGAATTGCATTCGGCGCTTTATATCGCCAACTCCGAATTCACCGCGCGCACCTATAAGGAAAAGTTCGGCATCGACTCGACCGTAATCCCGCCGACCATCAATCCCGGGCTCTACAGCACGCCGACCACCGGTGAATTCGTCACGCTGATCAATCCTTACAATGAAAAAGGGTTCGAACTCGCCGTGCGCATCGCCGGCCAATGCCCCGAAATCCCGTTCCTGTTCGTCGAAAGCTGGAAGCTCGACGACGACCACCGGGCGCAGATCGAACGGATCATCGCGCCGCTACGCAACGTCAGGCTGGAAAGCCGCACCAGCGACATGAAGACCGTCTATGGCCGCACCAAGATCCTGCTGGCGCCCAGCAAATGGGAAGAAGCTTGGGGGCGGGTGGCATCCGAGGCCCATTGCAGCGGCATTCCAGTCGTCGGATCCCGCCGCGGCGGCCTGCCGGAAGCGATTGGCGCCGGCGGCGTTGTGCTCGACTATGACGCACCGCTCGACGACTGGGTCGCCGCGGTCAGGCGACTATGGAGCGACAAGGCCGAGTACGATCGGCTGTCGGCGGCGGCGCAGCTGTTTTCGGAGCGGCCGCAAATGAACCCCGACAGTCAGTTCACGACCTTCCTCGGCGTTCTCGACAACGCCAGGCAAGGCGCGCTGGAGCGTGCCGCCTGATGCATTTCGTCCAAAATCGTTTATGTCGCCCAACAGCCCGCTTTTGCGCCTGACCGGGGTGTGAGCGGCTTTGGGACAACAACATGCACAACACCAGACGCTTGAAGCGCCTCGCACGGCGGCGACGGGCGTCAGCCCTCATCCGTGCGAGCAGATCGCCGACCGGCCTCGAAAGATCGTCCATTCGATGAAGATTTGCTTCGTAGTTGATAAGTTCCCCTCTTTGTCGGAGACCTTCGTCCTTGACCAGATAGAAGGGTGCCTCGAGCGCGGCATGCAAGTCGGCGTCGTCTGCAACGAGACGTCCTTCGGCAAGGACAGCAACACCGACGATCGCCGCTGGCAGGCTCTCCCTGGCAAGGTCGTCTGCTGGTGGGGCGGGCTGGGGCGCTTTCGCCCGACGCTCAGGAAATGGTCGGGCAGGTTCTGGGATAAGCTCTCGACCGCTGTCGACATCGCTTTTGCGCGCAAATTGCAGAACGCCGATGTGATCGTCGCGCATTTCGGCAATAACGGCATGCGCGTCGCCCGCGCCATGAAACGAGGCCGGATTTCCGCTCCTTTGGTGACCATATTCCACGGCCGCGATGTGGGGGAACCGCTGCATGACAACACACTCACGCGCTATAAGGTTGTCTTCGACAAGGGCGTTCTCCAGCTCCCGGTGAACGCGTTTTTCCGCGATGCCCTGATCGGCGTCGGAGCACCCCCGGCGCAAGTCATGGTTCACCATATGGGCGTGCGGCCCGGTGAGATCGGCTACCATTGGCGTTCCTGGGAACGGGACACACTGTCCTTCATCTCGGTCTGCCGGCTGACCGAAAAGAAGGGCATCGAATTCGCCCTTCGGGCGCTCGCCAGCCTGCCGCGGCGCGACTGGGTCTATTCGGTGATTGGCGGCGGCGAATTGCTGGAAGAGTTGAAGAAGCTCGCCGCAAATCTCGGCATTGCCGACCGGGTGACTTTCCTCGGGCCGCGTCCGCACGCCGAGGTCAAGCAGCGCCTGCGCGACGCCCACGTATTCCTGTTGCCGAGCGTTGCCGCGCGAGACGGCGATCTCGAGGGTATTCCGGTGGCCTTGATGGAGGCTATGGCCGCCGGGCTGATCGTCGTCAGCACCTATCACTCGGGCATTCCCGAACTGATCGAGGACCAGGAGACAGGCTTCCTCGCGCCGGAGCGAGACGTTGCGGCGTTGGCCCGCAAGCTTGTCTGGGTGGCCGAGAACCCGGACAAATGCGAGCGCATCGCACGTGCGGCGCGCCGTAAGATCGAGCAGGATTTCAACGCAGACGTGCTCAACGAACGTTTTGCGCAGATCGTTGCCCAGCTGGCCGAAGCCAGGCGCCCGGCATGAACGCCAACCCGCCCCCCCAGTTCGGTCGTGTCGCCCTGCGCGGCGGCGTGGTGACGATCGGCGCGCAAGGCTTCAAGATGGCGATCCAGTTTCTCTCCGTCATCGTGCTTGCGCGTCTGCTTGTGCCCGAGGATTTCGGCCTGGTGGCTTCCGTCGGTCCGATCGTGGCCTTTGTGGGGCTGCTTCAAAACCTTGGCCTGCAGCAGGCTGTGGTCCAGCGCAAGGATATCAGCACGGAGCAGCTCAACCAGGTATTCTGGATCAGTGCGTTGGTTGGGCTGGGCAGTGCCGCGATGGTGGCATGCCTGGCGCCCGCCATCGCCGCCTTCTACGGCGATCAACGCATGGTCGGGATCACCATCGGCTCTGCCTTGCCGCTGCTGCTTGGCAGCCTCGCCGCGGTGCCGCTGGCGCTGATGAACCGTCACTTGCGCTTTGGCCAGCTCGCGCTGAACGACGTGATTACCGCCGCTGCCGGACTTGCGACTACCGCAATCGCCGCCTATGCGGGACTGGGCTATTGGTCGCTGGTCATCGGCCCGGCGGTATCGGCTGTTGTCGCGCTGGCCGCGGCATGGCAGGTGGCGCGCTGGACGCCGTCTCGGCCGGACCTGAAGGTCGATACCGACATATTGTCCTTCGGCGCCAATCTGACCGGCTTCAATCTGGCCAACTTCTTCTCGCGCAATCTCGACAACATCCTGATCGGAAAATATTCGGGCGCGATCGAGCTCGGCTATTATGACCGCGCCTACAAGCTCCTGCTGTTTCCGCTGCAGAACATCAACCAGCCGCTGACACGCGTGATGGTGCCGCTGCTGAGCCGCATCCATGAGGACAAGGCGCGGTTTCGCGACATCTATGTGCGAACCAACTGGATGCTGGCGGCCGTCACCATGCCCGGCATCGCGGCGCTGACGCTGACGTCGGACCAGGTGGTGGGGCTTCTCTTCGGCGAGCGCTGGGCGGCGGTGGCGCCGATTTTCGCCTGGCTGGGCATCGCCAGCCTGATCCAGTCCGTCTCGAGCACCACGGGATGGATCTTCATCTGCCAGGGCAAGACCAAGACCATGTTCCACTGGGGCATCTACTCGTCGCTGACGACGGTCGCCGCCTTCATCATCGGATTGCACTGGGGCGCCGTCGGTGTCGCGGCGGCCTATGCAATCAGCGGCTATGTGCTGCGCGTCCCGGTGCTTGCCGTCCTGGTCCACCGGGTCGGCCCGGTGACCGCAGCCGACTTCCTGATCATGCAGGGGCTTTTCATCGTATCGTCGCTGCTTGCCTGGTCCGTGTACCGCGAGTTGCCGGCATCGCTGACCGGCCAATCAGACCTGCTCGCGGTGGTCCTGGCGGTTGCCCTCAACTATTCGATCGGCCTGATCCTCATGCTTGCCCTTCGCCAGTCGCGCAGCGCCCTGTTCACCACGCTTTCCAGCGCCATGCGCAACGCCCGCTAGGCGAGCGATCGCCGGCCTCAAAAGCTCACCTGCCGACATCGCCGACGCATGCTCCTCAAGCACTGCCTGAAGGCTCGTCCTGCGATAGAGGTCGAGATTGGCGGTAAGTCTGCCGAGCTTCTCGCTCGCTTCCTCGGGCGTCACCGTATCGATGTCGAGCAGCAGGTCGGCGACGCCGATCCGCTTGGCAAGCTCCTTGGTCTTGAATTCATAGGCGATCGGCAGCACCGGCGTGCCGACGCAGAGCGACATGATCATCATATGCATGCGTGTTGCGACGACAAAGTCGAAGCCTTTCACCAGGGCCATCAATTGCTCCGGCGTGTGGAACGAAGCGTCCACGCTGACATGTTCGGCGATCTCCGGATCGAGTTCGGCAACGATAGCCCGCGCCGTCTTGGAATCGTCATGGGCGTATTCCGGCACGCCCTGGCAGGTGGAGACGAAGGTGACCTCCTTGGCGTGGTCCCTGACCAGGATAGTCGCGATCTCGCGGATCGAGTCGATGTAGCGGCGCATGCCGCCCTCGCCGTCGCTGACATAGTTCCAGTGACGGACGGAAATGGCGACGCGGCCGGTGACGGTCGCCGACTGGCCAGAGCCCAGAATCTTTCCGATCCTGTCGGTGTCGGCCAGGGCAAAAACGGCGTCGGCCACGACGTGGCATTTGCCGGGGTCTTTTACCATGTCCACAATGTGGCCCCGCGAACGTTCGTCGCGCAGCAGGATGAGCGGGCTCCGGTCGAAGATCGGGCTCAACTCCTGGCGATTGTAACTTTTGTTGAACGGGCCAAGCGATTGTGTGAAGAAAACCGGGTCCTTGCCCAGAATCGCGTCGATCCTGAATTGATTGAGGCGCCGCTCCAGATTGTAGGTCTCGACAAGGTAGGTTCCGCCTGTCGTGACCACGAGGTCGGCGTCTTTGTAGATCTCGAGACCACGGCGATTGCTTGAGCTGAACAAACGCCCGAGAACGCCGTGGATGCCGAACCGCCGCAGGGCATTGAGGACGAGCCGATTGTAGATCGGCTTGAACAGGTTCTTCAGCCCGCTGCCGTATTTGTAGCGGAACAGCGATTCCGACAGCAGCTTGTGGAATTCGAGATCCGGATAGTCCTTCTTCGTGTAGAGCCTCGCCGCCACCTCCGGCTGGCTGTCGAAGACGTAGAACTGGATATCATCCTGCACGATCGTCTTGAAAACATGGCGAATCGCCAGGAGAATCGCTGCATCCCCGGTATTCAGGCAGACGGTGTTTTCAACCGCGATCTTCATGGAATGACCTCATTTCGTGAGTAGTCCCGTGCTTCCATCGACGGGCGCGAAGGGGCGAATTGCAGGCGGGTTGGCCGAAAATGCTGCACGCCAAGGATGGTCCTCGCGTCGTGATTATTGGCGCGCAGCCCGATGGCAGGCCAGCGCGCGGTCCATGCGGCCCAAGCAGAGCGAGATTAACCCATCGATTTTGCAGTGCAACAAAAAACGTGGATCTTTGCTACGCTGCAACCAAAAATGTTGCGATGCAGCAAGAGGTGTACTAGCATCGTCGCGGGCGGGCCAACAGCGGTCGAGTTTTCATGCTGCATGTCTTGTACTTGGTACACGACGTCTCCGACCCGGCAGTGCGCCGGCGGATCATAATGCTCAAGGCAGGCGGCGCCCAGGTTACGCTGGCGGGCTTTCGTCGTACGGCAAGCGCAGTTGCTGATGTCGAGGGCTTGCAGCCGATCGATCTCGGCCCGACTCGTGATGGCCGATTCGCCCAACGTCTGGCCGCGATCATGAAGGCGGTGGTCTCGACCGGCTCGAAGCTGGGCTCAATCCCACGGCCCGACCTCATTATCGCGCGCAATCTGGAAATGCTGGCGCTTGCCCGCCGCGCCAGGTCGGCTTTCCAGGCAACAGTGCCGATCGTCTACGAGTGCCTGGACATCCATCGCCTGCTGCTTCGCGACGATTCGCTGGGCTGGGCGATGCGCGGTGCGGAACGCTTCCTAGCCAGGGATGTGAAGCTTCTGGTGACCAGCTCTCCGGCCTTCATCGCTAACTATTTCAAGCCGTTCGGACAGGTTGCCGCTCCGGTCGAACTGCTCGAAAACAAGCATTTCGAGCCGGCCGCAGCTTCGCTGGATGACCGCATTACGGCGGAGAATCCCGTTGCGCCGCCGTGGCGGATCGGCTGGTTCGGTGCGCTCCGCTGCCGTCGCTCCCTGGAGCTTCTGGCCGAATTTTCGCGCCGCCTCGACGGCCGCTTTGAAATCGTCCTCAGAGGCCGGCCGGCGCTGTCCGAATTTCCCGATTTCCATGGTTTTGTTCAATCGGAACCCTGGCTGTCGTTTGGCGGGCCCTACCGCAATCCCGAGGACATGGCGGCGATCTACCACGAGGTTCACTTTTCCTGGGCCATCGACTTTTTTGAGCAGGGCCTGAACTCCGAATGGCTGCTGCCGAACCGGCTCTATGAAGGCTGCCGCTTCGGAGCTGTGCCGATTTCGATGGGAACCACCGAAACCGGCCGGTTCCTCGACCGGCAAGGCATCGGGGTTCTATTGTCAGAAGCCACGCCCGAGGCGCTCGAAGCCGCCGTCGGCACGATGGAGCAGCATCGGTTCGAGACATTGAGGGCGCGTGTTCTTGCCCGCAATCCGCGCACCTGGAGCCACGACCGCGCCGATTGCCGGGCGTTTGTCGAAAAGCTCCGCGGGCTGACTGCGGCTCCCGGTCCATATGCTGCCGAAGCATTGGCATAGAAGGACTGCCGATGACGCAAACCGACATTCCATCCTGCATGATCGTGGTGCCGTGCCTGAACGAAGCGGCCCATATCGGCGCATTGCTTCGAGAGCTTCGCCCTGCGGCCGAGAGGCTGGGCGCCGTGATCATCGTTGCCGATGGCGGCAGTACGGACGGCACCAGGACGATCGTCGCGGATATCGCCGCAAAAGATCAGCGGGTTACCCTGCTGCACAATGAAAAGCGCTTGCAGAGCGCGGCGATCAATCTCGCCGTCGCCAGATTCGGGGAAGGCGTCGACTATCTCATTCGCATCGATGCGCACGGCGGCTATCCCGCGGATTATTGCGACCGGCTGATCGACGAAGCGCAGGCCACCGGCGCGGATTCGGTCGTCGTCTCGATGCTGACCAGTGGCAGCGGCATGGTTCAGAAAGCAGCGGCAGCGGCGCAGAATTCCAGGCTCGGCACCGGCGGCTCCAAGCACCGGCACCTTTCGGCGGGGGAATGGGTCGATCATGGCCACCATGCGCTGATGCGGATATCAGCCTTCACCGCGGTCGGCGGCTATGACGAGACGTTCAGCCACAATGAGGATGCCGAACTCGACTATCGGCTCCGCCAGGCCGGCTACCGCATCTGGATGACCGGCAAGACGCAGATGGTCTACTATCCGCGCTCCTCGCTGAAGGGCCTCTATTTTCAGTATCTCGGCTATGGCCGTGGCCGGGCGAAGAACGTTCTCAAGCACCGCATGATCCCGAAGATCCGGCAAATGGTGCCGCTTCTGGTATTCCCCGTGGTTCTTCTCGCCGCCTTTTCCTTCGTCCACTGGCTGGCGGCCGTGCCGCTTTTGCTATGGGCGTCGGTCTGCCTCGGCTACGGCTTTTGGACCGCCGTCAGCCAGCGCAAACCCGACATTGCGCTTGCCGGGGTCTCGGCAATGGTTATGCATTTCGGCTGGTCGGTCGGTTTCTGGCTGCAACTGCTCGCACCGCGACCGCAGCGCGAGGTAGCGTGATGGAGCCGGTCAGAAAAAATCGAAGCATCGATATCTGCATCTGCACATTTCGCCGGCCGGAGCTTGCCGACACGCTTCGCTCCATAGCGGCCATGGATATGCCCGTGGGATTCGACGTCGGTGTCATCATTGCGGACAACGACGATACGCCGACGGCCGAAACGCTGGTCGCCAGGCTGGCGGCCGAGTTGAAGCTGCCGGTGACCTACCGGCACGCCCCGGCCCGCAACATCTCGATCGCGCGCAACGCTTGCCTCGATGCCAGTGCGAGGGATTTCGTCGCCTTTATCGACGACGACGAGACGGTCACCGCCGGCTGGCTTGCCGAACTGGTGGCGACGGCGGAAGCAACTGGTGCTGCGGCCGTTCTCGGGCCGGTGCAAGCCCGTTACCGGGCGGATGCGCCCGCCTGGATGCGCAAGGGTGATTTCCACTCGACCCTACCGATCTGGGTCCGCGGCGAGATCCGCACCGGCTATACCTGCAACGTCCTGCTCAGGATTGGGGCTGAGAGCCTGCGCGGCCGGCGCTTCAGCCTGGCACGTGGCCAGACCGGTGGCGAAGATACGGAATTCTTCGACCAGATGGTCAAGGCCGGCGGCCGCATCGCCTTTTCGCCGGAGGCTTGGGTCGACGAAGCGGTGCCACCTGCCAGGGCGGCATTCGACTGGCTCGGCCGCCGCCGGTTCCGCGTCGGGCAGACGCACGGTCATCTTCTGGGGCGCAATGTACACGGCCTTGCCCGGCTCAAGCAGGTCGGCATTGCCACGGCAAAGGCCGCCTACAGTTTCCTGTCGGCAATTCCGGTCGCCATCGACCCCGTGCGCCGGAACCGCAGCCTGCTTCGCGGCATTATGCATGTCGGCGTCGTCAGCGGCCTCGTCGGGGTTCGTGAAATCCGCCAATACGGCCTGTCTTCGCCGCAGCAAGGGGGCAAGCGTGCAGCCTGACGTGAGCTTCGTGATTGCCGCCTACAATGCCGAGGCGACCATCGATCGGGCGATCGCCAGCGCCATTGCCCAGCGCAATGTCAGCGTCGAGGTTATCGTCGTCGACGACGGGTCGGCCGACCGGACGCTCGATCTGGCGAGATCCTACCCCGAAGGCATCGTACGCGTGGTCGCGCTTGAGCAAAACCGTGGCCCCGGCGGCGCCAGGAACGCCGGCCTTGAACTTGCCCGCGGCAGGTGGGTCGCGGTCCTCGATTCCGACGACGCGGTCTATCCCGGGCGAATCTGCACCATGATCGAACGCGCGGAGAAGGCGGGCGCCGAGATCGCGGTCGATAATCTGCAGGTCGTTCGCGAGGATGGCGTTGCCGAAGACACGATGTTCCCGGCCGACTATCTGGAAGGGCTCGGTGAAATCTCGCTGGCGGATTACATCGCCGGCAATGTGGTCTTCGAATCGAGATTCAATCTCGGCTATCTCAAGCCGATCTTCCAGCGCCGGTTCCTGAACGAAAACGGGCTCCGCTACGATGAAAGCTTGATCATCGGCGAAGATTATATCCTCCTGGCCAATGCTCTGGCCAAAGGCGGCAAATGCGTCGTCGAACCGACGACGGGCTATGTCTACCACATCCGCACCGGCTCCATTTCCCGGGTGCTAGAGCTTCATCACGTCGAGGCGATGCGCAGGGCCGATGCCATCTTCGCCGGAACCCATTCCATGGATGCTGCGGCCGCGGCGGCGTTTGCCAGGCGCGCCCGCAGCCTGCGGCGGGCGGCATCATTCCTGTCGCTGGTTCAGCACATCAAGGCGCGGTCCCCGCTCAAGGCGATATGGACGGCGCTCAGCGATCCGGCGGCGGTCCGGCATATGAGCATGCCGATCGCCGTCCGGCTGCGAAGGGTAGCGGCACAGTTTGCCGTAGTGGCGGGGAGGTGAAGGGCTGCGGGCGAATGAAGATAGTTTTCGCCGCCTGCGACGGGTTGAAATCGATCAGAAGGAATATGCAATGAAAAAAGTCAGGAAGGCAGTCATACCGGTGGCAGGGCTTGGAACGCGGTTCCTGCCGGCGACCAAATCCATGCCGAAGGAAATGCTGCCGGTGGTCGACAGGCCTGTCGTGCAATATGCGGTGGATGAGGCGTTCGAGGCAGGTATCGAGCACATCGTCTTCGTTACCGGCCGCAACAAGGCGGTGATCGAGGACTATTTCGACCTGCATCCTGAACTGATCGGAACCCTGGAGCAGAGCGGCAAGAAGGCGCAGCTTGAAGCGCTCGAAAGCCTGCTTCCCGTCGCCGGCGCGACAAGTTTCATCCGCCAGCAGTCGCCGCAGGGCCTCGGCCATGCCGTGTGGTGCGCGCGCGAAGTCATCGGCGACGAGCCCTTTGCATTGCTTTTGCCGGACATGGTGTCCTTTGGCGGGCGCGGCTGTCTCGCCGAAGTCGCCGATCTTTATGCACAGACCGGCGCAAACGTCATCGCCGTCGAGCGTTGCGACCCGACCGAGACCAGCAAATACGGCATTGTCGGCCGCGGCGCGGATGTCGGCACTGGCTTCGAGGTGACGGCCATGGTCGAAAAGCCGGCTCCGGCCAACGCCCCGTCGAACTTTTACATCAACGGCCGCTACATCCTGCAGCCCGAGATATTCTCGCTGCTGGGCAGCCAGCAACGCGGTGCCGGCAACGAGATCCAGCTGACCGACGCGATGGTGCGCCTCGCACAGACGCAAGCCTTCTTCGCCCAGCCTTTCGACGGCCGCATGTTCGACTGCGGTTCGAAGGAGGGCTTTATCCAGGCCAATATCGCTTTCGCGCTAGCGCGGGAGGACATGAAGGGCCAGATCTTCGATATGCTGCAGGAATTCGTGCGGTCGCATCAGCGTCGGGAAGAAGCCGCATAATGTCCATTTTTTTGAGGCATTGTGAGTGCGGCTGATGACGCAGGACAGGCCGTTGCGCCGCGCGTAACGCGCACTGTCCGGCGCAAGGTTTGCACCCTATGTCCCGACCTTCGAGGCGGTAGCGCCTGCAAACTAGAATTGGACCGAAGATGAACTATGCCAATTTTCCTGTCGAGAAGAGGACGCCATTGCCGGCTTCGGGTGCGGCAAACGCCGAAGACTTCATCGACATCGAGCGCCTGCTTGGCATGGCCGCGCGGCAGGCGAAAGTGGTTGCCGCCGGTGCCGTCATCGGTCTCTTTCTCGGCGTCCTCTACTTGCAGACGACGCCTCCAACCTATGTGGCGACGAGCAGCGTGCTGATCGACGAAGGATTGAACAAGGTCGTCGACGACATTTCGGCGGCGTCGGTCAGCATGCAGACCGACTCCGCCGTTCTGAGTCAGATCGAAATTCTGCAGTCGGCCAGGCTGGCGGGGGTGGTCGTCGACAAGCTGAAGCTCGATCAGAACGACGCTTTCATGAACCCTCCGACGTCGGCTCTGTCGAAGGTCGCAGGCTTTGTACGCAGTATCATCCAGTCTGTCCGCCCCAAGCGCGCCGCTAGCACGACGGACGTCACTCAGCTTGATGCTGCGACGCGTGACGCGATCACCGCATCGTCGTCGCCCCGTGACTACGCAATCTTCAAACTGCAGAACCAACTCGACGCCGAGCGGATCGGCCGAAGCTTTGTCATCAGCATCTCCTTCCAGGCGACGGATCCGGCGCTTGCGACCGCCATCACCAAGGCCTATGCCGACGCCTATCTCGCCGATCAGCTCGATGCCAGCTTCGACGCGACCGAGCGGGCGGCGGTCTGGCTGCAAGGCCGGCTGACGGAGCTTCGTGAGAGCTCCCAGGCGGCCGCACTGGCGGTCGAAAAGTTCAGGGCCGAACATGGATTGGCCGTCAATGACGGCCAGCTGATCAGCGATAAGCAACTGTCCGATCTCAACACCCAGCTGATCGTCGCGCAGGCCGATACCGCACGTGCCGGCGCCCGTTATCAGCAGTACAAGTCGATCGTCGAAAGCGGCTCGGACAATGCGTTCAAGGACGCTGCGATATCGAACGACCAGCCGAGCAGCTCGGTCATTACGACGCTGAAGAACCGCTATCTCACCGTCGCCAAGCGGCAGCAGGATGTCGAAGCCAATTTCGGCCCGCAACATCCGCAGGCCGTCGCGCTCGCCAAGGAGAAGGCCGACATATCGGCGCAGATTTTCGGCGAGCTGAAGCAGCTCACCGAAAGCTACCGCAACGAATACGAGGTCGCTTTGGCGCGCGAGACCGCGCTCCGCGCAAATGTCGCCTTGGCGGCAGGCAAGAGCTCCATCGACAACCAGTCGCAGGTCAAGCTGCGTGAACTGGAGCAGAAGGCGACGGCGCTCTCGACGCTCTATCAGACATTCCTGAACCGCTATGAGGAGGCTGCACAGCAGCAATCCTTCCCGGTCGGCAAGATCCGGGTCATCTCCGATGCGACGATGCCGCAGTCGGCCGCAACCCCGCGGACGGCCATCGTGCTGGGGCTTTCGCTGGCGCTTGGCATAATGATGGGGGCTGGGATTGGCGGCCTGAATGAATTCAGGGAACGGTTCTTCAGGACCGGCGAGGATGTGCGCGACCGCGTCGGCCTCAAATTCCTCGGCTACCTGCCGGTCATCGGCAAGGCTGGGAAGGACGACCAGCGCGACGACGGTCAGGCCGACGTCAAGGCCGCCGAAACCAGGACCGCCAAGTCCTCCAAATCCCAGTCCTCCAAGACATTGTCGGCAGCCGAAAAACGTGCGCGCATGCGGGTAACCGTCGATGCACCGGCGTCAATGTTCTCCGAGACGCTGCGCAACGCCAAGATCGCCTTCGATGTCGTGATGGAAGGCCAGGGCAGCCGGGTCATTGGTGTGATCTCGGTGCTGCCCGGCGAAGGCAAGTCGACGGTTGCCGCCAATCTTGCCGGGCTGCTTGCGGCCAACGGATCGAAAACGCTGCTGATCGACGGTGACCTGCGCAACCCCGGCCTCAGCCGCAGCCTTGGCATGGAGGCCGAGCAAGGCCTGATGGAAGCGGTGGTGAGCGGGCGGACCTGGCAGTCGGTCGGCAAGATCGACCGGCAGACCAAGCTGGCGATCATCCCGGCCGTCCTGCGTGGCCATTTTTCGCACACCAGCGAGCTTCTGTCTTCGGCCGGCATGCGGCGCTTCATTGACAATGCCAAGGAAACTTTCGAATACATCATCGTCGATCTGCCGCCGCTCGGGCCAGTCGTCGACGCCAAGGCCTTCGCCCCGCTTGTCGACGGTTTCGTGCTGGTCGCCGAGTGGGGACGCACGCCGCGGGCAATGGTGCAGTCCGTGCTGAGCTCAGAACCCTATATCGCCAAGAAGATCGTCGGCGCGGTTCTGAACAAGGTCGAATTGAAGAAACTGGCCAAGTATGGCTCAATCGGCGGCTCCGAAAGATTCTTCGACAAATATTCGAGCTACTATCTGGAAAAATCGGAAGCGCGCACAAAGGCGGCCGCCTGAGCGACGGATATCGCGCTCAGGAAAATATCAGCCTGGCGCGTTTGTCGGCGATCCTGACTGCGGTCAGCCGGCCGCTTTGGAAGGCGCCCGTGTCGATGCCAAGCCGGCGTCCCTCGAGCTTCGGAAACTCGACCGGCGTATGCCCGTGCACCACATAGCGGTCAAGAAGATGCGCGGCTTCGAAGAACTCCGAGCGGATGTTGAGCAGGTCGTCCTCGTCTTGTGCGGCGAGGTCGATGCCCGGCCTGATGCCGGCATGAACGAATACGAATCTCGCCGAACAGACCATGACCGGCAGCGCACGCATGAAACTGACGTGGTCGGCGGGAATGATCTCTCGAATGCGCCCGTCGACCTCCTCGTTTGAACCGTAGAGATCGGCCATGCGCTCCGGGTCGACGCCGTAGGAAAACAGCGTTTGCAGGCCGCCTATCGCCAGCCACGACTCTCTCGAAATGATCCCGTCGAGATAGTTCAGCATCACGACTTCGTGGTTACCGGCAAGACAGATACGCTGGAAGCCTTGGAGTGGCGGCGCCAGCAGATGATCGAGCACGCGCGCCGACTGCGGACCACGATCGACGTAGTCGCCAAGCATGATGATGAGCTTGCGTCCCTCGAAAGACGCAGAATCGAGCAGAATGTTCTGCTCCAGGGAGCGAAGCTCCTTATAGCAGCCATGCACGTCGCCGATCGCGTAGACGACTGAGTCCCGGATATCGATCTCGAGCCGCTGGCGCGCCGCGGTCCGGGTGTTTCTCGATCGCTGGAACAAGGTCACGAATGGCGTCCCGTATGGCTGTGAATGCGCCTCGATCTCGAAACAACATGGCGACGCAGCGCGTGGATACCATGTCTGGCACCGGTCGTTCCATACCGGAGCTTCGAACGCAACTCGGCTTCGGCGTTCTTACAGGCCGATGCCGCGGCCCTTCAGTGCTGCGGTGATCTCGTCGAGGATGGCGGGGTCGTCGATCGTCGCCGGCATGGCCCATTCCTCCTTGTCGGCGATCTTCTGCATGGTGCCGCGCAGGATCTTGCCGGAGCGCGTCTTCGGCAGGCGCTTGATCGTCACTACCGTCTTGAAGGCTGCGACAGGGCCGATCCGTTCGCGCACCAGCGTGACCACCTCGCTCTCGATGATCCCTGCATCGCGGTCGACGCCCGCATTCAGCACGACGAAGCCGAGTGGAACCTGCCCCTTCATCGCATCGGCAATGCCGACGACGGCGCATTCGGCAACGTCGGGATGCGCGGCCAGCACCTCCTCCATGGCGCCGGTCGAGAGCCGGTGGCCGGCGACATTGATGATGTCGTCAGTGCGGGCCATGACATAGAGATAACCGTCCTCGTCCATCATGCCGGCATCCGCGGTCTTGTAGAAGCCGGGGAATTCCTCGAGATAGGCTTGGCGAAACCGCTCGTCGGCATTCCACAGCGTCGGCAGGCAGCCGGGGGGCAGCGGCAATTTCACCACGACATTGCCAAGCGTACCACGCTTGACCTCGTGCCCGGCATCGTCGAGCACGCGGATGTCATAGCCGGGCATCGGCACGCCGGGCGAGCCGTATTTGACCGGCAGCAGGCCCAGTCCGGCGGGGTTGATGGTCATCGGCGAGCCGGTCTCGGTTTGCCACCAATGGTCGATCACCGGCACGTTCAATTTCTGCTCCGCCCATTTGATGGTTTCCGGATCGGCGCGCTCGCCGGCGAGGAACAAAGTACGGAATTTGGACAGGTCGTATTTTGGGACGAATTCGCCCTTCGGGTCCTGTCCTTTGATGGCGCGGAAGGCGGTTGGCGCGGTGAACAGCGCGACGACGCAGTGCTCGGCAATCACCCGCCAATAGGTGCCGGCATCGGGGGTGCCGACCGGCTTGCCCTCGAACAGCACGGTCGTGCAGCCATGCAGCAGCGGGCCGTAGACGATGTAGGAATGGCCGACCACCCAGCCGACGTCGGAAGCCGCCCAAAACACTTCGCCCGGCTTGACGCCGAACTCGTTTTCCATCGACCATTTCAGCGCGACCATATGGCCGCCATTGTCGCGCACGATGCCTTTCGGCTGGCCGGTCGTGCCCGACGTGTAGATGATGTAGAGCGGATCGGTGGCAAGCACCGGAACACAGTCGACATTGGCGCCGGCGGCCCGCTCACGCGCCACGGCGTCGGCATAGTCGATATCGTGATTTTCCCTGAACTCGCAGCGCAATTGGTCGCGTTGCAGGATGAGGCAGGCTTCGGGCTTGTGCCGCGACATCTCGATCGCTTTGTCGAGCAGCGGCTTATAGGCGACGACGCGCCCTGGCTCCAGGCCGCAGGAAGCGGAGATGATCAGCTTCGGCTTGGCATCGTCGATGCGGGTGGCGAGCTCATGCGAGGCAAAGCCGCCGAAGACCACCGAATGCACGGCGCCGATCCGCGCACAGGCAAGCATGGCGAAGGCTGCTTCCGGCACCATCGGCATGTAGATGATGACGCGATCGCCTTTTTGGATGCCACGATTCTTGAGCACCGAGGTCAGCGCGACCACCTCGCGCTTCAACTCGGCATAGGTGAATTTCCTGATTGTGCCCGAAATCGCGCTGTCATGGATCAACGCGATCTGGTCGGCACGGCCGCCCGCCACGTGGCGGTCGACGGCATTGAAGCAGGTGTTGCAGGAAGCGCCGTTGAACCACCGGCCATAGACACCGGCATTGGCGTCGAACACGGTCTCGAAGGGCGAGAACCATTCGATAGCGCCCGCGGCATCGGCCCAGAACTTTTCCGGGTCGCGTTTCCAGCCGTCATAAACCTCGTGGTAGCGTGACGCCATCCAGCTTCCTCCCCAGGAATGTTTGCTGTCCTTGAAATAGCGTATGCTGGTTTGTGTAACCATGTATTTGTGCGTTTCGTTTGCTGTCGTTCTAATTCGGCCGCAAATGCAAGGTCGTCGTGGTCTGCGGGGCTGGTATCGGCCGAATTTTCGACATTGGGGGCAGGGCGCGATGAAACTGCGATACGAGCTTGGATTTGCCGCGGTTGCGACGCTGGCTGTGGGGCTCGCTTCAGCTGCTCAGGCCGGCGATGCGGCGGCACGGCGTATCATCGGCTTTTCGCCCGACGGCAACTATTTCGCCTTCGAGCAGTATGGCACGCTCGACGCTGGTGCTTCGGATTCGGGCTGGTCGGAGATCGACATCATCGACACCCGCACCGATCAGTTTGTCGGCGGCAAGCCGATCCTCATCGTCGACGAGACGGAGGATTCGACGCTGACACTTGCGCAGGCGAGGGCACAGGCCGCGGGGCAGGCGGCGCCCTTGCTGGCCAAATATTACATAGCGCCGCGTGGCGAACGGACTGGCTTCGACAAGTTCACCTTTCCCGAGGACATGGTCGCCTACAACGACATTGCGCGCCTCGAGCAGGTTTCGCAACAATGGCTTTCGCCGACCTATGACGAGCTTGGCATCTCGACCATTCAGCTCGAGCAGATTCTTGCCGATAGCACGGCGGATTGTTCAGCGAGTTTCGACGGGGCGCAGCAGGGCGAGACGACCGGCAAGGCGCTCGGCTTTCGCCTGACGCTGCAGAGCCAGGACGGCCATCCGATCACGGTGTTGCACGAGGACAAGGCCGTACCCAGTTCGAGGAATTGCCCGACCTCCTATAGCCTGTCGGAATCCTATGCCTTCACCCCAGACGCCAAAGCGGGCGTGGTTGTCGTGCTCGTACAGCGCTTCAGCCATGGATTTGAAGGGCGTGACCGCCGTTTTCTCGCCGTGACAGGCCGGGTGCACTGAGGCAACGCGCTGAGAAGTAGTCCGCTACCCGAGTTGTTGCCCCTAAAGCGGGAGGGCAGCGAGCATAAGTCCGACCCCGCCGGCGATCAGCAAGGCGGCTGCCAGCATCTTTCCATGGCGCTCGAAACCCGTCGGCGCCCGATCCCAATTGTAACGCATCCTCGAACTCCCCAAACCCGCAGATTCTTTATCTTACGCAGGGTGAGGAGGGCAACTGTCTGACGGTACGCGGCGTTGCCGATGTCGGTCCTATCACCGACTATTTCTGGGGCATTCTCCGCCGCTACATGCCCCAGCGCAGCGCGGCCGTATGTACCGGTGCATCCCACCAAACAGCCGCCTCGTCGTCGAGCATGCTCAGCGTGATCGAACAGCCGGCCATGTCGAGCGAGGTAACATAGGACCCGACCAGCGACCGGGTTACCGTGACGCCGTGCTTCTCGAAGATTTTGCGGGCGCTGTTATACATCAGGTAAAGCTCCATCAACGGTGTGCCGCCAAAGCCGTTGACGAAGAGCAGCGCCTGGCCTCTGGCACCGTCGCCCAGGTCACCCAGGATTGCGGTACAGATCTCGTCGGTGATGGCATCGGCGCTTTTCAATGTGTCACGCCGCCTTCCGGGCTCGCCATGGATGCCGACCCCGAACTCCATCTCGCCGTCGCCGATATAGAAGGTCGGCTTGCCCGCCGCCGGCACGGTGCAACTGGTCAGCGCCACGCCCATCGAGCGCGTCGCGCCGTTGACGCGCTCGCCGAGCGCCTTCAAGGGCTCCAGTGGCATGCCTTCTTCGGCCGCCGCGCCGACGATTTTCTCGACCACCAGCGTACCGGCGACGCCGCGCCGGCCGGTGGTGTAGGACGAGTTTTCGACCGCGACGTCGTCATTGGTCACGATTTGCATCACGCCTTCCGACATTTCAGCGGCCATGTCGAAATTCATCACGTCGCCCTCGTAGTTCTTGACGATGAACAGGCAGCCGGCGCCCGTATTGACGACTTCGGCCGCCGCCATTATCTGGTCAGGCGTCGGCGAGGTGAATACCTGGCCGGGGCAGGCGGCATCCAGCATGCCGTGCCCGACGAATCCGCCATGCAGCGGCTCGTGACCCGAGCCGCCGCCGGAGATCAGCGCCACCTTGCCCGGCTTGAGCAGCTTGCGGCGGATGAATTTGTGTTCCTCGCCAAGCGCCAGGATATCGGCATGCGCGGCAACGAAGCCGTCGAGGGCCTCGGTCAGCACCGTATCGACCGAATTCAGAAATTTCTTCATGGCTGTTCTCCCGAAATAGCCCAGCGTCAGCTGCCCTTGCCGGCGATGCTGGTGATCTTCTGGATGAAATCGTTGACCGCCCGGTCGAGCGCCGCGTTCTGCTTGTCGTCGCCGAAATCGGGAACGATCAGCGAGACATGACGTGTCTTGCGCATGCCTGCGGCCAGCGACATCTTTCCCGGATGAGCCCGATGGTAGGCCTCAAGGAAATGGTCGCGTTCGACCGGGCTGAAATGGCAGACGGAGAAGATAGCCGGCAAATGCTTCGACGGGATCGGCGTCGAGTAGGCCGGGCTTGAAATCTGCGTGACGAAGCTGCGGTGCTTGCCAAGCGCGTCGGCGAGACGCTGGCGCATGCCGGACGGGCGCTGGTCGATCACCTGTGACAGGATCGTCTTGTAGGCGCGGATCGCCTCTTCGGGGCCGGATTGCGACGCCTTGTCTGCCATGCCGGGGCCTAGATCGAAACGTCCGCGATGGCCGCCTTGGCCATCGCGAGTTGGGCGGGAGCGACGGAGAGGTCACGCAGGCCGGTTTCGAGCAGCGCCGGGATCGAGGCGGGGTCGCCGCCGGCATCGCCACACAGGCTGACCGGGATATTATGCTCACGGCCGAAGGCCGCAACGGAGGCGATCAGCCGGAGCACGGCCGGGTGCCTGACGGAATTCAGATGTGCGACAGAAATGTTGTCGCGAGCGGCGGCCATCACGTATTGGGTCAAATCATTCGAACCGATCGAGAAGAAGGCGGCTTTGGCGAATGCCTCCGGTGCGATGGCCACCGACGGCACCTCGACCATGATGCCAAGTGGCGGCATTTTGTGCGCGATGCCGCGCGCCAAAAGGTCAGCCTGCTCCTCAGCGAACAGCGCGGTGGCGTGTTCATACTCTTCCGGAACGGCGATCATCGGGAACATCACCTTCAGATTGCCGTGCATGGCGGCACGTAGCAAGGCGCGGATCTGCACACGAAAGACCTCCGGACGCATCAGCGACAGCCTGATCCCGCGCAGGCCAAGGAACGGATTACCTTCCTCGACGGTCAGGCCCGGCACAGGCTTATCGCCGCCCGCATCGACAGTACGGATCGTCACCGGCCTCTCGCCTGCCCATTCCAGCACTTTGCGGTAGGCGCGATATTGCGTCTCCTCGCCCGGCAGCGTCTTGCCGAACAGGAATTCGGTCCGCATCAGCCCGACACCGTCGCACGCCGCAGCATCGATGCTGTCGACATCGGACGGATCGGCGATATTCACCTGCACGCGGACCGCTATGCCGGTCTTCGTTGCCGCCGGCCTTGTCAGATAGGCTGCCGCTTTGCCGCGATGCGCCGCGAAAGACGACGACGATCGCCGGAATATGGCGATCTCCGCTTTCGAAGGCGCCAATACGATGCCACCATGTTCGGCATCGAGCAGTGCGATTCCGGTAAGGTGAGCCGGCGAAGCACCTGGCCTGGCCAGCCCACGCTCCATGAGCCCAAGCCCCACCACCATGGGCACGCCGCGTGAGCGTGCCAGCATTGCGACATGACTTGCGGCACTTCCGGCCGTAAGTGCTATGCCGCCGCCTGCACTCCAGTCGGTTTCGAGGAAGCGCGTCGGTGCGATATCCTCGCCGTAGAAGATCGCACCCGCCGGCGCGGCAATGTCGCCGCCCCCGGTCAGCGCGCGCAGCACCTGGTCGCGTATATCGCGCATGTCGGCGGCGCGTGCCCGGAAATAGTCCTGCTCGGATGTTTCATAGCCGGCTATCTCGGCGTCGAGCGCTTTTCGCCAAGCCACATCAGCAGCCATGCCCTCGGCAATTCGCGCAAAGGCCGGGCCGGTCAGCGCGTCGTCCTCCAGCATGGCGAGCTGGAATTCGAGGATGGCGGCCGCCTCGCTGTCGCTGCTTTCGATCAATGTCGCGAGCCGGCCCGCGGCAATGGAGATGGCGGCCTCAAGCGCCGCCTTCTCGTCCGCGGCAGTCGCCTTGCGGACATAACGCACAGCAGCCTGGTCCAGATCGAACAGCGGCCCCTCGGCATAGCCGGCCGATGCCGAAATGCCCTGCAGCCTAAGCGGTTCGGGCATGGTCCTTGCCTTCGTCGAAATCGCGGCGCACCAGCTCGACCAGTGCTCCGACCGCCTCGCCGGCGCCGTCCCCTTTGGCTCTGATGTGCAGGACAGTGCCTTTCGGCGCTTTCGCAGCCATCACCTTGACGATGCTCTTGGCGTCGAACCATGGCCCGTTGGCGGCGAGCGCAATCTCGACGTCGGCCGAAAACGTCTTGGCAAGCTTGGTGAACTTCACCGAAGGACGCGCATGCAGCCCCACCTCATGGGTGATCAGGACGCTGGCTTCGGCTGCTGCGGACATGCTTGTCAAAATTCCCATTCGTTCACGACGGCGACAATTCGCGCGCCGTCGCCACCACTTCCCTGAGCGAGGCGCCGCCGGACGCCTCGGTCGCCGCCATCACCGCGCCTTCGACGATCGGCGCATTGCAGACGACGATCTTCTGGGCGCGTGGTTCGCCGATCATCTCGATCGCCATCTCGCTATTGGTCTCGGCACCTCCGAGATCAACGAGGATCGCGACACCCGCCTCCGACCAGGCCTTGTCGATGGCGCCCATGATCGCCTCGACATTGGTTCCCAGCCCGCCATGGCCGTTTCCGCCGCACCATGCAAGCGGCACTTCGTTGCCGACCATCTGCCGCACCATGTCGGCGGTGCCTTCGGCGACCAGCGGCGAATGCGACACAATGACGATGCCGACATTGCTCATGCGCGCCTCTCGATTGCTTCGGCTACGGCCCGCACCAGAAGCGCGGTCGAGCGTGCGCCGGCATCCATATGACCGATCGAACGGTCGCCAAGGAAGGAGGCGCGCCCACGCAGCGCCTTCATCGGCACGGTCGCGTCGGCGGCGTTGTCGGCGATCTCGGCGATGTCCGCTGCCGCCTTTCCCTGCACGAGGGCTTCATGTACCGGCTGCAGCACGTCGAGCATGGTTTTTTGCCCGGCCTGCGACTTGCCTCTGGCGGCCACTGCTTCAATCGCCTTGCCGAAGGCCGCCGCCAGATCGACGCGATCCGGCGCGGCGGGAATCTCCTTGCCGAGCACCATGAACAGCGTGCCGAACAAGGGACCGGAGGCTCCGCCGACGGTCATCACCAGTTTGGTGCCGATCGCCTTCAGCGCCTCGGGCAACGGCTTTGCCGCAAACACGCCGGCCTCGGCCCGCACGGCCTCGAAGCCGCGTTTCATGTTGAGCCCATGGTCGCCGTCGCCGATGGCCTGGTCGAGCCTGGTCAGTTCTTCGGCATGGGCGGCGATGGTGTTTGCCGCCGCCTCGATCAGCCTGGAAATATCCGCTGCCGCCATATCACCCATGCTCCTGGCCCCTGCGCTGCCGGCAGTACGAGAAAATTGCGTATCCGGCAATTGAAGCATTCTTTTCCCCAGTCAAGCGGGTTCGAGCAACGCAGCGAGGGCAGTGAAGACCTCGGCGACGGCAAAGGCGCCGGGGTCGACCACGCCGTCGAGCTGGCTGCCAATATAGGCGGACCGCCCGGCCTTGGCCTTGCGCATGGCAGCGGTGGCCTCGGCGCCGCGTCGCGCCGCGACCGCCGCGTCCTCCAGACTGCCGCTATCCAGCGCCTTCAAGGCGGGTTCCAAGGCATCGATCATCGTGCGATCGCCCATCCTCGCTCCACCATAGAAGGACATCCGATCGAGGCCGGCGAGAAGCGCCTTGGGAAGCGTTTCGCCAGACTCCAGCGCCTGCGCGGCGGCGGTGAAGAAGATCGACAGCAGCACGCCGCTAGAGCCGCCCATGCTGGCACTCAGGATGTCGCCCACGGCGGCCAGCGTTGCGGCAGGGTCGGCGAGCGGCAGCGCCGCAAGGCGGCCAAGCACGCTGCGCGCACCGGCCGCCACAGTCGATCCGGTGTCACCGTCTCCCGCCTTGGCGTCCAGTCCGTTCAACGCGCCTTCAAGCGAGATCAGCCGTTCGCAGATGGCGACCACCAGCCGCTCGGTGCGTGCGTCCGGGCTGGCTTTCGACGCGTTGCCCCGGCCGGCGGCTTTGGCCATCGGCACGACGCTGGGTTGGCGAACGGCTCTTGCCGGCAGCCAGGCGTGAGGGCCTACCGGCGCCCGCAACGCCGCTTCGCGCGGCGCATCGAGCCGGATCAGCGACAAGGAAAAGCCGTTCATGTTGAGCGCGGTCATAAGCTGCCCGGGTCCGATCGTCAGCGTGACCTTTCGTGCCAGCGGTGATGCCAACACCGCATTGGCGACAAGCAACATTTCCAGCGGTGGCACCGAACCGAGATTGTTGATCAGCAAGGCGTAGTCGCTGGCGGGATCGAGCCGCGCGGCAAGGCGCTCCGACATGATCGCAACCAGCCTTTCGGCACTTTGCACCGTAATCCGCTCAACGCCCGGCTCGCCATGGATGCCGAGGCCGAGTTCAGCGTCGTCGGCGCCAAATCTTTCGTCATGGCTCTGACCGGGGATCGAGCAGGATGACAGCGATATGCCGAGGGAAACGATATCCGCCGCCGCAGCCCGCGCCGCAGCGGCAACCGTCGCCAGATCGTTGCCGGCTTCCGACAGGTGGCCGGCGATCTTGTGCACGAACAAGGTGCCGGCAACGCCGCGCGGCTGGGCAATATCAGGCAGGGCGATGTCGTCGGCGACGATCACCATCTCGACGTGGAAGCCTTCGGCGCGCGCCTTCTCGGCGGCCAAGCCGAAGTTGAGGCGATCGCCGGTATAGTTCTTGACGATCAGCAGGCACCCGGCGGGACCGGTCACCGCGCGGATGGCCGCCAATACTGCTTCGACGCTCGGCGAAGCAAAGATCTCGCCTGATACTGCCGCCGTGAGCATGCCCATCCCGACGAAGCCGGCATGCGCCGGTTCGTGCCCGGCCCCGCCGCCGGAGATGATGCTGACCTTGCTCTTGTCCCAGTCTGCACGGAGGGCGACCTTGATTTCGGGATAGCCGTCGAGGCGGGCGAGATCGCCGGTGCCGGTCGTGCCGAGAAAGCCGTCCAGGGCCTCAGTTACGATCGTATCTCTGCGATTGAAAAAATGCTTCATTGAATTGGTCCAGTCCGATGCCCGAAATTGCCGGTTGAAAGGTGCCGGGAAAACACTCGCGCAGCGCTCACATCAGCCGTCGCCCATCGGCGCCGAAATACAGCGGCGAGCGATAGCGGATCATGATCCTGTCGCCCTGCGCCAGGTCGGTGTCGGGGCCGGTTAGCGTCACCAGCTTCCTGGTCCCCACCGTCACATGGAGATGGTTCTGGTCGCCGAGATGCTCGACCCAATCGACGACGCCGTCGGCATGGCCGTTCGCCGCCTTCGCGATCGAAAGATGTTCGGTCCGCGCACCGATTGTCCTGGTCCCCGCCGGCGCTCCGCCATCCGGCAGCAGTCCGACCGGCAACAAATTGATTGCCGGTTGGCCGAGCCTGGCCGCGACGTGAAGGTTTGCCGGCTCAGAATAGATCGTGCGCGGCGAACCGATCTGCACCAGCACACCGTCGGCGAGGATGCCGATGCGGTCGGCCATGGTCATCGCTTCGATCTGGTCATGGGTGACGTAGAGCATGGTGGCGCCGAGTTCGGCCTGTATGCGCTTCAGCTCGAGCCTGAGATCGGCGCGCAGCTTGGCGTCGAGCGACGATAGCGGCTCGTCCATCAGGTAGATCGATGGCTTGCGCACCAAAGCGCGGCCGATGGCGACGCGCTGCATCTCGCCGCCCGAGAGTTTGGTCGAGCGATTATTCAGCTTGTGGTGGATGCGCACCATCTTGGCCACGTCCTCGACGCGGCGGCGAATCTGATCCTCCGGCATTTTCCTCGCCGGCGAGCGCAGCGGAAAGGCGAGGTTGTCGTAAACCGACAGATGCGGATAGAGCGAATATTGCTGGAACACGAAAGCGGTGTCGCGCTCGGCCGGCGACAGCGTCGTCGTGTCGTGGCCGGCAATATGGATCGAGCCCGCTTGCGGCCGCTCCAGCCCGGCGATCAGCCTGAGCGTCGTCGTCTTGCCGGCGCCGGTCGGCCCGAGCAGCACGACGAATTCGCCGTCGGCGATATGCAAGTCGAGATTGTCGACGGCGACATGCTCGCCAAAAGCCTTGGTCACGCCTTTGATGTGAACGTCAGCCATGATGCGCTCTCCCCTGGGAGGCCGAGTCATGGATTTCGGTGCGCACCGCACGGCCGGATCCCTTTGCGAACAGCGACAGCCGCGCGCTGTTCAGCGCCAGGCCCACATGATCGCCCGGATTGAGCCGGATTTCGGCCGGCACCCTGGCCTTGATGATGCCGTCTGCCGTCTCCACCGCCACGATCTGGGTAGTGCCGAGATATTCCGTGCCGTAAACAGCTCCGCGCAGCTTCGAAGCGTCGTCGAACCGGATGTGCTCCGGTCGGATGCCAAGCGCCATCTCGGCCGGCGCGACATCCTCGCGCACCTCCGGCACGGCCACCCTCGCGCCCTGCACAACAACTTCCCTGGCGCCCTTTGAAAGGCCGCCGCCGAAGCCGAGGAAATTCATCGGCGGCGAGCCGATGAAGTCGGCGACGAACATCGTCGCCGGCCGATCATAGATCGCGCGCGGGGTGCCGAACTGTTCGATGACGCCGTGGTTCATCACCGCGATCTTGTCGGCCATCGACATCGCTTCCATCTGGTCATGCGTGACATAGACGGTGGTGGCGTGGATGCGGTTGTGCAATTCGCGCAGCTCATGGACCATCAGGTCGCGGAATTCGGTGTCGAGCGTGCCGAGCGGCTCGTCCATCAGGAAACATTTTGGCCGCCGCACGATGGCGCGGCCGAGCGCCACGCGCTGGCGATCGCCGCCGGCTAGCCCGGAGACCGATTTGTTGAGCAGATGGTCGATCCGCAACAGCTTCGCCGTCTCTTCCACCCTGGCCCGAATTTCAGCGCCTGGCATGCCTTGCGCCAGCAGCGGGAAACCGATGTTCTTTCTCACATTCATGTGCGGATAGAGCGCGAACAGCTGGAACACAAAAGCGATGTCGCGCTCGCGGGCACGCCGCATGGTGACGTCCTCGCCGCCAAGCAGGATCTTGCCGCCGGTCGGCAGTTCGAGCCCGGCGATCATACGAAGCGTCGTCGTCTTGCCGCAACCCGACGGCCCCAGCATGACGAAGAATTCGCCGTCCTCGACGACGAAGTTGGAATCCTGCACGGCGACGAAATCGCCGAATGCCTTTCTCAGATGTTCGACCCTGATCTCGGCCATCGTCTACTCCGGAAATTTCGAGACGATGATGAACATCGCCGTGCCAGCCAGCATGGTGACGAACGAATAGGTGTAGAGCGCCAGCGCGAAGGGCTGGAACAGCATCAGGAAGCCGATGGCGATGATCGCCGTGGCGACGTTTTCCATCAGCCCGCGCCTGGCCCAGACGGGCCAGCGCGATTTGCGTTTTACGGTCATGCTCATTTACGCACCGCGCCGAAGGTGATGCCGCGCAGCAATTGCTTGCGAAGCAGGATGGTGAAGACCAGGATCGGCACCAGGAAGATCGTCGTGCCGGCCGCGACCGCCGGCCAGTCCTGGCCGCCTTCGCCGATGATGGTCGGGATGAAGGGCGGCGCGGTCTGCGCCGTGCCCGAGGTCAGCAGCGCGGCGAAGGCGTATTCGTTCCAGGCAAAGATCAGGCAGAAGATGGCGGTTGCGGCAATACCGGTGGTCGCCTGCGGCAGCACGGTGCGCCAGAACGCCTGCAGCCTGGTGTAGCCGTCGATCATCGCCGCCTCTTCATATTCGCGCGGGATCTCGTCGATGAAGCCTTTCAGCAGCCAGACTGCCAGCGACACGTTGACCGCCGTGTAGAGCACGATCATGCCGAGCGCGGTGTCCGACAAGCCGAGCTCCCGATACATCAGGTAGATTGGGATGGCGACGGCGATCGGCGGCATCATCCGCGTCGACAGGATGAAGAACAGAAGGTCGTCGGCGAGCGGCACCTTGAAACGCGAAAAACCATAGGCCGACAGCGTGCCGAGGAACACCGCGCAAAAGGTCGAGCCGAAGGCGATGATCAGCGAATTGACGAAGCGCGGCATGAAGTTCGACGGGCCGGCGATCACCATGTTGCGCTTGCGCACCGTCTCGTCGCAGACCCCCGTCGCCGGTCCCAGGGAGTTGATGTATTCCGGGGTTTGCCGAGTCCGGGTCGAGAACAAGTTGCAGTAGCCCTCGAGGCTCGGCTGGAACAGGATCTTCGGCGGATAGGCGATCGAATCCGGCGGCGTCTTGAAGCTGGTGGCGAAGATCCACAGCAGCGGCACGATCGAGATCAGCGCGTAGGCAACGATGATCGTGCCGGCGACGCGCTTCGACGTGGCCGAGGGTGCGACAACAGAATGGGCTGACGTCAGGCTCATCTCTGCTTCACCTTGTTCAGTGCCTTGACGTAGATGTTGGCCAGGCCGAACACCGCGACGAACAGGATGATGGCGAAGGCCGAGGAATAGCCCGTCCGCCAGCTTTCGAAGGCCTGCCGCTTCAGCGTGATCGAGGCCACTTCGGTAGTCGATCCCGGCCCGCCGCCAGTGAGCAAATTGACCATGTCGAACATCTTGAAGTTCTCGATGCCGCGGAACAGCACCGCCAGCATGATGAAGGGCAGCGCCATCGGCAGCGTGATCGACCAGAACTGCCGCCAGTTGGAGGCGCGATCGACCTCGGCCGCTTCGTAGATGTATTCGGGGATCGAGCGCAGGCCGGCGAGGCAGATCAGCATCACGTAAGGCGTCCACATCCAGGTGTCGACGATTATGATCGACCATGGCGCCAGCGACACGTTGGAGAGCATACTGATCTGCGTTGCCGGAATGCCGGTGACGAACGAGACGGCGTAGGCGAACAGCCCGATCTGCGGCTCGTAGAGGAAGCGCCAGAAATTGCCGACCACCGCCGGCGACAGCATCATCGGCACCAGGATGATGGTCGTCCAGAAGGCGTGCCCGCGGAACTTGCGGTCGATCAGCCAGGCCAGCGTAAAGCCGATCAGCGTCTGCAGCAGGATGGTCCAGAACACGAAATGCGCTGTCGTCTGCATGGCGATCCAGATGTCCTGGTCGGCGAGGATGCGCTTGTAGTTCGCGAGCCCAAGGTTCTTCACCACCTCATTGGGACGATTGGCGCGAAAATTGGTGAAGGACAGATAGATCGCCCAGAACAGCGGGAAGATGTTGATGGCTAAAAGCAACAGGATCGTCGGCGAGATGAACAGCCAGGCGAGGCCCTTGTCGCTGATGCCCCGGACCTTGCGGGCCAACGGCTCGGGCGTAGCCCGGGCAACGCTGTCCGCAGTCCGATTGAGCATGGTCAGTCCTGCTTCGGTCACTTGGATCGTCTCGACAATGGAATTTATCTGAACTGTGTCCCGTGCCAAGGGCGGCACGGGACGGTTCGGTCATGGGCTCGGGAGGAGCCGGTTACATCTTGCCCCGGTTACATCTTGCCATCGTCCTGGAAGACCTCGGTCCAGTCCTTGACGAGGCCGTCGAGCGCATCCTTGGCCGAGCCTTGCCCGGCAACGACATAGTCGTGGAAGCGCTTTTGTGATGCCTGCAGCAGCGGGGCATAGCTCGGCTCGGCCCAGAAGTCCTTCACGATGGCCATCGAGTCGAGGAAGGTCTGCGCGTAGGGCTGGCTGGCCGGGAAGCCCGGATCCTTGACGACCGCGTTGAGGCAGGAATAGCCGCCGAGCGACCACCATTTGGACTGCACGTCCTTGTTGGCAAACCATTTGATGTATTTGAGCGCGGCTTCCTGCTTGTCGGAATAGGAGACCACCGAGATGCCCTGGCCGCCGAGCTGGGCGAACTGGTCGCCGTCCGGACCTTTGGGATTGACGAAATAACCTATCTTGTCGCCGCCGACATTCTCGTCCTTCTGCAGGCCTGGCCAGGTGAAGGCGAAGTTCATGTGCATCGCCACCTGGCCGGATTTGAAGGCATCGACACCTTCGCCCATGTAGCTGTTCGAGGCGCCGGGAGGCGTGCAGCAGTCATAGAGCGCCTTGTAGAACTCCAGGCCCTTCACCGATTTATCGGAGTTGACGAAGCCTTCCATCTCGTAGGGCTTTTTCGGGTTTTCGTACTGGAAGCCGAAGCTGTAGAGTACGTCCATGGCGCCCATGGTGATGCCTTCCGAGCCGCGCTCGGTATAGATCGACGCGCCATAGACGGTCTTGCCGTCGATCGCGCGCTTCTGGAAGAATTCGGCGATCTGTTTCAGCTGGTCGAAGGTCGTCGGCGGGCCGAGATCCCAGCCATACTTTTCCTTGAATTCCTTCTGCAGCTCCGGCTTGGAGAACCAGTCCTTGCGGTAGGTCCAGCCGACGACATCGCCCATCGCCGGCAGCGCCCAGTAATTTGGCGAGTTCTTCGGCCATTCCGAATAGCCGACGACGGTCGCCGGCACGAAATCGTCCATGCTGATCTTCTCCTTGTCGAAGAAGTCGTTCAGCTTGACGTAATGGCCGTTCTCGGCGGCGCCGCCGATCCACTGGCTGTCGCCTATGATCAAGTCGCACAGCTTGCCGTGCGAATTCAGCTCATTGAGAAAGCGGTCGGCATAGTTGGTCCACGGCACGAATTCGAATTTCATGCCGATGCCCGTGTCCTTGGTGAAGTCCTTGGATAATTCCACAAGCGCGTTGGCCGGGTCCCAGGCTGCCCAGCAAAGCGTCAGATCTTCTGCCTGCGCGACGTTCGAAACGGCTGTCGACGCAACGAGTGCCGAGGCCAGACCCAACGCCAGTTTAAAGGTCGATTTCATGCCTTCCTCCCATTTGCGAAACGCGTCCGGATGACGGTTTCAAGAGCCCGCTAAACCCCTCTCCTCCGGGGCCTAAACACAGTGGCGGCAACGCCCGGATGTTTAGTAATTTGTTTAGTGATGCAATTTTTACTAAACAACGCAAGCGAATTCGTTGCTGCGCCGCAGCATGGCGGACGAGAGCGATGTGAGAAGCAGCGGTGGCCGGTCTATGTGACCGTCTTGTTGCTGACCGTCACTGGGCGGATCGCTGGGGCCGGTGGCAGCAGCGCGCGGATGTCGGCGAAGGGGAAGACCGGCTCGAAGCGGAAGGCCTCCGCGAACGCCTCGGCTAGGCCGTTGCACTGGCCGGCGCGAAAGGCGTTCAGCGTGCGCGCCGCGTCGACGAAACGCTCGGGATCCTGCGACTGATGCGCCCGGATCGCCTCCGCCTTGAGATCGAAATGCCCGGAGGTATCGACGTAGTGCGTTGGCGAAAACCCGGTGCCGCCGAACGTGTCGGCATGCAGCACGGGCACCGTGAACGACGCTGCTATGCGCACGCCATCCGACAGCGCGCGGTGGTCGCCATGATAGTCGTTCGACGCATGCGTGATCGCCAGATCCGGCCCTATCTCGCCGATCACTGCTTTCAGCGCCGTGATCAGGGCCGCGTCCGCCACCAGCGCTCCATCGGGAAAGTCGAGGAAGCGCGGCGTCACGCCAAGCAGGCCGGCCGCCGCCGTCGCCTCCATGCGGCGCGTGCGGGCCAGCGCGGCCGGATCGCCATAACCGCCCCTGGCGCCATCCGTGGCTACGGCAAAAAAGAGTTCTGCGCCTTGCGCGGCATAGGCCGCCATCGTACCGAACATGAAGATCTCGATGTCGTCCGGATGCGCGCCAAGCGCCAGTATCTTCACTCTCATCTCTCCCGGAAACGGAAAAACGTGCCCAACGGAATTCTGCTCGCTCTCATCGCCTATGCAAGCTATTCGTGCAGCGACGCCGTTGTCAAAAGCCTGGGCGGGCAGTTCAATGTCTTCGAGATCGGCTTCTTCTCGACATTGTTTGCCGGCTGTTTCCTGCTTTTCGCCAGGCCGCCAGGCGAGCGCTGGCGCGATTTCTGGCGCACGACCCGGCCCTGGGCGGTACAGGCCCGCGCCTGGGCCGGCATCGCGTCGGGCGTGCTCAGCGTCTATGCCTTCACCACCATCCCGCTGGCGGAAGTCTATGCGCTGATCTTCCTGGCGCCGCTATTCGTCACCATCCTGGCCACGCTGGTCCTCAAGGAGAAGGTCGGCCCCTGGCGGTGGCTGGCGGTGGTCGCTGGCTTTGCCGGGGTTATGCTGGTTGTCAGGCCTGGTTTTCGCGAGCTGCATCTTGGCCATCTGGCGGCGTTCATCATCGCTTTCCTGGCCGCCACCAGTGTCATCCTGATGCGTTCGCTCGCCGCGCAGGAAAAGCGCACGACGATGCTCGGCGTGCTGATCGGCTACGGCCTGTTCTTCAACGGCGTCGGGGCGGCGGCCACCTCGTTCTCGCTGCCGGATGGCAGGCAATGGGCGTGGCTTGTGCTGGCCGGCGCCTTCACCGCCGGCGGCCAGCTGCTGCATCTGCTGGCGGTCAAATACGCACCGGCGAACCGCATCGCGCCTACGCATTACTCGCAGATCGTCTGGGCGGTGCTTCTGGGCGCGCTGTTCTTCAGGGAATATCCCGATTTTCTGTCGCTGGTCGGGCTCGCCGTGGTCGGCGGTTCCGGCCTGCTGACGATGGTGCGCGAGGAGGTGCGGCTCGGCACGGTGCGCTGGAACCCGTTTTCGCGGACCAGGCTTTGAATCGGCGCTGAGGTTGCGCCGCGACCGTCACCGCTGATATGCGATCGGCGGCAACTGGCTGCACAGCATAGCCCAATGACCACAAAACCCTTGCCGGACCTGCCGGTCTCCGCTGTCTTGCCGGCGCTCGATGAAGCGCTGAGCCATGGTAACAGCGCCGTGCTGGTGGCGCCGCCCGGCGCCGGCAAGACGACTTTGGTTCCACTGGCGCTGCTCGACGCTGAATGGCTCGGCGCCGGAAAAATCATTCTGCTCGAGCCTCGCCGCCTCGCCGCCCGCGCTGCCGCCCGCCGCATGGCCGAATTGCTTGGCCAAGAGCCCGGCGAAACCGTCGGCTATGCCATGCGGATGGAAAACCGCACGTCCGCAAAGACCAGGATTCTCGTCGTCACCGAAGGCGTGCTGTCCCGCATGATCCTCGACGATCCCGAGCTGCCCGGTGTCGCGGCGGTGTTGTTCGACGAGTTCCACGAACGCTCGCTCGACGGCGATTTCGGGCTGGCGCTGGCGCTCGACGTGCAAAGTGCGCTGAGGCCCGACCTCAGATTGCTGGTGATGTCGGCGACGCTCGATGGCGCGCGTGTCGCAAAATTGCTGTTCGGCGCGCCGGTGATCGAGAGCGCAGGCCGCGCCTTCCCGGTCGACATCCGCTATGACGAGCGGCCGGCCGGCATCGCCATCGAGGACGCGATGGCCAGGGCGATCCGCTCGGCGCTTGCCGGGGAGGAGGGCAGCGTGCTCGCTTTCCTGCCCGGCCAGCGCGAGATCGAGCGCACCGCGGAGCGGCTGGCCGGCAAGGTCGGCGCCGACACCGATATCGTGCCGCTCTACGGCATGCTCGACAACAAGACGCAGGACGCGGCGATCAAGCCTGCGCCGCCCGGCCGCCGCAAGGTGGTGCTGGCGACGTCGATCGCCGAAACCTCCATCACCATCGACGGCGTGCGCGTCGTCATCGATTCCGGCCTGTCGCGGCTGCCGCGCTATGAGCCGGCGAGCGGCCTGACGCGGCTGGAGACGGTGCGTGCTTCGCGCGCTTCCGCCGACCAGCGCGCCGGCCGTGCCGGGCGCACGCAGCCCGGCGTCGCCATCCGGTTGTGGCGGGCCGAGCAGACGGCGGCACTGCCGGCCTTTACGCCGCCGGAAATCCTCGAGGCCGATCTTTCCGGTCTGTTGCTCGATTGCGCCGCGTTCGGCGTCGCCGATCCAACCAGCCTGTCCTTCCTCGATCCCCCGCCGGCTGCGGCGCTCACCGAGGCGAGGGCGCTGCTGCGTGCGCTCGATGCGGTCGATGCGGCAGGACGCCTGACGGATGGCGGTGCCGCGATGCGCAGGCTGGCGTTACCGGTGCGGCTCGCCCACATGGTTGCCGAGGCGGCAAGGACCGGACAGACGCTCGAGGCGGCGATGCTCGCCGTGCTATTGACCGAGCGTGGCCTTGGCGGCGAGGGTGCCGATCTCGAACGGCGGCTGATGCGCTTTCACGCCGAAAGATCGCCGCGTGCCACCGCTGCCCGGCAGCTGGCCGAGAGGTTGGCAAAGCAGGCTTCACCCTCCCCCTCGAGGGGAGGGTCGGCGAACGAGCCGAGCGCAGCGAGACGAGAGAGACGGGGCGGGGTCGCCGATGGCGTGCCCGAATCGACCCCGCCCCGATCCGCTACGCGGATCAACCCTTCCCTCAAGGGGGAGGGTAGCACTGCCGGTTCGCTCCTCATCCATGCCTGGCCGGATCGGGTCGCCAAAGCGCGCGGCGAGCGTGGCCGCTTCGTGCTTGCCAACGGCTCGGGCGCCACGCTCGACGCCTCCGATCCGCTGGCCGGCGAGACATGGCTCGTCGTCGCCGACCTGCAGGGCAAGGCGCAGAACGCCCGCATCACCGCGGCGGCAGCCATCGATGAGACCGATATCCGTGCCGCGCTGGCGGAAAGGATCGAGACGCGCCGCGAGGTCAGCTTCGACCGCGACAGGCGCGCGGTGCGAGTGCGCGAGACGGTTCGCCTCGGGGCCATCACGTTGTCCGAACGCATGCTGCCGGCGCCGACCGGTGCGGACGCGGATCGCGCCATCCTCGACGCCTTGCGCGAACACGGCCTGTCCCTGTTGCCGTGGACCAGGGAGGCGGAGACGTTGCGGCAGCGGCTCGGCTGGCTGCATCGCGGCCTCGGCGCGCCATGGCCCGATGTCTCCGATGCCGCGCTCGTCGAGCGCCTCGACGACTGGCTGCTGCCATTCCTTTCCGGTGCCACAGCCTTTACGGCGATTGATCCTAGCGTGCTTTCGCAAGGCCTGATGACGCTGGTGCCGCACGAATTGCAGCGCAAGATCGACACATTGGCGCCGACCCATTTCGACGCGCCGTCGGGCAGCCGGCTACCGATCCGCTATGACGGCGAATGGCCGGTGCTGGCGGCGCGCGTGCAGGAACTGTTCGGCCTCGACCGGCATCCGGCGATCGCCAACGGCACTGTGCCGCTGACCCTCGAATTGCTGTCGCCGGCGCACCGGCCGATCCAGACGACGCGCGACCTGCCCGGCTTCTGGCGCGGCTCCTGGGCCGATGTGCGGGCTGAGATGCGTGGCCGCTATCCCAGGCATCTCTGGCCGGAGAACCCGCTTCTCGCCGCCGCCACCAGCCGCGCGAAGCCGCGCGGTACCTGATGCTTCCCGGACCATGATCACAACCCGAAGGTCCGCGTCAGCGGTCCCGGTTTTCGGAAAGACCTCCAGCGGTTTCCCCTCTATAATCCCGCCATGATAAACATTCTGCACGCGCCCGACTTCCAGCAAAGCCAGCGGCTGCGCCTCAACACGCTGATCAGGCTGCGCTGGCTTGCCATTGTCGGCCAGAGCCTGACCGTGCTTGTCGTCGCCTACGGGCTGAAATTTCCGCTGCCGGTCAGCATGTGTTTTGCGCTGATCGCCTGTTCGGCCTGGATGAACCTGTTGCTGACCTTCCGCTATCCGGCGGCGCATCGGCTTACCCCGTTCTCGGCCTTTGCCATCTTGACCTTCGACAGCCTGCAGCTTGCCGGCCTGCTCTACATGACCGGCGGCCTTACCAATCCGTTTTCGCTGCTGATGACCGTGCCCGTCGTCGTCTCGGCGACGTCGCTGCCGCTGCGATTGACGGCTCTGCTCGGCGCGCTGGTGATCGTGGCGGCGACGCTGCTGGTCTTCTACCACCTGCCGCTGCCCTGGCATGAGGGGGCGCCATTGGCGATGCCGTTCATCTATGTCGCCGGCATGTGGATGGCGGTGTTCTGCTCCATCGCCTTTACCGCGATCTATGCCTTCCGGGTGGCAGAGGAGGCGCGGCTGCTTGCCAACGCGCTTGCCGCCACGGAATTGGTGCTTCAGCGAGAACAGCATCTCTCGGCCCTCGACGGCCTCGCCGCGGCCGCCGCGCACGAACTCGGCACGCCGCTCGCCACCATCACGCTTGTCGCCAAGGAGATGGAGAAGGCGCTTGGCGAAGATCCGAAATACGGCGAGGACGTGAAGCTGCTGCGTTCGCAGAGCGAGCGCTGCCGCGAAATCCTGAAGCGCCTGACCAGCCTTTCCTCCGAGAGCGAAGTGCACCTCTCGCGCCTGCCGCTGACCTCGCTGGTCGAGGAAGTGACGGCACCGCACCGCGATTTCGGCATTTCGATCAAGCTTCGGCCGGGCGAGCGCATCGGCCCGGAACCGGTGGGCCGGCGCAATCCCGGCGTCATTTACGGGCTCGGCAATTTGGTCGAGAACGCCGTCGACTTCGCCCGCAAGAACGTCACCATACGCTGGGAGTGGAACGAGGCCGCCGTCAGCTTCTCGATCATCGACGACGGGCCGGGCTTTCCACCGGAGATCATCGACCGTATCGGCGAACCCTATATGTCGACCCGACAAGGCACCGAAGCCGGCGGCGGCCTCGGCCTCGGCCTATTCATCGCCAAGACCTTGCTCGAACGCTCCGGCGCGACGCTCGATTTCCGCAATTCGAGCGAGCCCGGCGAGGGCGCTATCGTGCAGATATCGTGGCCGCGCAGCGTCTTCCTTAATCCCGAGCAGGCTTCGGCCACCATGTTCGACACGGCCTAAATTGGACAATAGCGTTGCGAAACTATATTTGCGTAAAAATCAGGCAGCAGGATTTTCAGCGCGATGAGTACTGACGAAACGATTGGCGCAATGGTCGAAGGCGAGGACACCTCGCTGCTGATCGTGGACGACGACAAGCCGTTCCTGACGCGGCTTGCCCGCGCCATGGAAACCAGGGGTTTCGTGGTCGAGACGGCGGAGAGCGTCGAGGAGGCGGTTGCCAAGGCGCGCGCCAATCCGCCGGCCTATGCGGTGGTCGACATGCGGCTGGCCGACGGCAACGGCCTCGACGTCGTCGCTGCCATTCGCGAGAAGCGCGACGATGCTCGCGCCATAATCCTTACAGGCTATGGCAACATCGCCACTGCGGTGACGGCCGTAAAGCTCGGCGCCATCGACTATCTATCGAAGCCGGCCGATGCCGACGACATCTTTGCAGCCCTGACCCGCACGGCGGGCGAACGTGCCGCGCCGCCGGAAAATCCAATGTCGGCTGATCGCGTGCGCTGGGAACACATCCAGCGCGTCTACGAAATGTGCGACCGCAATGTCTCGGAAACCGCACGCCGCCTGAACATGCATCGCCGCACGCTGCAACGCATCCTCGCCAAGCGCGCGCCGCGCTAAAAGGTTCTGACTGCAGGCTTGCCCGGCCAGCGCCGTTTGCGCATCATCGCTGGGCGGTGCGTCGGACCTTGCCGCTGATACGACGGAGGCGACATGCAGGACGAAAAGCGGCTGGTCTCCATGCTGCGCGAATTCCTCGACAGCGAGGCGGCCGGCGGCCTCATCCTGATGGCTGCGGCGGCCCTGGCCCTGATCGTCGCCAATTCGCCGCTGGCCGAAGCTTATTTCTCCGCCCTCCATGCCTATCTCGGACCGCTCAGCGTCTCGCACTGGATCAATGACGGCCTGATGGCGGTGTTCTTCCTGCTGGTTGGCCTCGAGATCAAGCGCGAGATGCTCGACGGCCAGCTCTCGACCTGGCCGCGCCGCGTGCTGCCCGGCATCGCCGCCGCCGGTGGCATGGCGGTGCCGGCACTGGTCTACGTCGCCATCAACCGCAACAATCCAGCCGCTCTGTCCGGCTGGGCGATCCCGACCGCCACCGACATCGCCTTTGCGCTCGGCGTGCTGTCGCTGCTCGGCAGCCGCGTGCCGGGCTCGTTGAAGATATTCCTTACCGCGCTCGCCATCATCGACGATCTCGGCGCCGTGCTCATCATCGCGGTGTTCTATACCAGCGGCCTGTCGCTCGCCTATCTCGGCGCCGCCTTCGCCGTCATCGCGCTGCTGGTGGTGCTCAACCGCATGCTGGTGCTGACGCTGCTGCCTTATATCGTGCTTGGTGTCGTGCTGTGGGTTTTGGTTTTGAAATCGGGCGTCCATGCGACGCTCGCCGGGGTCGCGCTGGCTCTCACCATACCGCTGAAGATCTCGTCGGGCAGCGGCCACGATCTCGACCATTCGCCGCTGCACCGGCTCGAACACGGCCTGCACAAAATCGTACCCTTTTTCGTCATCCCGATCTTCGGTTTTGCCAACGCCGGCGTTTCGCTCGGCGGTCTCAGCGCTGCCGCACTAGTCGAGCCGCTGACGCTCGGCGTCGCCGCGGGTCTCGTCGCCGGCAAACTGGTCGGCGTGTTCGGGTCTTCCGCGCTTGCCATCCGGCTCGGATTTGCCGATCTGCCGGTCAATGCCGGCTGGCTGCACATGATCGGTATTTCACTGCTCTGCGGCATCGGCTTCACCATGAGCCTGTTCATCGGCCTGCTCGCCTTCGCCAGCGACGTCGCTCTGCAGGACGCGGTCAAGGTCGGCATCCTCGCCGGCTCTTTCATCGCAGCGATCCTCGGCGCCGCTGTGCTGCTGGTTGCGCCGGCCGCGAGCGGGGCGGAGGAGGCGGAAGAATAATCGCGTGGCGCCTTCGGCCTGAGGCCACCGTCTCCCCGAGGGCGCTATCCGTGCGCAATCATGACGTGGCGGACTGCGGTATAGTCCTCCAGCGCATATAGCGACATGTCCTTGCCGTAGCCGGATTGTTTCAACCCGCCATGCGGCATCTCGTTGGTCAGCATGAAATGGGTGTTGATCCAGGTGCAGCCATATTGCAGGCGGGCGGCCGTCGCCATGGCGCGCGAAACATCCTTGGTCCACACCGACGACGCCAGGCCGTAGTCAGAATCATTGGCCCAGTTCACCGCTTCGTCGACTTCGGAAAAGCGGGTGACCGAGACCACCGGGCCGAACACTTCGCGGCGCACGATCTCGTCCTCCTGCAGCGCGCCGGCGACGACGGTCGGCTGGTAGAAGAAGCCGGAGCCCTCACCCGGCTTGCCGCCCGTAGTGATCTCGATGTGCTTGAGCTCCGAGGCGCGCTCGACGAAGCTCGAGACGCGGTCACGCTGGCGACGCGAAATCAGCGGGCCGATCTCGTTCTCGGTATCATCGGGGCGATCATACTTGAGGGTCGAGACCGCAGCGGAGAGATCCGCGACAAGTTTGTCATAGATCTTCTTGCCGGCATAGATGCGGCAGGCGGCGGTGCAATCCTGGCCGGCATTGTAATAGCCGAAGGCGCGCAGGCCGTTGACCACCGCACCGAGATCGGCGTCGTCGAAGACGATGACCGGCGCCTTTCCGCCGAGCTCGAGATGTGTGCGCTTGACCGATTTAGCGGCGGCCTGCAGCACCTTCTTGCCGGTGGCGACGTCGCCGGTGATCGAGATCATGTTGACCTTCGGATGGTTGATCAGCGTGTTGCCGACGCTGTCGCCGCGGCCGAGCACGACGTTGACGACGCCTTCCGGCAGGATCTCGACGAGGATTTTCGCCAGCTTCAGCGCGGTCAGCGGCGTCTGTTCCGACGGCTTGAAGACGACCGTGTTGCCGCCGGCAATCGCCGGCGCCAGCTTCCAGGCCATCATCATCAGCGGATAGTTCCACGGCGCGATCGACGCCACAACGCCGATGGCGTCGCGGCGGACCATCGAGGTGTGGCCGGGAATGTATTCGCCGGCGACCTGGCCAGGCATCGAGCGGACCGCGCCGGCAAAGAAGCGGTAGCAGTCGACGATCGCCGGGATCTCGTCATTGAGCACGGCATTGATCGGCTTGCCGCAGTTCAGCGCCTCGAGCGCCGCGAAATCCGTTGCCGCAGCCTCGATGCGATCGGCGATCTTCAGGAGATAGCCGGCGCGCTGCGCCGGTGTTGTGCGGGACCAGGTGACGAAGGCTTTTTCGGCGGCAAGTACGGCCGCCTCGATCTGCCCGGGGCTGGCCTCGGGCAGATTGAGTATGGTCGCCCCGGTCTTCGGGTTGAGGATCGGTTCCTCGGTCTCGGTGCCTTTTTCGAATTTCGAGCCGATCAGCATCTGCGTGTCCATGGAAGTCTCTCCCTTATGAACGAGATTATTTGCCCGAACCGGCGATCTGGTCGCCGTCGCGGGTCAGGTAATAGGCAGCGAGGATGGGAAGCAGCGTCACCAGCACCACGACCATGGCCACGACATTGGTGACCGGACGCTGGCGCGGACGGATCAATTCTTCGAGCATCCAGATCGGCACCGTCTGCTGCTGGCCGGCGGTGAAGGTGGTGACGATGACCTCGTCGAAGGACAGCGCAAAGGCAAGCATGCCGCCGGCCAGCAGCGCGGTTGCGATGTTGGGCAGCACGACATGCCGAAAGGTCTGGAAACCATCGGCGCCGAGGTCCATCGACGCCTCGATCATCGAGCCGGACGTGCGGCGGAAACGGGCGACCGCATTGTTGTAGACGACGACCACGCAGAAGGTGGCGTGGCCGAGCACGATCGTCCAGAACGAGAACGGGATTTCGGCCAGCGCGAAGGCTGAGCGCAGCGCGATGCCAGTAATGATGCCGGGCAGCGCGATGGGCAGGATGACCAGCAGCGAGATGGTTTCGCGGCCGAAGAATTTTGTGCGCGACACGGCAGCGGCGCACAGCGTGCCGAGGACCAGCGCGATGGCGGTCGAGATCGCCGCGACCCGCACCGACAGCGATAGCGCCTGCCAGACGTCGGGGCGATTCCAGGTGACGGCGAACCATTGCGTGGTCAGGCCCGGCGGCGGCCAGACGAAGCTCTTCTCCTCGGTGGTGAAGGCATAGACGAAGATCAGCAGAATCGGCAAATGCAGGAAAAGCAGGCCGCCGGTGGCAGCGAGCTTCAGTCCGATCGGCGCGGATGGGCCACGGTCAGAGCGCATCGAAGGCCCCCATGCGCTTGGCGCCCCAGAGATAGAAGCCCATGATGACGATAGGCACCACGGTAAAGGCGGCGGCGAGCGGGATGTTTCCGGCGGTGCCTTGCTGCGAATAAACGGCCTGGCCGATGAACAGCCGCGAGGTGCCGATGATCTGTGGGATGATGTAGTCGCCGAGCGTCAGCGAGAAGGTGAAGATCGAGCCGGCGACGATGCCGGGCAGCGCCAGCGGGAACAGCACGTTGCGGAAGGTCTGCCCGGGCGAGGCACCGAGATCGGACGAAGCCTCGACCAAATTGCCCGGCACGCGCTCGAGTGCGGCCTGCACCGGCAGGATCATGAACGGCAGCCAGACATAGACGAAGACGATGAAGGTGCCGGTTGAGGAGACCGACAGCGAGTTGCCGCCGACGACCGGCAGCGACAGCCAGGCGTCGAGCAGCCACAGAAGATGCAATTTGGCCAGTAGCCACGTCAGGATGCCTTCCTTGGCGAGAATCAGCTTCCAGGCATAGATCTTGACCAGGTAGCTCGACCACAGCGGCAGCATGACGCCGAGATAAAACAGCGCCTTCCAACGGCCGCGCGCATAGCGCGCCGCGTAATAGGCGATGGGAAAGGCGATGACCGCCGCCGCCAGCGTCACCAGCGCCGCCATCGTCACCGTGCGCAGGATGATGTCGAGATTGGCGGCCTGCAGCAGGTCGCCATAAGTCTTCAGCGTGAACTGCCGGTTGATCAGGCCGGAGAACTCGTCGATCGAAAAGAAGCTCTGCAAAAGCAGTGCGAAGAGTGAGCCGATATAGACGATGCCGAGCCACAGGACCGGCGGCAGCAGCATGAGCAGAAGCAGGAATTGCGGCCGGCGCCAGAAGAGGTCGGAGAGCGCGCCACGCAGGCCGCCGCTTCCCGGCAGGATGGCGGGCGCCGTGGCCCGCGGCATGGCAGCGTCCAGGCTCATCCGAGATCGTCCATCAGATGTAACTGCTCGCGGTTGAAGGTGAGCGCCACCGCCTCGCCTTCCCGGGGCAAGGCAGCACCCGCCGGCACGATGACATGCAGCCGCAAGCCCTCTGCATCGAGTGCCAGTCTTGTCGTGGCGCCGAGATAATTGGTCGACACCAGGCGGGCGGCAACGCCGTCGCCCTTGGCCGCCCGGCCGATGCGAATGGATTCGGGCCGCAGGCTGCCCCAGCGATGCTGGCCGGCATAGCGCTGGACGAAATCCGGCGGCAACACGTTGGACGAGCCGACGAAATCGGCGACGAAGCGGGTCTTGGGGCGCTGATAGATGTCTTCCGGCGTGCCGATCTGCATGATCTTGCCATCGTTGAACACGGCGACGCGGTCGGCCATCGACAGCGCTTCGCCCTGGTCGTGGGTGACGAACACGAAGGTGATGCCAAGCGCCTTCTGCAGCGATTTCAACTCCTCCTGCATGTTTTCGCGAAGCTTGAGGTCGAGCGCGCCGAGCGGCTCGTCGAGCAGCAGCACCTTGGGCTGGTTGACCAGCGCACGGGCGAGCGCGACGCGCTGGCGCTGGCCGCCGGAAAGCTGGCCAGGGCGACGCGCCCCGTAGCCGGGAAGCCGCACCAGCGCCAGCGCGTCTTCCGCCGCCTTTTGCCGCTCCGGTCTGCCGATGCCCTTGACCATCAGCCCATAGGCGACGTTGTCGAGCACGTTGAGATGCGGGAACAGCGCATAATCCTGGAACACGGTGTTGACGTTGCGGCGATAGGGCGGCACGCCCTCGGCGCGTTCGCCGAAGATCGAGATCGAACCCGCCGTCGGCTGCTCGAAACCGGCAATGAGGCGCAGGCACGTCGTCTTGCCCGAGCCGGAAGGCCCGAGCATGGCGAAGAACTCGCCCGGCACGATGTCGAGATCGACCGCGTCGACCGCACGCACGCTGCCGAAATGGCGGGAGACTTTTTGGAAGGAAACGGCGGAGGTCATGGGGCTGTCCTGATCTGTCAGGCTCATTAAATTTTCATGCGGTTGCGCCGCCCCTCTTCCGTCTGCCGGCACCTTCTCCCCGTATGGTGGACGGGGAGAAGGGAGGCGCTCTAACGCTGGCGGCCCCCCGTTCTTCACCGGGAGAGGGTAAGGGTGACGGGCAGCGCCGGGCTTCGTAGGTGAGGCGAACTCACCGCCCGCCGATGACGCCGATATAGTCCGACACCCAGCGGTAGTAGGGTACGCACTGGTCGTTCTGGGTGGCGCATTTCGAGACCGGCGTCTTCCAGAACTTGATCTTGTCGAAATTGTCGTAGCCGTTGGTCTTGCAGCCTTCTTCGCCGAGCAGTTCGTTGCCCTTGCAGGCGGCAGGCACCACCGGCAGCGAGCCGAACCAGGCGGAGACGTCGCCCTGCACTTTCGGCGACAGCGAATGCTCCATCCACATGTAGGCGCAGTTCGGGTGGGCAGCATCGGCCTCCATCATCGTGGTGTCGGCCCAGCCGGTAACGCCCTCCTCGGGGATGGTCGAGGCGACCGGCTTCTTTGCCGCGATCAGCGTGTTGACCTGGTAGGGCCAGGAGCCGGAGGCGACGACGCCTTCGTTCTGGAAATCGTCGACCTGGATGGCGGCGTCGTGCCAATAGCGTCCGACCAGCGTACGCTGGACCCGCAGAAGGTCGAGCGCGGCCTTGTACTGGTCTTCGGTCAGTTCGTACGGATCCTTGATGCCGAGCTCCGGCTTGTGGGCCATCAGGTAATTGGCAGCATCGGCGATGTGGATGGGCCCGTCATAGGCCTGGACGCGGCCCTTGTTCGACTTGCCGTCGGGAAGCTTCATTTCCTCGAAGACCACCTTCCAGCTCTTCGGCGCCTCCTTGAACACTTCGGTGTTGTACATCAGCACGTTCGGCCCCCACTGATAGGGGACGCCGTAATGGACGCCGCCGACGGTAAACCAGGGTGCATCCTTCAGCCGGTCGTCAACCGTCTTCCAGCTCGGGATGAGATCGGTGTTGATCGGCTGGACACGCTTGCCTGCGACAAGGCGCAGCGAAGCGTCGCCCGAGGCGGTGACGAGATCGAAGCCGCCCTCGTTCATCAGCGAGACCATCTCGTCGGAGGTGTTGGCGGTCTTGACGTTGACCTTGCAGCCGGTTTCCTTCTCGAACGAAGTGACCCAATCATAGGCCTTGTCGGTTTCGCCGCGCTCGATATAGCCCGGCCAGGCGACGATATTGACCTCGCCTTCGCCTTTGCCGAGCTCCTTGACCTGGGCGATGGCCTGGCCGGAGAAGCTCAGCGCGACCGTCAAGGCAGTGCATGATTTCAGCAATGAATTCATCGTCGATCTCCCATTTTTGCATGACCTCGAAACCGGTTTCGGGCTTCGGAAGAAGATCATGCGCCCGTTCAAAGACATTGGATGCGCGGCTCTGAGGCCGTGCTCCGGCGGCAGCTTTGTTCCCTGACCGAAAAGTGCTGCGAAATTTCCGGTTTCGCAAATTCATTTATCAGAAAGCCGATATCGATTTTTCCGATACGTCAGCGGCCGATCTTCTCGGGTCGTTGGCGCACGATGCGCTGCGACTGGGCAAGTCCGATGAAGTCGCGCGCCGCTTGCGGCAGGCCGGAGCCGCGCCGCCAGACCATGCCGACCTGGACGACCGGCAACGACCCCGAAATATCGCGCGATTCGATGCGGTCGCCTTCCAGCGACCATGGCCGGTAGACGAGATCGGGCAGCAGCGCCACGCCGGCGCCGGTAGCGACGAGGCTGCGCACCGCTTCGACCGAGCGGGTGCGGAAGGCGACATGCGGCTTGGCGCCGATTGCCGTCAGCAGCTTTCCGGTATTCTCCTCGATCTCGTCGACGGTCAGCATGATCAGCGGTTCCGAGGCGATGTCGCCGATGCCGATGATGTCGGCACCGGCCAAGGGGTGGCCGAGCGGCAGCCACAGCCGGTAGGCCGAGACTTCGAGGATTTCGGACTGCAGCGCGGTGCGGTCGCGCAGGTTCGAGGTTGACCATGACGGCAATGTCGAGCTTGCCGCCGATCAACAGATGCTCGAGATAGTCGCCATTGTCCTCGATCGCCGAGACCTCGACACCCGGATAGGCGCGGCGGTAGCGGGCAAGAAGATCGGAAAGAACATAGCCAGCGACCAACGAGGTGACGCCAAGTTGCAGCCGCCCGCTTGCCGCGATCCGTTCGCCGAAGAAGGCGCGGCGCGCATCGGAAACGTCCGCCAGGATCTTCCTCGCATGGCGCAGGAACTGGTGGCCTTTGTGGGTGATGTTCAAGCCGCGCGGGTGGCGCTCGAACAGCTCGACGCCGAGATCGTGCTCCAACTCCTTGATCGCTTCGGTGACCGAGGATTGCGAGATCGACAGGTTCTGGGCGGCGCCCGACACTGTGCCCTGCTCGGAGACGGCGATGAAGAACTGCAATTGGCGGATGGTGAAAGCCATGGCCGGACTAAACACGGCCGAGGCGGCGCTGGGAAGTGGTGCTGGTGCCGATCTGCCGATAGAGCTCAGCCCTCGCTTCCGCCGTCCGCAATGCTGAGCCGCGCGCCGGCCTGGACGAGGGCGGCGGCGATGTCGTGCGGCGGCGGCCAGTCGGTGGCGAGTTCGGAAAAGCCGCCGAAGCCGCAGACCTGAACAAGGCCCTGGCGGCCGAATTTGCTGTGGTCGGTGACGACAAGCGAACGCTGACCGCGCGACAGCACCATGCGGGCGAATTCGGCCTCTTCCAGATCATAGTCCATGACGCCGGTGACGGCATCGACCGCACCGGTCGATATCACCGCATGGCTGACGGAAAAGCGGCTGACGAATTCGATGGCCGAGACGCCGAAGGCAGCACCGGAATCGCTGCGCAGCTCGCCGCCGGCCATATAGACCTTGTTGCCGTTGACGGTGGCCAGTGTGCGGGCGATGTCGGAGGAGTTGGTGACGACCGTCAGCCGCCGGTGGCCGAGCAGTTCCCGGGCCAGGAAAGAGGTGGTGGTGCCGGTGTCGAGCATGATGGACTCGCCGTCGCGGATGGTGGCGGCGACCATGCGGGCAATAGCCCGCTTGGCATCGGCGTTCTCGCGCATGCGCCGCTCGAACGGCGCTTCGCCGGCAAACGACGGCAGGCCGATGGCGCCGTGCATCTTGAGGACGGAACCGTCGCTGGTCAGTGGCTTGACGTCGCGGCGTACCGTCTCCAGCGAGACGCCCAGCCGGTCGGCCAGGCTGGCAATGGTGACAGTGCCTTCCTCCTTGAGGAGGCGCAGGATTTCGCCATGCCGCTTCGAGTGGACCATCGGTTCCATCCGGTCGGATTGTTGCAGCGTTGACCGTTTCTACGGCATAAACGCCACTAACTTCAATAAATTTCACAAAATTCGGGCAAAAACGCAGAAAACACCACAATTTCGCGTTGACAACGCGTCCAGCGTGGCGCGACATTATCGCTGTGACAGGCTCGGAACGGAGGACTACGGCTGAGCCGCACGAAAAATCGCCTGCCCGAACGCCCGGGAAACTGTTGGTGCAAGGGTGCCGAAATTCAGGATCCGCGGGGGCGGATGCCGGCGTCGAAGAACCCGGCACAAAGGGGCTCGTCGGTGCGGTGCGGGATACCGATCCCGAGATCTGCACCGACGAGATCTTCGCGTTGCCGCCATTCCTCCGTCCGATTGTCATCGCTGGCCAGCCGTGACATGCGTGGGAAATTGACCCAATGTTGGACGAGATCGTGACTGTCGAAGACCGCATCCGCGCGCTGCCTTGCTGGACCGGCAGCATCGACATTGCGCCGCTGCCGGGTGGACTGAGCAATGCCAATTATCTGGTCAAGGACGCGGCCGGGCGGCACGTCGTACGGCTCGGCCAGGATTATCCGTTCCACCATGTCTTTCGCGAGCGCGAGATGATGACCGCGCGGGCAGCGCACGCGGCAGGCTTCGCTCCGGCCGTCCACTACACCGGACCGGGCGTCATGGTGACGGAGTATCTCGGCGCCAAGGCCTACGTCGCGCAGGACGTGCGCGCCGATCTCGGCCGCGTTGCCGCGTTGCTGCGCGGCTTCCACCGGGAGATGCCCAGTCACATCTCCGGCGCCGGCTTCATGTTCTGGGTATTCCATGTCATTCGCGACTATGCGCGCACGCTGGAGGAAGGCCGCAGCCGCAAGCTGGGCGAATTGCCACGCCTTTTGACCCTGGCGGACGAGCTCGAGCGCGCGCAAAAACTGCTGCCGATCGTCTTCGGTCACAACGATCTTCTGCCGGCCAACATAATCGACGACGGTCACAGGCTGTGGCTCATCGACTTCGAATATGCCGGCTTCAACACCGCGATGTTCGACCTTGCTGGCGCGGCTTCGAACGCCGGCATGAGCGACGAGGAATCCTTCGCCTTCCTGACCGCCTATTTCATGAAGGAGCCAGACCCGGCGATACGGCGCTCGCACGCCGCCATGCAATGCGCGTCGCTGCTGCGCGAGGCGATGTGGGGCATGGTTTCCGAGCTCTACCTCGATGCTCCCGGTGTCGACTACGCCGCCTACGCGGACGAAAACCTGGCGCGGCTCGAAGCCGCCCTGGAAAACTACAGGACAAAATACGGGACGCGGACATGACCTTGCCCGCCCAGGCCGGGATCGTGGTCATCGGCGGTGGCATCATCGGCTGTTCGACGGCCTATCATCTGGCGCGCGACCACAAGGCCGAAATCGTTCTGCTCGAACAGGGCAAACTGACCTCGGGTTCGACCTGGCATGCTGCTGGGCTGGTCGGCCAGCTACGCTCGTCGGCGTCGATCACGCGCGTGCTCAAATATTCAGTCGATCTCTACAAGGGGCTGGAAGCCGAAACCGGCCTCGCCACCGGCTGGAAGATGACTGGCTGCCTGCGCCTCGCCACCAATGCCGACCGCTGGACCGAGTATGAGCGGCTGGCAACGACGGCCAAGAGCTTCGGCATGGACATGCATCTGCTGTCGCCGGCCGAGGTCAAGGAAATGTGGCCGCTGCTGGAAACCGGCGACCTCGTCGGCGCGTCCTGGCTGCCGACCGACGGTCAGGCAAGCCCTTCCGACATCACCCAGTCACTGGCCAAGGGCGCGCGCATGCATGGCGCAAAATTGTTCGAGGAGGTGCGGGTCACCGGCTTTGAAATGACCAACGGCCGGATCGTCAAGGTTAGGACGACCAGGGGCGATATCGCCTGCGAAAAGGTGGTGAACTGCGCCGGGCAATGGGCGCGGCAGGTGGGTGCGCTGGCCGGCATCAACGTGCCGCTGCAGCCGGTGAAGCACCAGTACATCATCACCGAGAAGATCGTCGGCCTGGCGACCGACGCGCCGACAATTCGCGACCCCGATCGCCGCACCTATTTCAAGGAGGAGGTCGGCGGGTTGGTGATGGGCGGCTACGAGCCGAACCCGCAGGCGTGGACGACCGGTCTGCCCGGCGGCGATGTGCCGGACGATTGGGAGTTCCGGCTGTTCGACGATGATTACGATCATTTCGAGCAGCATATGAGCCAGGCGATCGAGCGCGTCCCGGCGCTTGCCAATGTCGGCGTCAAACAGATGATCAACGGGCCGGAGAGCTTTACGCCGGACGGCAATTTCATCCTCGGCGTGGCGCCGGAATGCCCCAATATGTTCGTCGGCGCCGGCTTCAATGCCTTCGGCATCGCGTCCGGCGGCGGCGCCGGCTGGGCGCTGGCGCAATGGGTCGTCGACGGCGAGGCGCCGCTCGATTTGTGGGTGGTCGATATCCGCCGCTTCTCCGACCTGCACCGCGACCGGAAATGGATCGGCGACCGCACGCTGGAAGCCTACGGCAAGCACTACACGATCGGCTTCCCGCATGAGGAATATGCCAGCGGACGGCCGCGCATCGTCTCACCTTTGTACGAGCGGCTGCAAAAACATCGCGCCGTGTTCGGCTCGAAACTTGGCTGGGAGCGGCCGAACTGGTTCGCACCGGCAGGCATCGAGCCGAAGGACGTCTATTCGATGGGCCGGCAGAACTGGTTTTCACCCGTCGGCGACGAGCATCGCCATGTGCGCGAAAAGATCGGTATTTTCGACCAATCGTCGTTTGCCAAATACGAAATGACCGGAGCCGACGCGCTGACGGCGCTGGACTGGATCTGCGCCAATGACGTCGCCAAGCCGGTCGGCCGTGTGACCTACACACAGCTCCTCAATACGCGCGGCGGCATCGAGGCCGATTTGACCGTGGCGAGGCTCGGCGAGGAAAAATTCTACATCGTCACCGGCACCGGGTTCCGCACGCACGATTTCTCCTGGATTGCCGATCATATCGGCAGGGAGTTCGACGTGACGCTGACCGACATCACCGAGGATTTCGGCACATTGTCGCTGATGGGGCCACGCGCACGTGATGTGCTGTCGGCGGTGACCGATGCTGACGTCTCGAATGCCGCCTTTCCGTTCGGCCATGTTCGCGAGATCGCCATTGCCGGCCACGCCGTGCGGGCACTGCGCGTCACCTATGTTGGCGAACTAGGCTGGGAATTGCATGCGCCGATCGCGGCGACAGGCGAGGTTTTCGACGCGCTGATGGCGGCGGGCGCTACCCACGACATCCGCCCGGTCGGCTACCGGGCGCTGGAATCGCTGCGGCTGGAAAAAGGCTACCGCGCCTGGGGCGCCGACATCACGCCCAACGACACGCCGCAGGAGGCCGGCCTCGGCTGGGCGGTGAAGCTCAGGAAGAACACCGATTTCCTCGGCCGGCGGGCGCTTGAAAAGCTCGGTGGCTCGACGCTCAGGAAACGCTTTGCCGGCTTCACTGTCGACGATCCCGACGTCGTGCTGCTCGGGCGCGAGACCATCCTGCGCAACGGCCAGGCGGTCGGTTATCTCACCAGCGGCGGCTATGGCTACACCATCGGCAGGAACATCGGCTACGGCTATGTGCGCAATGCCGATGGCGTCGACGATGATTTCCTCACCTCGGGCGACTACGAGCTGGTGGTGGCAATGGAACGGACGCCGGCTAAGATTCACCTCGAGCCGCTTTACGATCCGACGGGAGCAAGGGTGAAGGCGTAGAGCCTTCCGCCTCAGTTCACGATGAGCACCAGCCCCCGGCTCGGCACCGTATCGGCCTCGCCTGGCATCGAGACATAGGGCGGCGTCTCCTCGGCGCGGGTGACGATGCCTTGCGCCTCGAGCTCGGCGATCCGCGCGGCAAAGCCCGTGTCCCACAGCGTGTTCTTCACCGTCAGTACGATCACTCCGCCCGGCCGGCAGATGCGGATCAGCTCGTCCAGCCCCTCGGCTCCGACATGGCCCGACGTGAAGACGCCGGCTGAGATGATCCCGGCATAGGCATCGTCCACGAAGGGCAGCGGCCCGCCAAGCGCCAGGCAGTGCAGCGCCGAATAGATACCTTTGCGCGCCGCTTGCGCCAGCATGCCTTCCGAGATGTCGAGCGCCTCGACCTGCGGATAACCGGTAATGGCGAGCCACTCGCCGATGAGCCCGGTGCCGGCGCCGGCATCGAGCAGAGGTGCGGCGCCGCGCGGCAGATGGCGGGCCAGCAAGGCAAGGCAGATGGTGGGATGGCGATAGCCGGCCGCCGACATGTCGGCGTCGTAAGTGCCGGCCCAGCTGTCGTAGAGCGCGGCTACGTCTTCCGGCCGCTTCGCCGCATAGGCTGCGGCGAGTGCGCTCTGCTGTTTGCTGTCCGTCATTGCTGTTTCGTCGCCCGGTATTGATCCGCTACGCGATGATAGCCAAACGGTGAAAACTGTGGAACCGTCGTCGCGACAATAAAGATGGGAAAAGGAGCGAAAGCCATGGCGGATGACCAGGCACGCGCCGCGCTTGCGGCCATTCCGATGCTGGCCGGCTATGACGGCCCGCTGGAACGGCTCGGCGGCCTGACCAACCTCGTCTTCAGAGGTAAGGATTTCTGCCTGCGTATCCCCGGCAAGGGTACCGAGGAATACATCAACCGCGCCAACGAGGCAGTGGCGGCCCGGGAAGCGGCGAAGGCCGGCGTCAGCCCGGAAGTGCTGCATGTCGATGCCGAGACCGGCGTGCTGGTGACCCGCTTCATCGCCGGCGCCGAGACGATGTCGCCGGAAAAATTCAAGACCCGACCGGGCAGCCCGGCACGCGCCGGCAAGGCCTTTCGCAAGCTGCACACATCCGGCGCGGTGTTCCCCTTCCGCTTCGAGCTGTTCGCGATGATCGACGATTATCTGAAAGTGCTGTCAACCAAGGACGTCGCCCTGCCTGCCGGCTACCACGATGTGGTCCGCGAGGCGGAGGCAGTGCGCTCAGCACTTGCGGCTCAACCTCTGCCGATCGTCGCCTGCCACTGCGACCCGCTCTGCGAAAACTTTCTCGATACGGGCGACAGGATGTGGATCGTCGACTGGGAATATTCCGGCATGAACGATCCGCTCTGGGATCTCGGCGACCTCAGCGTCGAAGGGCAATTCGACGCCGCGCAGGAGGAGGAAATGATGCTGGCCTATTTCGGCGGCGAGCCGAGACCGGCGGAGCGCGCCCGCATCGTCATCTACAAGGCGATGTGCGACCTTTTGTGGACGCTGTGGGGACTGATCCAGCTTGCCAACAAAAATCCGGCCGACGACTTTCGCGCCTATGCAGACGGCCGGTTTGCGCGCTGCAAGGCACTGATGGAGATGCCGGAATTTTCGCGGCATCTCGCAGCGGTGCGCCGGGGTTAATTCACACCCTTCGGCACGTTCTCGGGCGGCACCACGGTTTCGACCACCTTCTGGCGATGGAAAATGAACAGGCCGGCCATCACGACGATGGCCGAGCCGATCAGGATGCGCGGCCCAGGCACATCGCCGAAGAAGGCGAGGCCGAAGACCACTGCCCACAACAGCAGGCTGTAATGCAGCGGCGCCAAGGTCGAGGCCGGCGCCAGCTTCAACGCCCTGGTGATCATCAGATGCGCGCCGCAGGAGACGATGCCGAGAAGCAGCATGGCGCCGAAATCGAGCGAGGACGGCGTCCTCCAGCTGCCGAGGGTCAGCGCAGCGCCGACCAGCAGCGTGCCGATGGTTTGCCAGGTGACCAGCGAAGTGTCGCTGGTGCCGCGCAGCCGCCGATTGAGGATGATGGCGAAGGCAAAGGAAATGCTGCCGGCGAGCGCGAACATCGAGGACAGCGAGAACGCGGCCGACGACGGCTTCAGCATGATCAGCACACCGCAGAAACCGAGCAGGATAGCCGCCCAGCGGCGCCAGCCGACCCTTTCGCCGAGCAAAAAGTGCGACAGCGCCGCGACGTAGATCGGCCCGGCCATGTAGAAGCTCATCACATCGGCGAGCGGCAGATAGACGACCGCCGCGTAGAACAGCGCCGTGTCAAGCGTCGTCATCACCACGCGCAGCAGCTGCAGCTCCGGCCGCTCCATGAGAAACAGCTTGGCCGCACCCTGATGGGCAATCATCGGCCCAAGTATGAAAAACGCGCCGATCGAGCGGATCAGCACGACCTGGCCGACGGAAAAACTGGCAACCAGCCACTTGCCCATCGCATCGTTCAGCGCAAACAGGAAATCGCCGGCGAGCATCAGCAGGATGCCGGCCAGCAGCGCGTTCCTGATCGTCGAATTATGGGCTGCGGGCTGCGCCATTCCGTTACCGGTTCCTCGCCGTGGGGTACGGTGACCCGCGTCGTAGTCGCAAGCTGCGGCCATGACGAGGCGAAAATCGAGAATTCGGTAAGACCAGCGCCGGAAATCGGCTGGACTAATGCATGTCGCGCAAAAGTGTGCAGCGGTTTTGCGACAACGACATGCATCAACACAGGAACTTAAGCGCGTCGCATGAGGCCGGTCGAGCGCGACGCGCTTTAAGCGTGACGCCGGTTCACCGTGCCCGGCCTTCCGGCGATCGAAAGCCGCGTGTCCTGCCGGCTGCGCTCGGCCACCACCTTGCCCCTGGCAATGACGCAGAGACGCTCTGGGCGCAGCCGCAGCGCCTCGACTGGGTTGCCGGCATCGAGAACGACCAGGCTGGCGCGCTTGCCGACCGCCAGGCCAAGGTGGTCGAGGCCCATGATGGCGGCATTGACGTTGGTGACCATGTCGAAGCAGCGCGCCATCTCGGCCGGGCTCGACATCTGGGCGACATGCAGGCCCATGAAGGCGACGTCGAGCATGTCGGCGGTGCCCAGCGAATACCAGGGGTCGAGCACGCAATCCTGGCCCCAGCCGACGCGGATGCCGTGCGCCAGCATCTCCTTGACCCGCGTTAGCCCGCGGCGCTTGGGAAAGGTGTCGTGGCGGCCCTGCAGCATGATGTTGATCAGCGGATTGGGGATCGCCGAAACGCCGGCCTCGGCAATCAGCGGCAATAGCTTCGAAACGTAGTAATTATCCATCGAATGCATCGATGTCAGGTGCGAGCCGGCCACTCTGCCCTGCAACCCGAGCCGCTGCGTCTCATAGGCCAACTGCTCGATGTGGCGCGATAGCGGATCGTCGGTCTCGTCGCAATGCAAGTCGACCATCAGGCCGCGTTTGGCCGCGATCTCGCAGAGCTCGGTGACGGAGCGCGTGCCGTCGGCCATTGTGCGCTCGAAATGCGGAATGCCGCCGACTACATCGACGCCTATGTCGAGCGCCCGGATGGTGTTGCTGCGCGCCGTCGGCGAGCGATAGAAACCGTCCTGCGGGAAGGCGACCAATTGCAGGTCGATATAGGGGGCAACGGTCTTCTTCACGTCGAGCAGCGCTTCGACCGCCAGCAGGCGGTCGTCGCAAACATCGACATGGGTTCGGATGGCGAGCAGGCCCATCGACACCGCCCAGTCGCAATAGGCAAGCGCACGGTCGCGCACCGCCTCATGGGTCAGAAGCGGCTTCAGCTCGCCCCACAGCGAAATGCCTTCGAGCAACGTGCCCGAGACATTGATGCGCGGAATGCCGAGCGAAAGCGTTGCGTCCATATGGAAATGCGGATCGACGAAAGGCGGCGAGACCAGATTGCCACGGGCATCGATCGCCGTGCCGGCGCTGACGTTCAGCTCGGGCTCTATCGCTGCGATCGTTTCGCCGACGATGCCGATATCGGCGATCCTGCCGTCCGGCAGCGTGCCGCCGCGCACCACAAGGTCGAAATCCATCTGTCGTTACCCCTTTGAAGAGTATGCCTATTCCGGCACGTACCGCACCGCCCCCTTGGCGGCACTTGTCGCCATCGCCGCATAGGCGCGCAAGGCCGTCGTCACCTTGCGCTTGCGCTTTTCCTCGGGCTTCCAGGCAGTTGGCCCCTTCGCCTCCATCGCCGCACGACGGGCGGCGAGCTCCGCGTCGCCGACAGCAAGCCTGATGGTGCGGTTGGGGATGTCGATCTCGATCGTGTCGCCTTCCCTGACCAGCCCGATCAGCCCGCCTTCAGCCGCTTCCGGCGAGACGTGGCCGATCGACAGGCCGGAGGTGCCGCCGGAAAAACGACCGTCGGTGATCAGTGCGCAGGCTTTGCCGAGGCCCTTCGATTTGAGATAGCTGGTCGGGTAGAGCATTTCCTGCATGCCGGGGCCGCCGCGCGGGCCTTCATAACGGATAACGACGACATCGCCGGCCTTGATCTCGTTCGACAGGATCGCCTTGACGCTGGCGTCCTGGCTTTCGAAGACTCTTGCCGGACCGGTGAATTTCAGGATGGATTCATCGACTCCGGCCGTCTTCACGATGCAACCGTCGAGCGCGAGATTGCCTTTCAGCACGGCAAGGCCGCCATCCCTTGAGAAAGGATGTTCGGCCGAGCGGATGACGCCCGTCTCGCGGTCGAGATCGAGATCGTCCCAGCGGCGGTCCTGGCTGAAGGCGACCTGCGTCGGCACGCCGCCGGGTGCCGCGAGAAAGAAGTCGCGGACATTCTGGCTTGACGTGCGGGAGATATCCCAGTGGTCGAGCGCTTCGCCGAGGCTTGCGGTGTGCACCGTCGGCAGATCGCGGTTGATCAGCCCGGCGCTATCCAGCTGGCCGAGGATCGCCATGATGCCGCCGGCGCGGTGGACGTCCTCCATGTGGACGTCGGCCTTGGCCGGCGCCACCTTGCACAGCACCGGCACCCGCCGCGACAGCCGGTCGATGTCCTCCATTGTGAAGTCGACCTCGCCCTCATGTGCTGCGGCGAGGATGTGCAGCACGGTGTTGGTCGAGCCGCCCATGGCGATATCGAGCGTCATGGCGTTCTCGAAAGCGCCCTTCGACGCGATGCTGCGCGGTAGCGCGGTGTCGTCGTCCTGCTCGTAATAGCGCTGGGCGAGATCAACGATCAGATGGCCGGCCTCGACGAACAGGCGCTTGCGGTCGGCATGCGTGGCCAGCGTCGAGCCGTTGCCGGGCAGCGACAGGCCGAGCGCCTCGGTCAGGCAGTTCATCGAATTGGCGGTGAACATGCCCGAGCACGAGCCGCAGGTCGGACAGGCCGATCGCTCGATGATCTTGACGTCCTCGTCGGACACCTTGTCGTCAGCGGCCGCGACCATGGCGTCGACCAGGTCAAGCGCCTGGCTCTTGCCGGCGAGCACCACCTTGCCGGCCTCCATCGGTCCGCCGGAGACGAAGACGGTCGGGATGTTGAGGCGCAGCGACGCCATCAGCATGCCCGGCGTGATCTTGTCGCAATTCGAGATGCAGACCATGGCGTCGGCGCAATGCGCGTTGACCATGTATTCGACCGAGTCGGCGATCAATTCTCGCGACGGCAGCGAATAGAGCATGCCGTCATGGCCCATGGCGATGCCGTCGTCGACGGCTATGGTGTTGAATTCCTTGGCGACGCCGCCGGCCTTTTCGATCTCGCGGGCAACCAGCTGGCCTAGGTCCTTCAGATGGACATGGCCGGGCACGAACTGGGTGAAGGAATTGACCACGGCGATGATCGGCTTGCCGAAATCCGAATCCTTCATGCCGGTGGCGCGCCACAGGCCGCGGGCGCCGGCCATGTTGCGGCCATGGGTGGTGGTGCGGGAACGGTAGGCGGGCATTGAACTGTCCTTGCTGTCTGCTCGCGCCGCACAGGCGCGGAAAACCGGAATTGAGCCGCAGGCCTTATAGACGCCAAGCTCTGGTCTGGCCACAATTTTGCGCTGCGCCAGGGCGCGGAACGAGCGCCAGCCAAAGACGCAGCCGGTCCAGGCCGTAAAAAAGTCAGAGGTGCTGTCGGATCGGGTTTCGCTTGAGCGTCCTTGGGCAGACGGCGGGGTCGGCCATCAATCGCCAGCCGGCCGTTTTGCGAGTGAAAACAAAGCCAAAACCAGTCCGAGGAGCAAAAGATGCAAAAGATCACCCCCTGCCTATGGTTCGACGACCAGGCCGAGGAGGCCATGAACCATTACATCTCCATCTTCAAGAATTCGAAGGTGCTGAGCGTGATGCGCTGGCCCAAGGGCAGCGGCGATAATGAGGGCAAGGTGCTGATGGTCTCATTCGAACTCGACGGCGTTCAGTTCCAGGCGCTCAACGGCGGGCCGCAATTCAAGTTCACCCAGGCAGTCTCGCTCTCCATCGACTGCAAGACGCAGGAAGAGGTTGACTATTTTTGGGACAGGCTCATCGCGGGCGGTGGCGAGCCCAGCCAGTGCAGCTGGCTGAAGGACAAGTTCGGCCTCTCCTGGCAGGTCGTTCCCGAGCAGTTGCCCAAGCTGCTACTGGACCCCGACAGGGAAAAGGCTGGCCGCGTGATGCAGGCGATGATGCAGATGAGCAAGATCGACATCGCCAAGATCGAAGAGGCAGCCAAGGGGTGAATGGAACGCGATCTTTCCTTCTCCCCCTGTGGGAGAAGGTGGATCGGCGCGAAGTGCCGAGACGGTTGAGGGGTGCTGGACGGAATGAGACGTTGGTGTTTCCTGGAACACCCCTCATCCGTCGCCCTCGGCGACACCTTCTCCCACAAGAAGGGGAGAAGGGAAGGGGCGCATCAGGCCGCTTTGTCGCGGACCTGATAATCCTTTACCGCCGCAAAGCGGATCGCCTTCCAGCGTTCAGCCTCGTAATTGAGCGAGAAGGCGTGCTGGGCGAGGAACACCGGGTCGTTGTCGAGGTCGCGGGCAATGTCGCCGCGATGCGCCTCGATGAAGCGCTGGAGATCGGCTTTGTCGGCGGAGATCCAGCGGCAGACCGAAAAGCGCGACATCTCGAAATCGACCGGCAGTGTGTATTCGAAGTTCAGCCGCTCTTTCAGCACATCGAGCTGCAGGGCGCCGACGACGCCGACGATGGCCGGCGAGCCGTCCTCCGGCGAGAACAATTGCACGACGCCTTCCTCGGCCATCTGGTGCAGCGCCTCCTTGAGCTTCTTGGCCTTCATCGCGTCGCCGAGGCGGACGCGGCGCAGGATTTCCGGCGCGAAATTCGGCACGCCGCGAAACAGGATCTCCTCGCCTTCGGTCAGCGTGTCGCCGATGCGCAGCGTGCCGTGATTGGGAATACCGACGACGTCGCCGGCAAACGCCTCGTCGGCGGTGACGCGGGTGCGGGCGAAGAAGAATTGCGGCGCCGACAGGCTCATCGGCTTGCCCGTGCGCACCAGCTTGGCCTTCATGCCGCGCTCGAGCTTGCCGGAGCAGACGCGGACGAAGGCGATGCGGTCGCGGTGGTTGGGGTCCATATTGGCCTGGATCTTGAAGACGAAGGAGGTCATCTTGTCCTCGGTCGCCTCGACCTTGCGCGTGTCGGCCTCCTGCGCGCGCGGCGGCGGCCCATAGGCACCGAGCGCCTCGATCAGGTCGCGCACGCCATAATTGCGCAGCGCCGAGCCGAAATAGACCGGTGTCAGATGGCCTTCGCGAAAGGCTTCCAGATCGAGCGGGCGGCAGGCCTCGCGCGCCAGCTCCAGCTCCTCGATGAAAGCCTCCCGGTCGTTCTCCGGCAAGAGACCGGCGACACGGTTGGAATCGGGGCCGTTGACCGGCGTGCGCTCCTTTTCAGCGTCGCCCTTGCGCACAGCATTCAGCGCCAGATGGTAGGTCCCGCAAAAGGTCTTGCCGCGGCCGATCGGCCAGGTGATCGGTGCGGTATCAAGCGCCAGCTTCTGCTCGATCTCGTCGAGGATGTCGAACGGGTCGCGGCTTTCTCGGTCCATCTTGTTGACGAAGGTGATGATCGGGATATCGCGCAGCCGGCAGACCTCGAACAGTTTCAACGTGCGCGGCTCGATGCCCTTGGCGGCGTCGATGACCATCACCGCGCTGTCGACCGCCGACAGCGTGCGATAAGTGTCGTCGGCGAAATCCTCGTGGCCGGGCGTGTCGAGCAGGTTGAAGACAGTGTCCTCATATTCGAAGGTCATCACCGAGGTGACCACCGAAATGCCGCGCTCGCGTTCGATCTTCATCCAGTCGGACCGGGTCTGGATGCGGTCCTTCTTGGCCTTGACCTCGCCGGCAAGCTGGATCGCACCGCCGAACAAAAGCAGCTTTTCGGTGAGCGTCGTCTTGCCGGCGTCGGGGTGAGCAATGATCGCGAAAGTGCGGCGGCGCGATACCGCTTGTTCGATGTATTCAGCCAATTTCATGGAATCCTGTCTGTGGCGCGGGCTTTTAGCAGCGCTTTCTCCGCCTGTCGACGGTTTTGGGCTAATGGGCTCGGCCGAAGGGACATGCCGGTTTGTCGTTGCGACCGAATGGACGATAGGACCCTGTCCTAACGAGCCAACGGCACAGATTGCGGCTGTTCAGATGAGAAGATACTCTCCCGCTATGTCCACGCTACCATGATTGCTTCTGGTAAGGGTGGCTGGTGGCCGACGCCCCTGCCGCCGAGCCAGGTAATCGACTGGATCTCCGAGCGGTTTATGCCGATGTCGCGCAACAGGTAGTCCGGCAGTTCGTAAAGCAATGCGCGGTCACGCCGGATGCGGATGATGCGGGCTAAGGCGCGTGGAACGGCGAGCCACATTTCGACGGTTGCGGCGACGAACCGCGAACTATCGGGATGATCGGCGATTAAATCCGGCTCTGTATGTCCGATCAGCATGGCAATATTTCCTGTGGTTCGAGGGATGGGAGACACGGTTCCGAGATGTCGGCCGCGGAATGTTGGGAGAGCCATGCAATGGCCCTCCTGGGCGCTGCGTAACACCAGTCAAGACATGTCGTGTTCGCAGCTCACATAAGGGTTCCAGTCGGCGAACATGCCGGCCGGATTGTGCCGCCAGTGCCAGACGTGAAGCTCGTAGTAGGGGTCCACGGGATGAACGCCCACCGTCGTCTTGCGCTGGAGAGTGCGTCCGAGAAACTCGGGAACACCCTTGCCCTTCCAGTCCTTCTCGAAGACTATATATTCCATGCCAACGAGCTGCATGGAGCCGTCGGGCTCAGGTTCGTAGGTCAGCACGTCCGGCTCGCCGAGCACCAGCTTGCCGTCACCGGCACGACCGGGATGGATGAAGTGTATACCCATCGTGGCGTGCTCGTCATGTGTCGTGCATTCGAACAACTGCTGGTAACCGTCGGCTTTGGCGACCTCGATGCTGAGGTATTTGGCGGCCATCTCCCGCGACCGGTTGAGGACCGGGTCAGGTATGTCATGAGCATCCGCCGCGCCGCAGAAGAATGCCGAGATTGCCACGGCGAGCACAATATCTGAAAAGTGCTTCACGATCCGTCCCTCCCTGCTAGGCCTGAGCGTAGGCGGTCGTTGGATCGAACCGGCGCTTCACCTGCGTGATCTTTGTGGCGGGGAAGCCGCTCATCTTGGCATGGCGCTGGATGATCGCTTCGTCCTTCGCGAGGTAGACGCAGAACGTTTTGTCATCCGCAACGAACGACTCCACCCACTGAATCTCCGGGCCGAGTTCGGCAAGAACGGCGTTCGAAGCCTTGGATGCCTCGCGAAGCTGCTCTCGCTCGAAAGTGCCGACCTTCGGAATATCCCTTTCAATGATGTACTTATGCATTTTCCTAGTTTCCTTGTGTTGGGTTCAAATGTCGCCGGACGGCCGATCGCTGCCGATGACATCCCCGGGGCTGCTGAGCTAAAATGCTCCTTGGCCGGCCACCACATGGAGAATGACAGGAGGGGCGGCCAACAGTCCTTACGCCGCTCTTATCTTCTTCTGATCCTTTGCCCATTGTCGTAGGAGGAATGCTGCCGATGGGGATGTATTGCTTCGGTGACTTCGAGCTGAACGAGGAAGCTCGCGGTCTTCGTCTCGCCGGCAGGGAGATCGAGGCGCAACCTCTGGTCTTCGATTTCCTCGCCATTCTTCTGCGCCATCGGAGCCGGGCTTTGAGCAAGGAAGAGTTGCTCGAAACGCTGTGGCCGGGCGTCACGGTGACCGAAGCCTCGCTGCAGCGTGTTGCCAGCCTGGCTCGCAGCATCCTTCGCCAGGGCGGCATGGAAACGGCACTGCGCAACCTGCCGCGGTTCGGCTACCGGATGTGTCTCGATCCGCCAGCCGTTTCGGAACGAGCGCCGACTTTCCCTGATCCGTCGACTGCGCATTCGAGCGCTAGCTTGCAGATCTTGGCCGCGCGGGCGGCGGCTTCGGCCAGGAAATGGTATGAGGCCGCGGCTTTGTTCGCCGAAGCGGACACTGCCGACGAGCTGGTCACCGCCGATCTCGAGGAATGGGCACTGGCTCTGGAATGCATGGGGCGGCCGGCCGAAGCCATCCCGCCGCTGACGCGTGCCGTGAGGGCATACAGCATTGCTGGGCAAGGTTCGCGGGCCGCTGCTCCGGCAATCACACTTGCGCGGATCCACCTAGAGCGAGGAGAGCTTGCCGTCGCCAAGGGCTGGCATCAGCGCGCGGCAGCATTGATCGGCACCGCCACCGATAGCCGGGAGCACGGCCTTTGGTGTTGGATGGGGTCGCGGATCAAGGCAGCGGACGCGGAACCGGAACAGGCGCTGGCGTTTGCCGAGCAGGCCTGCGTCGTCGGCAAACATCTGGAAGATCCGGTCGTGGAGTCGCTCGGCCTTGTCTATCGCGGTTTTTTCAAGCTTTGCCTTGGCGACAGCCAATCCGGACTGGAAGATCAGGACGCCGCCGCCGCCCTCGGTTTGTCCAGCGACGTCGATCCGGTGGTCGGCGGAATTCTCTATTGCAACGTCCTTTGGGCCTGCCGAAATTTCGGCGACTGGTCGAGAGCAAACCAGTGGACCCTCGGTTACGAGAATTGGTGCAGGGGCCACGGGCTAGAGGATCTGTCGGGCTCGTGCCGGTTGCATCGGGCCGAGGTGCTCGGCGTGCACGGCACGCTGAAGGAAGCGGAAGCATTGGTGCGCACTGCCCTCGACCAACTTGCGCTCGATGCGCCTTGGGCGATGGGCGACGCGTTGCGTGTGTTAGGCGACATCCATCTTGCGGCAGGGGACCTCACCGAGGCGGAAGCTGCGTATCGTGGCGCCCATGCGGTCGGCTGGGACCCTCAGCCGGGCCTTGCATTGCTGCAGCTCGAGCAAGGACAGGCAGAAGCCGCGTTCAGCGCTCTCGAGCGGTCCCTGATCGGGTCCGCCTGGCCGACCTTGCAGCGTCGGGGTTTGATTCTCGCCACTCTGGCAAAGGTGGCGGCACGAACGGATCGACTGGAGCGCGCGAAGCAGGTCATCGCCGAACTGGAAACCCAGCCACAGCGCTGGCCGATGGCATCTATCCGGGCGCTCACCTCGGAAGCCAAGGCCGAGCTTTTCATACGGGAAGGCCGCTTGGCCGAGGCAATTGGAGAACTGCAAGTTGCATACTCGCGCTGGAATGAGATCGGTTCGGCGGTTAATGCCGCCGACGCCCGGCTCTCGCTTGCGGCTTTGCTCATTCAACTGGGTGATCGCACCGGCGCAGAATTGGAACTTGGCACCGTGCTGACGGTCGCAAGGAAAGTCGATTCGTTACGGCTTATGCGCCGATACGAAACCTTGAAAGCGCTGCTCGGCGGCACAAATAGAGAGGCACCCGCGTAAGAAGCTGCGGCGGCGTGATAACGTCACGCCGGTTCGGCGGCATGGCTCTCGAAGGCTATCTCGGGAATCCACTCGGCAACGGCGGTACCGATCCTGTCGGCATGGTCCTCCTGCAGATAATGCGCGCCGGGTCCGAGATCGATCAACCGGCAGTTCTTCAGGCCGGCTGCGAATTCCCGTGCCGCCTGCGGCGAGACGAGGGCGCCCGGATCGCCTGAGAAAAGCAGCTTCGGGTAGGAGGAAGCCCGGAGCGCCCGATGGTCGTTCTCACTGATGGCGGCGACATCGGCGGGCTGGCCTTCGATCGGCAGGTCGCGCGGCAGCCTCAGGATCGGCTTGCGCGATCGCGGTGTCGGGAACGGCGCCCGATAAGCTGCCATTTCAGCATCGCTCATCGTGTGCAGAACCGAGGCCGGCAGCACCTTTTCGACGAAAACATTGTCTTCCAGAACAAGCTTCTCACCGATGCCAGGCGTGCGCATTGCCTTGAACAATTCGCGCGCCTGCGGACGCTGGTGGAAATCGTCCCAGCTCTCGAAGGGGCGGATGAATTCCATGAAAGCGAGGCCGAGGATCCGCTGCGGCCGCCGGGCGGCGAGATGGAAGGCAAGGGCGGTACCCCAGTCCTGCGCGACGACCACCATGTCGGTGATGCCAAGCGTCTCGATGAAAGCGTCGAGATACCGGACGTGGTCGAAGAAGCGATAGTCGATGTCCGGCTTGCCGGATTGGCCATAGCCGATCAGGTCGGGCGCTATGCAGCGGCCGAACGGCGCTACATGCGGGATGATGTCGCGCCAGATGTAGGACGACGTCGGGTTGCCGTGCAGGAAGAGTACTGTCGGGCCAGCCGTGCCTGCCTCGACATAGGAAATGGTGGAATCGAGTACCGCGACTTGCGAGCGCGGCAACATTCTGCGCTTTTCGAGTTTCGGGTTCATCGGATCAGCTCCTTTTTGCGAAGACTGTTTTGAAGACGATGTTCTTGAAACGCTCCAGCGGTTCGGGACTGCGCTCCACCTTCATGCGCAGCATCGCGCCTTGCCAGGAACTCAAAAGGAAATCGGCGAGATCCTCGGCATCGAACGCGTCGGTGATATCGCCGGCCGCCTGGCCCTCGGCGATGCATTCGGCAAAGGGCTTGCGCCAGCGTTCGAAAATGGCGACGAGTTGCAGCCTCAGCGCCTCGCTGTGAGCCGCCGTCTCGAGGCTGAGATTGCCGATCATGCAGCCCCGTGCCCAATCATGCGCCTCCAGCTTCGACGTGATGATTTCGAGATAGCGGCGCAAGCGCCCGACCGGGGGCGTGCCGTCCCGGGCGAGGGCCTGCTCCACCAAACCGCTCACATAGGCGAAATAGCGGTCCAGCACCTCGCCGGTGAACGCCTCCTTGGAGGCAAAATGATTGGTGAAGGACCCCGGGCGGGCATCGGCCGCGGCGACGATGTCGCGTACGCCGGCGGCCGAATAGCCGGAACTCCAGATGGTCTTGAAACCGGCGTCGAGAAGCTTTTCGCGAAGTGAATGTCTAGCCATGCCGGTATAATACGTACGTACGTATTAAAGTCAAGAAGCATATTTTATACCGCGCGCTCTTGGCAGAACCCACGGGCAATGGCATCGCAGTGGTGGCGTTGGAACGAGGAGTGAAGCATGGCAGCGGCGAAACAAGTCATCGTCATCGGCGCCGGCATCATCGGCGCCTCCATCGCCTGGCACCTGACCAGGGCCGGAGCAAAGGTGACGGTCATTGCCGGCAGCGGTGCCGGCGGCGTCGCGACGCCGAATTCCTTTGCCTGGATCAATGCCAGCTGGGGTAATCCGCAGCCTTACTTCCGGCTACGGACTCGATCGATGGCCGAATGGACGCGATTGGCGAACGAGGTGCCGGGCATCCCGTTGCAATGGTGCGGTGGCCTGTGCTGGGACCTGCCCGCGGCCGAACTGGAAGCCTATGCCGCCGAACATTCCTTATGGGGCTATGGCATCGAGCGTGTCGACCGCGCCGCCGCAGCACGCATCGAGCCCAATCTGACCGGGCTTCCCGACTTCGCCCTTCATGTCGCCAAGGAAGGTGTCGCCGAGCCGGTCGCCACCACGCAAGCACTGCTGGCCGACGCCGGACGGCGCGACGCGCGGCTGCTGACGGGAGTTACCGCGACCGCGCTTGTGCAGGCCAACGGCAGGATTGCCGGCGTCGATACATCCGGCGGGCGGATTGCTGCCGACGAGGTGGTGATCGCGGCCGGAGCCGGCTCTCCTGCACTAGCGGCAACAGCCGGAATAGAACTACCGATCGAGACGCCACCCGGCCTGATCGTGCATTCGCGCCCCTACGAAAAGCTGCTCAACGGGCTGGTGATCGGCGACCGACTGCATATGCGCCAGACGGCGGAAGGCCGCGTCATCGCCGGCTCGGATTTCGGCGGCGCCGATCCCGGCATGGATGCCGCGGCCACCGCCCGCGACCTGTTTGCAGCGATGAAGGCGATGCTGCGCGGCGCGGATGGGCTGGAACTCGATTTCCACACCATTGGCTACCGGCCGACGCCGGTCGATGGCTTTCCCATCATAGGCCGCGCCGAAGGCACGGGCGGCGTCTACGTCGCCGTTATGCATTCCGGCATCACGCTGGCGCCGGCCGTCGGCCTGTTCGCCGCCCGCGAAATCCTCGACGGCGAGCGCGATCCGCTACTTGATCCCTACGGGCTGGCGCGGTTTACTCAATAACCGGGCGGCCGGCGAAAGCCGCCGGCCAGCGGCTCGATGGCCCTGGCGATCCCGAGCAGGCGCGACTCCGACCAGCGTTTGCCAACAAGCTGTAGTCCGATGGGCAGGCCGTCGCGATCCTGTCCGCAGGGCAGCGACAGTGCCGGGTGGCCGCTGTAGTTGAACACCGCGCCATAGGCCGGCAGCATCCAGTAGCTTTGCTTCTCGCCGTCGACCTCGATCGGCGTTCCCGGCTCGCAATGCGCGAAGGCGGTGACCATGGCGACCGGGCACAGCAAGGCGTCGCAACCGTCGAAGAACCGTTCCCATGCCAGGATGGAGCGGTCGCGGCGGGCGAGCGCCTCGAACCAGCGCGAGACCGGCGTCGGCTTCTCCGGCGGTTCGGGCTGCGCCGCCTCCAGCATCATGCCGATCAGGACGCCGCCCTGCTTCAGGTCGTCATGCAGGTCGAACTCCGGCAATTCGGCTTCCTCGACGATGGCGCCCGCAGCCTGAAGCTCTTTTGCCAGACTTTCGACCGCCGCGCTGATCTCGCCGGCCACTGGAAAGCCCGGAAAGGACGGCGCGACGGCAATGCGCAAATTTTTGAGGTCCAGCTCCGGCATGGTTTCGACCGGGACCGGCGCAAGGTCGGTATCGCTTCCATCCGGCCCGGCGATGAGGCCGTAGATGAGCGCCAGGTCCTCGACGCTGCGCGCCAGCGGTCCGAGGCAGGACATCAGCCGCACGCTGCGCGGCGCCCCGACTGGATCGGGGAAGGCGCCGGCGAGCGAGACGCGGTGCTCGGTCGGCTTGAGGCCGTAGACGCCACAAAAGGCGGCCGGCAGCCGGATCGAATCCTGCATGTCGGTGCCGACCTCGAACGGCGTCATTCCGGTGCTGAGCGCCGCCGCTGCACCGCCACTGGAGCCGCCGGCGGTGCGCTGGAGATCCCAGGGATTGCCGGTGCGGCCGAATAGCGGATTGCTCGACTGCCAGTCGCCCAGCATCGTCGCCACGTTCGTCTTGCCCACCAGTATGCCGCCTGCCGCCTTTAGCCGGACAACGACCGAACTGTCTGCCCTCGGGGCATAGTCGGCGAAGGCCGGGAAGCCGACGGTGGTTCTCATGCCAGCGGTTTCGTGCGTGTCCTTCAGTGTGAACGGCAGGCCATGCAGCGGCCCAAGTGCCTCGCCGCGCGCCTGCGCTTCGTCGGCTTTCTTCGCTCGAGCGCGAGCCCCCTCCCTGTCGAGCGTGACGACGGCATTGGCCGCCTCATTGTGCCTGTCGATCTGCGCCAGATGCTCGTCCAGCACTTCTATTGCGGAAACCGTACGGTCGCGGATGGCCGCGGCCAGTTTGGTGGTCGAGGAAAAGACGATATCCATCATGACCGCTCCGGGCTATCGCGTCGCGCTCCTCAAAATGGTGGATTGCGGCGCGGCTTCAAGCCTGGCTCGGCATTTCGACGACGGCGGCGCTTGATCGGGATTGCGCTGCCGGGATGTTTTGAGGGGGCGCTGTACCGCGCCCTCGCCGCGATCGGCACCTCTACGGCTTACCGTCCCCGGTTATGCGTCCGTTCGTAGAGCTCACGGATGATGCCGCTTGCCGTGGTCTCGAACAGAAACGGCAAGAAAGCATGAATGAGCGCGGCAAAGGCCGCCATGAACAATCGCGACGAGAACCATGCGGCGAAAGCCATATGGCCGAAATAGCTCTCGCCGACCGCGGCCGGGTGAGAGGTGAAAAGTCTTGCAAGCCGTGCTGTCATGTCGATCCCTCCTGCCGGCATGAGAGCCAGCGATGAATATCCTGCCACGGCTATCAGGTTCATCGGTCTCAAATTGTCCTTGTCTAAAGCCAAATTTTGGGACAAATATCCCACATGATGGTGGAAATTGACGAAATAGACCGGAGATTGCTGGCCGAACTGCAACGCGACGGCACGCTGTCCGTCGACCAGCTCTCGGCAAGAATATCGCTGTCGCGTAATGCCTGCTGGCGCCGGGTCAAGCGGCTGGAGGAAGACGGCGTCATTACCGGTCGGGTGGCGCTGGTCGACGCCGACAAGCTCGGACTCGGCCTCTCGGTGTTCATCCTGATCCGCACCTCGAACCACGATCCCGACTGGCTGCAAAGATTCCGGGCGGCGGTGACCGGCTTTGCCGAGATCACCGGCGCCTACCGCATGTCCGGCGATCTCGACTATGTGCTGCGCGCCCGCGTCGCCGATGTGAAGGCCTATGACCGGCTCTACCAGCGGCTGATCGCCAAGGTGGCGCTGTCGGACGTTTCGGCCTCTTTCGTCATGGAGGAGATCAAGGAGACCACGGTCGTTCCGATGGAACTGCGCTGAGGCGGAACTGCGCTGAAAGAAAGCCGTTGATAGCATTGCCGCCGAGTTGACTGAACCAGCGTTCGCGACGATAGGATCAGCCTTATGCGCGCAGCACCTTATCCTACCTCCGTCATCGGTCCGGCTGTCGGTTTCGTCAGGCTCCCGCATGGCGAGGGCTTGCCGCTTCCCGCCTATGAGAGCTCGGGCGCCGCCGGCATGGACCTGCGCGCCGCCGTCCCCGACGACAGGCCGCTTTTGATCCTGCCGGGAAAGCGCGCGCTGGTGCCGACCGGGCTGGTCCTGGAAATTCCGGAGGGCGTCGAAGGGCAGGTCCGGCCGCGTTCGGGCCTCGCCTTCAAGCACGGGCTCACCTGCCTCAACACGCCGGGCACCATCGACAGCGACTATCGCGGCGAGGTCAAGGTGCTGCTGATCAATCTCGGCGACGAGGATTTCGCGGTGACGCGGGGCATGCGGATCGCCCAGATCGTCTTCGCCCCGGTAACGCAGGCGACCGTCGAGGAGCGCACATTGGCCGGCGGCACAGCGCGCGGCTCGGGCGGCTTCGGATCGACCGGCACCGCTTGATGAAAATACCCAAACTCGTCATCTTCGATTGCGACGGGGTTCTGGTCGATACCGAGAACCTGGCCAATCGGCGCCTCGCCGAATGGTTGACCGCGGCAGGCTTTCCGGCCAGCTTCGAATATTGCCGCAAGAATTTCTCCGGCCGCAGCATGGTCTCGGTGCAGAAGGAAGTCGAGGCGACCGGCGTCAGCCTTGGCGCCGATTTTGTCGAGCGCTGGAACGCCGGCCTGCTGGACCTGTTCGCACATGGCATCGAGGCAATCCCCTACGTTCGCGAGTTCATCGAAACCGTGCACGCCGCCGGCACCGCCACCTGCGTCGCCTCGTCGGCACGGGTGTCGAAAATGCACATCACACTCGGCCAGACCGGGCTGCTGCCGCTGTTCGAGCATGCGCTGTTCAGCTCGACCATGGTCTCGCGTGGCAAGCCGTTCCCCGACCTCTTCCTGCATGCGGCAGCGACGATGGGCTTCGCGCCCGCCGACTGCATCGTCATTGAGGACAGCGTCGCCGGGACGACAGCCGGCATCGCCGCCGGCATGCGCGTCTATTCCTACCACGGCGACCCGCTTTCCGACCGCGATGGACTGATCGAAGCTGGCGGTATCCTGTTCGACGACATGCGTGAACTGGCCGGGCTGGTGCCGATCCACTGACCGCCTTGGCGCAGGCTGCATGCGCATCCGGTCTCAGACCGGGCGTGGGGCTCCAAGTACTCGGTCGACCGTGTCGCGTATGAGAGTGCGCAGCTTGGCCGGCCTGTCGAGATGACTGACGACAAGGAGCCCGTCGGCCGCCACCGTTAGCGCGTCCGCTGTGCGGTCCGGATCGGGATTTGCATCCGCGATCAGCAGATCCCTGAGGATGCCCCACTTCCAGTGACGATGCTGATCGATCGCCTGGCGAACCGGGCTGCTGGGATCGGGGTATTCGGCAGCGGCGTTCTGAAACGGGCAGCCGCGGTAGCCCGGCTGGTCTGCCGCATCGGCGATGAGATCGAATATGGCAAGGATCATCTGGCGAGGTGGCCGCCGCCCAAGGCGCGCGATTGCCGCCCGTCCTCCCTTGCTGAGCTCCTCGATGTAGGCGCGGACCAGATCGTCCTTGGCCGCGAAGTGATGATAGAACGTCGCCTTGGCAACGCCGGCCTCGGCGATGATGCGGTCGATGCCGACCGCGCGCACCCCCTCCAGAGAAAACAGCGCGGTCGCCGTATCGAGGATGCGACGGCGCGCAAGACTTTCGGGACGATCGTTGATTCGGGGTGCGGACATGCCTTGACTATATAGCAGACAGGTCTGTATACATCCATATGTAGACAGACAGGTCTACCTACTAATGGAGGAAAGGCGAACATGGCTTCGATAGTCAGGGAAATCATCGTAGATGCTTCACCGGAAAGCGTATGGGCGACGGTCGGCGACTTCGCCGGCGGCGCCCAACGGATAGCCCCAGGCGTTTTCGTGGACTGCAGGGTGGATGAGGACGACGTACGGGCCCTTACTTTCGCCGACGGCAAGATTGTGCGAGAGCGGCTCATCGCCCGCGACGAGCAGAGCCGGCGCATCGTGTGGGGATGGCTCGGCGATGAGGTGACCCACGATAACACCTCCATGCAGGTCTTTGCCGAGGGCGAGGGCCGGAGCCGCCTGGTCTGGATCCACGACACTCTGCCGGACGAACTCGGCGCGTGGCTCGCAGCCGCCATGGATCAGCTGGTGCCTGTTTTCCAGCTGACCCTGGCAACCGAAGCCAAACCAACATAGCGGGGGAACGCCAGGTGTTTCCTCTTGGCCGCAAAATGCTCTAGCTTGCGCGCGCCCGACATAACGAGCGCGCGCATGGCCTTCTCCCTGTTTCGTTTCATCCTTGCCTGCCTGCTGCTGCCTTGTCTTTGGACGACGGCCAGCGCCGAGGCCGTCAGTTTCCCGGAGCTCGGCAGCGCCGTCCCCGGCCACGGCGATGTCACCTATCTCGACCTCGCCAGGATGGTCATTCCCGATCTGACCGCGGACAAGGACGGCTTTTTCCGGGGTTCGACGCCGATCGAGATGCGCCACATCGCTGGTCCGGACTACGACGGCTCCCCGCCGGCGACGTCGGGTCTTTCCAACGCCGGCGTGCTCGGCATCAAGGCCGGCGGCAAGGAGCGGCTGACCATGCTGTTCGACCTTGGCGACTCGCCTGACAGCGCCGAGGGCTATGCCGTGCTGGCACTCTACGACATCACCGGCAAGCCGGCGCTGCTCGACGCGGTCAATGTCGCCGTCGACCGCATCACCTATCTTCGCGATCCGGGCAAGCTGCCGATCGGGCCTGGTGACGACGCCATCATCAGCATGAGCATGCATTTCAATTCGAGCCAGGGCTATGGGATCACGCCGCTGATCATGGTCCGCAACGACAGGTTCGAGCTGATCGACATGATCTATACGTTCGACGAAAACCTCTGCACTCATAGGAGGACACAGAATGCGGCGTTCCAGGTGATGGCCGACGGCCAGCCTTATGCGGCCATCAAGGTCACAGTGACGGACGCGACGCTACCGGGAGAAGAAAGCTGCGACGGCCAGCAGCCGCCAAAGGCGTCTTCGCGCGACATTTCCGTCACCTATCATTGGGACAAAAATGCTTCGCGCTACGTCAAGGATTCCGATGCGCTGGACCGATTGGCAGATGACAACGCCAAACGCTTCTGAGCCAACCGCATTTGTTTGCCCGGCGCCTTCCGCCGGGCTAGAATTTGCCTCACATTCTGCACTGGAGGGGAGCATCCATGGACAAGGGTAAGATTTTTCGCGACCTGCATGCCTCGATCTTCGTCATGGCCAATTCCTGGGACGTCGGGACGACCAAGCTCTTGGCGTCGTTCGGCTTCAAGGCGCTGGCCACGACCAGCGCCGGCTTTGCCTTTTCGCGCGGCCTGCCCGATGGTGCGGTGACGTTCGAGGCGATGATCCATCATTGCCGTGAAGTGTCGGCGGCGACCGGGCTGCCGGTTTCGGCCGATCTCGAAAAGGGCAAGGGCGACAGCGCAACAAGTGCCGGCGAGACCATCTTCGCCGCCGAGGCGGCTGGCCTCGCCGGCTGCTCGATCGAGGACCATACTGGCGAGCCCGACAAGCCGATCTATGATTTTGCGCATGCCGTCGAGCGCGTCGCGGCGGCGGCAGAATCGGCACGGGCACTGAAACGCGATTTCGTCTTCACCGCGCGGGCCGAGAATTTCCTGTGGGGCAAGCCCGATCTTGACGATACGATCAAGCGGCTGCAGGCCTTCGAGAAGGCCGGCGCCGACGTGCTCTATGCACCGGGGCTGGGCGACATCGAGATGGTGCGAACCGTCTGCTCGGCGCTGACCAAGCCGGTCAACGTCATGGCCAAACCCGGCTTCACCATCGCCGACCTGGCCATGGCAGGGGTAAAGCGCGTCTCGCTCGGTCCATGGCTCACCAATTTCGCCTTCGGCATGCTGGAGACCGCGGCGCGCGAGATCCAGCAGGATGGCACCTTCGGCTTCACCCGCGCCGCCATGCCGTTCGGCAAGCTGCAGGCGCTGTTTGCCAAATCTTCAGCCTAGGTCGGGCCCGGCGAATGACCCTCACCGTCGTCGACATGCACACCGGCGGCGAGCCGCTGCGGATCGTCACCGGCGGCTACCCTGACATTCCCAAGGGCACGATCCTCGAAAAGCGTGCCTATGTGCGCGACCATCTCGATCATCTCAGAAAGGTCCTGATGTTCGAGCCGCGCGGCCATTACGACATGTATGGCGCGCTGCTGGTGGAGCCCGACCTGCCGGGCGCCGACCTCGCGGTGCTGTTCATGCACAATGAGGGCTATTCGACGATGTGCGGCCACGCCATCGTCGCGCTCGGCCGCTACGCCGTCGACGAGCGGCTGGTGGCGCCACGCGAGCCGCTGACGACCGTCAACATCGAGGCGCCATGCGGGCTGATCTCGGCTGCGGTCGAGGTGAGGGATGGCAAGGCCGGTGCGGTGTCCTTCGAAAGCGTGCCGGCGTTTCTGTTCGCCCGCGACCGGCGGATCGAGCTGCCGGGCTATGGTCCGGTCGGCTTTGACATCGCCTATGGCGGCGCGTTCTATGCGCTCGCCGACTGCCGCCAATTCGGGCTGGAATTCGGCAGGAATTGGGTGCGCGATTTCGTCGATGCAGCGACCGCGCTGACCGATAAGCTCAAGGCCGAATTGCCGCTGTCGCATCCCGACCATGCAGATCTCGCCTTTCTCTACGGCACCATCCTGACCGACGGACAGGATGCGTTCTCCGATACGCCGACCAAAAACATCTGCGTTTTCGCCGAAGCCGAGGTCGACCGTTCGCCGACCGGCTCGGGCGTCACCGCGCGGCTGGCGGCAATGCACGCCAAAGGCCAGATCGAGATTGGCCGGACGCGGCTGTTCGAGAGCATCGCCGGCTCGCGCTTTTCCGGCGCGGTCGCACGCACGGCCACAGCCGGGCCGCATGATGCCATCATCGCCCGCGTCGGCGGCCGCGCCTATTACTCAGGACGTGCCGAATTCATCGTCGAGGACGATGATGACCTGGGCAGGGGTTTCCTGCTGCGCTAGCTCCCTTCCGGCACCGAGATCGCCTTGTGCAGATGCACCATCATGGCGGCGGCGAACAGCGGCGTCAAAAGGTTGAGCAGCGGCACGGCCAGGAAAGCGGCGACGACCAGCCCGGCCAGGAATACGGTGACCGCGTGCTTTCTGCGCAGCGCCCTGGCCTCGGCCTCCGGGCGAAAGCGCATGGTGGCGAACTCGAAGAACTCGCGCCCGAGCAGATAACCGTTAACGATGAAAAAGGCGGCGATGTTGATGCCCGGCACCAGCAGAAGCAGCAGAGCGATGATGTTGCCACGGCGTTTCCAATTCCATGTCAAACATGCCCGTGGCTGATATCTCCGAATAGGCGGAGACCGCCCAAGTCGCAAGCGCGGCTTCCTAGCGCGCGACCTTCGCCTGGGGAATGGTCATCGCCGCCACGCCGACGACGACCAGGGCCATTCCCCACCACGCGCTCGGACCAAGGCTTTCGCCAAGGAGCACGGCTCCGATGGCAACGCCGATCGGCACCCGCAGATAGGCTTGCGAGGTGGTGCCGACGGAGCCCAGCGTATGGAGGAGGCGGAAATAGATCGAGAAGGCCAGCGCGGTCGAAAACACCGAAAGCCCGAGCAGCGCAAGGACCGAAGCTGTCGATGGCGCCAAGGTCCATGGCCGGTCGAACGCAAGGCTCAAAGGGATCAGCATCGCGGCGCCGCAGAGCATCGAACCGGCGGCCGGCACCATCGGGTCGAGCCCCCTGAAGCCGCGGCCGAAAACGGCAGCGCCGGCGTAGCAGATCGTCGCCGCGACCACGGCAAGTTGCGGCAAAGATTGCTGTCCGAGGCCGCCAAGCGCCGGGGCGCCGACAACGAGGCATATTCCGGCGATTCCCGCCGCGACACCGAACAGCTTGCGCATGGTCGCCGGTTCATGGCGGGTGATCATGGCGGTCAGCAAGAAGGTGAAGATCGGCGAGGTCGCATTCAGGATCGTGGCCAGCCCGGCATCCAGCGAGCGCTCGGCCCAAGCGATCAGCGTGAACGGCACGACGCTGTTGAGGCATGCCTGGAATGCAAACCGGCGCCAGCTTGCGGCATCACGCGGCAAGGCCAGCCCGCGCCAGCGGATCAGGGCGAACAGGATGCCACCCGCCATCAGGGTTCGCGCGGCGATCAGCGTTACCGGCGGGATCGTCGCGACGCCGATCTTGATGAAGCTGTAGGATGCGCCCCACAGCAGCGCCAATACGACGAGCAGCAGCAGTTCGATCCTCGTGTCGGTTTTCATGGACATGGCCGGCTGGAACCTCTGGGCATCGCTCATCTCAGCGATGCTTGTAAGCCAGGCACGCGGGAAATGCTTCGGCCGCCATCCAACGATGGTCGCTATGCTGACATTCGTCGGATCGCCGCTAGGCAAAGCCGCATCAAACCGCTAGACCCGCCCGCGCCCGGCGTGGCAGAAAGCCGGTGGCTTTTGGCGGAGACATGAATTGATGCCGGACTATGACGTGCTTTGTATCGGAAATGCCATCGTCGACATCATCGCCCAGTGCGACGAGGCGTTCCTGGAGACCAACGGCATCATCAAGGGCGCGATGAATTTGATCGACACAAGGCGCGCCGAACTGCTCTACAGCCGCATGGGCCCGGCCATCGAAGCCTCGGGCGGCAGCGCCGGCAACACGGCGGCGGGCGTTGCCTCCTTCGGCGGCCGCGCCGCCTTCTTCGGCAAGGTCTCCAACGACGCGCTCGGCGAAATCTACGCGCATGACATCCATGCCCAGGGCGTCGCCTTCGACACAAAGCCGCTCAACGGCGAACCGCCGACGGCGCGCTCGATGATCTTCGTCACGCCGGACGGCGAGCGCTCGATGAACACCTATCTCGGCGCCTGCGTCGAGCTCGGCCCGGAGGACGTCGAGGCCGACAAGGCGTCGGGCGCCGCCGTCACCTATTTCGAGGGCTATCTGTGGGACCCGCCGCGCGCCAAGGAAGCGATCCGGCAGACGGCGAAACTCGCCCACGCCGCCGGGCGCGAAGTGTCGATGACCCTGTCGGACTCGTTCTGCGTCGACCGCTACCGCGACGAGTTCCTCGATCTGATGCGCTCCGGCACCGTCGACATCGTCTTTGCCAACAGCCACGAGATCAAGTCGCTCTACCAGACCGCGTCCTTCGACGAGGCGCTGGCGCAGATCCGCAAGGATTGCAAGATCGCCGCCGTCACCCGCTCGGAAAAGGGCTCGGTGATCGTGCGCGGCGACGAGACCGTCACCATCGAGGCGACCAGGATCCGCGAGCTGGTCGACACGACAGGCGCCGGCGACCTCTATGCCGCCGGTTTCCTCTATGGCTACACGCAAGGCCGCAGCCTGAAGGCGTGCGGCGACCTCGGCTCGCTGGCGGCCGGGCTGGTCATCCAGCAGATCGGCCCAAGGCCACGGCAGAATCTGCGCCGCGAGGCCGAACAGGCGGGGTTGCTGTAGCGCGGCGCCTCTTCCCTTCCCCCACAACAAGGGGAGAAGGAAGAGGTGCCGCTACGTGCTTCTCAAGCTCCCGCGCTATACGCCGCGATCGCCGCCATATTGACGATGTCTGAGTCCTTGGCATTGAGCGAGACGATCTGAACCGGCTTGTTCAGGCCGACCAGCAGCGGGCCGATGACGGTAGAGCCGCCGAGTTCCTGCAGCATCTTGGTCGAGATCGAGGCCGAGTGGAAAGCCGGCATCACCAGCACGTTGGCCGGGCCGGTCAGCCTGATGAACGGGTACTGCGCCATGGCGCGGGCGTTGAGCGCCACGTCGGCGGCCATTTCGCCGTCATACTCGAAATCGACGCGGCGCTTGTCGAGGATGCGCACCGCTTCCTGGACGCGCTCGGAGCGCTCGCCCTGCGGATGGCCGAAGGTCGAATAGGCGAGCATGGCGAGCCTCGGCTCGTAGCCCATGCGGCGGGCAAAGCCGGCGGCCTCCTCGGCGATGTCGGCGATCTGCTCAGCATTCGGCATGTCGTGCACCGCGGTGTCGGCAACGAGGACGGTGCGACCCCGCGCCAGCACGATCGACACGCCGATGACGCAGTGCCCGGGCCTTGCGTCGATGACGCGGCGGATATCGTCGAGGGCCGTCGAATAGTTGCGGGTGACGCCGGTGACGATGCCGTCGGCATCGCCCAGCGCCACCATGCAGGCGGCGAAATGGTTGCGGTCGTTGTTGATCAGCCGCTGGCAGTCGCGGAACAGGAAGCCTTTGCGCTGCATGCGCTCGTAGAGATAGTCGGCGTAGACCGAGTTGCGCCGCGACAGCCGCGCATTGATGATCTCGATGCCTTGCTTGCCGAGGTCGATGCCGGCGTTGCGCGCGTTTTCCTTGATGATGTCGTCGCGGCCGAGCAGGATGGCGGTGCCGAGCCGCTGGTTCACATAGGAGACGGCGGCGCGCATCACCTGCTCCTCCTCGCCCTCGGCAAAGACGATGCGCTTGGGCTGGCGGCGCACCCGGTCGTAGATGCGCTGCAGCGTCGATGCGATCGGGTCGCGGCGGGCGGAAAGCTCCTGCGCGTAGCGGTCCAGATCGAGGATCGGCTTGCGGGCGACGCCGGAGTCCATCGCCGCCTTGGCGACCGCGATCGGGATCGCCGAGATCAGGCGCGGATCGAACGGCACCGGGATGATGTAGTTTGGACCAAATTTCGGCCGCATGCCCTGATAGGCGGCGGCGACGTCGTCGGGCACGTCCTGGCGCGCCAGTTCGGCGAGCGCTTTGGCCGCGGCGATCTTCATGTCGTCGTTGATGGTGGTTGCCCGCACATCGAGCGCGCCGCGGAAGATGTAGGGGAAGCCAAGCACGTTGTTGACCTGGTTGGGATAGTCGGACCGCCCCGTCGCCATGATGGCGTCGGTGCGGATCTCGGCGACCTCCTCCGGCGTGATCTCGGGGTCGGGATTGGCCATGGCGAAGATGATCGGGTTCTTGGCCATCGACTGCACCATCCTGGTGGTCAGCGTGCCCTTGGCCGAGAGGCCGAGGAACACGTCGGCGCCGTCCAGCGCTTCGGCCAGCGAGCGCGCACCGGTTTTCACGGCGTGCGCCGATTTCCACTGGTTCATGCCTTCGGTGCGGCCCTGGAAGACCACGCCCTTGGTGTCGCATAGGATGATATTTTCTGGCGCAAAGCCCATCGCCTTCATTAGTTCGATGCAGGCGATGCCGGCAGCGCCGGCGCCGTTGCAGACCATTTTCGTGGTCTTCATGTCGCGGCCGGTGATTTCCAGCGCATTGATCAGGCCGGCGGCCGAAATGATGGCGGTGCCGTGCTGGTCGTCATGGAAGACCGGTATGTCCATCAGCTCGCGCAGCCGCTGCTCGATGATGAAACACTCCGGCGCTTTGATGTCCTCGAGGTTGATGCCGCCGAAGGAGGGGCCGAGAAAACGCACGCAGTTGATGAATTCGTCGGCATCCTCGGTGTCGACCTCGAGATCAATGGAATCGACGTCGGCGAAGCGCTTGAACAGCACCGCCTTGCCTTCCATCACTGGCTTCGAAGCAAGCGCGCCGAGATTGCCGAGGCCAAGGATGGCGGTACCGTTGGAGATGACGGCGACCATGTTGCCGCGAACCGTATAGTCGAAGGCGCGGCTCGGATCCTCGGCAATGGCGAGAACCGGCACGGCAACGCCCGGCGAATAGGCGAGGCTGAGATCGCGCTGCGTCGCCATCGGTTTTGTTGCGACGATCTCCAGCTTGCCCGGACGTCCCATGGCATGGAATTCCAATGCCTCCTGGGCGCTGACGGAGGGCCCGTTGCTTTCGGATTTCTTGGCCATGATGCTTTCGGTTCCTCGCCCGTACGGCACCGCTTGAGATGGGTGCGCATGCTTTCTTTTGTGGAAGGTTCGGGATTAAGGCTACACTTCGCCGCTGTAAACCGCCAAGCATGGCCTGGAAAATTTTGGAAGCAGCTTCTTGAACGACGAGACGCCCATTCGAAGCGACAATGCCACGCCGGCCTTCGCGCCGGCGACGCCGATGATGGAGCAGTATATCGAGATCAAAGCGGCGAACCCGGATTCGCTGCTGTTCTACCGCATGGGCGATTTCTACGAGCTGTTCTTCGACGACGCCGAGAAAGCAAGCCGGGCGCTCGGTATCGTGCTGACCAAGCGCGGCAAGCACCAGGGGCTCGACATCCCGATGTGCGGCGTGCCGGTGCATGCCGCCGACGATTATCTGCAGAAGCTGATCGGCCGGGGGTTCCGCGTCGCCGTCTGCGAGCAGATCGAGGATCCGGCGGAGGCCAGGAAGCGCGGCGGCAAATCGGTGGTGCGCCGCGACGTGGTGCGGCTGGTAACGCCCGGCACCATCACCGAAGACAAATTGCTGGCGCCGTCAGAATCGAATTTTCTGATGGCGCTGGGACGGGTCAAGGGCGGGGCCGAGCATTCCTTTGCCTTGGCCTGGATCGAGATCTCGACCGGTGTCTTCCGCGTCGCCGAGACCACCGCCGACCGGCTGCTCGCCGATGTCTTCCGCGTCGACCCGCGCGAGCTGATCGTCGCCGAGCCGGTGTTTTACGACCCGGAGCTGAAACCGGTCTTCGACGTGCTCGGCCGCGTCGCCAGCCCGCAGCCGCCGTCGCTGTTCGATTCGGCTTCGGCCGCCGGCCGCATCGCCCGCTTCTTCGAGGTGGCGACCCCTGACAGTTTCGGCTCGTTTTCGCGCGCCGAGCTGTCGGCGATCTCAGGCGTCATCGCCTATGTCGAAAAGACGCAGAAAGCCGAGCGGCCGCCGCTGTCGCGGCCGGAGCGCGAGGAGCAGGGCTCGACGCTGTTCATCGACCCGGCGACGCGCGCCAATCTGGAACTGCTGCGCACGCTGTCCGGCAGCCGCGACGGATCGCTGTTCAAGGCGATCGACCGCACGGTGACCGGCGGCGGTGCAAGGCTGCTCGCCGACCGGCTGATGGCGCCGCTGACCGATCCGGCGGCAATCGCTGCAAGGCTGGACTCGGTGTCGTTCTTCCGCTCCGAGACGCGCCTTTGCCAGGCGGTGCGGGCAAGCCTGAAGAGCGTTGCCGACATGCCGCGCGCGCTGTCCAGGCTGGCGCTCAACCGCGGCGGCCCGCGCGACCTCGGCGCGCTGCGCGCCGGTTTCGAAGCGGCCGGCGCCATCGCCGAACTGTTCGGCCAAATCGCCTTGCCGGGCGAACTGGCCGCGGCATTGGGAGCTATCAAGGCGCTGCCCAATGAACTGGCGGCGCATCTGGCGCAGGCGCTGAGCGACGAGCTGCCGTTGCTCAAGCGTGACGGCGGCTTCGTCCGCGGCGGCTACCACGCCGAACTCGACGAGATGCGGGCGTTGCGCGACGAGTCGCGAAAAGTGATCGCCGGGCTGGAGCGCTCGCTGATCGACGAGACCGGCATCCGCTCGCTGAAGATCAGGCACAACAATGTGCTGGGCTATTATATCGAAGTCACCGCCAATCATCATGCGCTGATGACCGGCAGCGACGGCGCCAGGGCGCGCTTCATCCATCGCCAGACCATGGCCAACGCCATGCGCTTCACCACCACCGAACTCGCCGAACTGGAAACCAAGATCGCCAACGCGGCCGACCGGGCGCTGGCGATCGAGCTTGCCGCTTTCGAGGCGCTGACGGCGCAAGTGGTCAGCCACGCCGACAGGATCCGTGCCGGCGCCGAAGCGCTCGCCGTGCTCGACGTTTCAGCCGCACTTGCCTTGCTTTCCGAGAGCGAGGCCTGGTGCCGGCCGCTGGTCGATGCGAGCCTTGCCTTCGAGATTTTGGGCGGACGCCACCCGGTGGTCGAACAGGCGCTGCGGCGTTCCGGCGAAGGCCCGTTCGTCGCCAATGATTGCGATCTGTCACCGCAAGGCGATGCCAAGGCCGGCGCGATCTGGCTGCTGACCGGCCCCAATATGGGCGGCAAGTCGACCTTCCTCAGGCAAAACGCGCTGATTGCCATCCTTGCCCAGACCGGCTCCTTCGTGCCTGCGGCATCAGCCCATATCGGCGTCGTCGATCGGTTGTTTTCGCGGGTCGGCGCCTCCGACGACCTGGCGCGCGGCCGCTCGACTTTCATGGTCGAGATGGTCGAGACGGCGGCGATCCTCAACCAGGCAGGCGAGCGCGCACTGGTCATCCTCGACGAGATCGGCCGCGGCACCGCCACTTTCGACGGCCTGTCGATTGCGTGGGCGGCGGTCGAATATCTGCACGAGAAGAACCGCTGCCGGGCGATCTTCGCCACGCATTTCCACGAAATGACGGCGCTGGCCGGGAAACTTACACGGCTCCACAACGTCACCATGCGGGTCAAGGAATGGGAAGGCGACGTGGTCTTCCTGCACGAGGTCGGCAAGGGTGCGGCCGACCGTTCCTACGGCGTCCAGGTAGCGCGGCTGGCCGGCCTGCCGGAAGCCGTCGTCGGCCGGGCCAAGGAAGTGCTGCACCAGCTCGAAGCCGGCGAGGTCTCGGGCAAGGCCAACCGTCTGGTCGACGACCTGCCGCTGTTTTCGGTGGCGGCGCAGCGGGAAGCGTCGAAGCCGGCGAAGAGTGATGGGCTGGGTTTGGCGCTAGCGGAGATCAATCCCGACGAGATAACGCCAAGGGAGGCGCTGGAGGCGCTGTACAGATTGAAGGGGATGCTGGCGAAGTAGGGCTTCTGCAATCGGAGCGGCGTCGGCGAAACCGCCAATCTCCCCCTCGAGGGACCCACGAGGGGGAGATTGGCAGCTTCACCCTCAAATCATCGCCAAGCCCGACTTCCGCCTCGGCGGTGGGAAGGCGCGGTCAATTTCGGCGAAATCTTCGCTCGTGAGCTCGATGTCCAACGCCGCGACATTCTGCCGGACATGCTCCGCGCGGCTAGCTTTGGGAATCGCGATCACGCCCTCCTGCGCCATCACCCATGCAAGTGCGATCTGCGCCGGCGTCGCACCGTGGCGGGCGGCGATGGCATCTAACCTGGCGTTGCGCGCCAATACCCCCTGATCGACCGGCGAATAGGCCATCAGCGGCATGCCGCGTTGCCGGCTCCACGGGGCGAGGTCGAACTCGACGCCGCGCTGCGACAGATTGTAGAGCACCTGGTTGGTCTGGACGTTGCCGCCGGCCGGCAACCGAACCAGCTCTTCCATCTCATCGGTATCGAAATTGCTGACGCCCCAATGGCGGATCTTGCCGGCCGCCTTCAACGCTTCGAACGCCCCTACCGTTTCCATCAAAGGAACGCTGCCCGGCCAATGCAAGAGATAGAGATCGATGCGGTCGGTGGCGAGATGCCTCAGGCTGTTCTCGCAGGCCCGTTTCACGCCGGCGCGCGAGGCATTGGACGGCAGCACTTTGGAGACCAGGAAAACCTCGTCGCGGTGCCCGGCGATGGCCTCCGCCACCACCTGCTCGGCACCGCCGCTGGCATACATTTCGGCGGTGTCGATCAGCGTCATGCCGAGATCCAGCCCTAGCTTCAGGGCATTGGCCTCGTCGGCGCGGCGGCGGGTATCCTCGCCCATCTTCCAGGTGCCCTGGCCGAGCACCGGCACGGCTTCGCCGCAGGGCAGGGTGGTCGTTCTTATCGTCGATGGCATGGCATGCTCCAGTCCGAGGCCCGGATAGCACCATAGCCGCCAAGGGAAATCCAGGTGAAACAGAAATCCAGGTGAAGCCTCTCGTCCGGATTCCCCGACAGCGTGACGCCTACTTCACCGGATGGGCGGCGAGCCAGTCCTGCATCTGCTTGATCTCGGCTTGCTGCGCGGCGATCACTGCTTCCGCCAGCTTGCGGATTTCCGGATCCTTGCCATTGGCGAGCTCGATCTTGGCCATATCGATGGCCGCCTGGTGATGCGGGATCATGCCGCGGGCGAAATCGACATCGGCATTGCCGGAATATTCGATTGCCATCATGTCGGTATGCATCTTGTCCATCGCCGCCTTGTAGCCCTCGGTCGAGGGGCTCTGCGCGCCCATTGCGCCCATGTCGTGCTTCATCTCCTCGGCTTGTGCCGGAACGCTTTCGAGGAAAACAGCAAGCAACATTCCCGCCGCCATCATCAGCAGCACGATCTTCTTGGCCAAGGTCATTCATCGTCTCCTTTTTTGAACAGGGTCTATCTGGAAGTTTTACTCAGAGTTTCAACGTCCTGAGCCGCAATGCGTTGGCGATGACCGAAACCGAAGACAGGCTCATCGCCGCCGCCGCGAGCATCGGCGACAATAGCGTGCCGGTGAGCGGATAGAGCACGCCGGCAGCGACCGGCACGCCAAGCACATTGTAGAGGAAAGCGAAAAACAGGTTCTGGCGGATGTTGCGGATCGTCGCGCGGGCCAGCGTCCTGGCCCTGACGATGCCGTTGAGATCGCCCTTGACCAGCGTTATTCCCGCGCTTTCGACCGCAACATCGGCGCCTGTGCCCATCGCGATGCCGACATCGGCGGCGGCAAGTGCGGGCGCATCGTTGACGCCATCGCCGGCCATGGCGACGCCCGCACCGCCGGCACGCAATTCCTCGACCAGCGCGTTCTTCTGTTCGGGCAAAAGCCCGGCACGCACCGCGTCGATGCCGAGCTTGGCTGCGATGGCCTTGGCGGTGCGCTCATTGTCGCCGGTCGCCATGACGATCTTCAGCCCACTGTCATGCAGCGCCCTGATCGCCTCGGCGGTCGTCGCCTTGATCGGGTCGGCGACGGCAACGAGGCCGGCGAGCTTGCCTGCGACAGCGACGAACATCGCGGTCTTGCCATCGGCCTGCAGCGCCTCGGCACTGGCCAGGACCGATGCCGTGTCGATGCAGAGATCGGCCATCATCGCGGCATTGCCGAGCGCCACTTTCTGTCCCGAGACCGTGCCGGAAACGCCCTTGCCGGTGACGGCCTCGAAGCCGCTCGCGTCGGGGACCTTCACGTCGCGTTCGTGGGCGCCGTCGACGATAGCCTCGGCCAGCGGATGCTCCGAGCCTTTTTCCAGCCCGGCGGCGAGCGCCAGCAGATCGTCTTGTGCCATGCCTTCGACGGCGACGACGTCGGTCAGTCGCGGCCGGCCTTCCGTCAGCGTTCCCGTCTTGTCGACGATCAGCGTGTCGACCGAGGCAAAACGTTCGAGCGCCGCCGCTTCCTTGATCAGCACGCCGGCATGCGCGCCGCGTCCGGTGGCGGTCATGATCGACATGGGCGTGGCAAGGCCGAGCGCACACGGACAGGCAATGATCAGCACCGAGACCGCCGCGACGATGGCAAAGACCAGGCTGGGTTGCGGTCCGATGATCGCCCAGGCGACGAACGCAATGATCGCAACCAGCACGACAGCCGGGACGAAGTAGAACGAGACGCGGTCGGCCAGCCCCTGGATCGGTGCGCGTGAACGCTGCGCCTTGACGACCAGCTCGACGATGCGTGCCAGCGTCGTCTCGGCGCCGATCTTTTCGGCGCGCATGACCAGGGAGCCGTTCTTGTTGAGCGTGCCGCCGGTGAGGTTGTCGCCTTCGGTCTTTTCGACCGGCAGCGGCTCGCCCGTGATCATCGATTCGTCGATGGAGGAGCGTCCTTCGAGCACAATGCCGTCGACCGGCACGGCATCGCCGGGGCGGATGCGCAAGCGGTCGCCGGCCTTGATCGTATCGAGCGGCACGTCGTTTTCGGAACCGTCCGCGCCGATCAGCCGCGCCGTCTTCGGCGCCAGGTCGAGCAGCGCACGGATCGCCGACCCGGTTTTCTCGCGGGCACGCAATTCCAGCACCTGGCCGAGGAATACCAGCGCGACGATCACCGCCGCCGCCTCGAAATAGACCGGCACGGTGCCGTCATGGCCGCGGAACTGGTGCGGAAAGAGGCCCGGAAACAGGGTGGCGACGACGCTGTAGAGATAGGCGGCACCGACGCCGAGCGAAATCAGCGTCCACATATTGGGGCTGCGGTTCAGGATCGAATCCCAGCCGCGGTGGAAGAACGGGAATGCCGCCCACAGCACCACGGGACTGGCCAGCGCCAGTTCCAGCCAGACCTTCGCACCGTCGTCGATGAAAGCCTGGAACGTCAGGCCGAGCATCGGTGCCATGGCGATGACCAGCAACGGCACGGACAGCACTGCGCTCACCCAGAAACGCCTGGTGAAGTCGACCAGTTCGGGGTTCGGTCCCTCGTCGCCGGTCGGCACGCCCATCGGCTCCAGCGCCATGCCGCAGATCGGGCAGGAGCCGGGCTTGTCGCGGATGATTTCCGGGTGCATCGGGCAGGTGTATTGCGTACCTTTCGGCATCGCCTGCGGCGCCGGCCTGTCGCCGAGATACTTTGCCGGCTCGGCCTCGAACTTCGCCTGGCAAGCGGCGGAGCAGAAATAGAAACCCTGGCCCGCGTGCCGCAAAAAGTACCTGGCCGTGGCGCGGTCGACGCTCATGCCGCAGACGGGATCGGTGGCCGTCAGGTATTTTTCCGGCTCGGCGATGAATTTCGAGCGGCAGCTTTCGCTGCAGAAATGATAGCGATGGCCGCCATGCTCGGCGGTCGGCTTGCCGGCAGCCGGATCGACGGTCATGCCGCAGACCGGATCGCGGACGACGGCGTCCGCAGCAGAGGTGGCGCCTTTTGCCGAGCAACAGCTGCCATGGGCGTGATGATGGTGGTCGGAATGCGTCATGCCGAAAGCCCCTGTATTTCGATGTTGCGGCGGAGGTAGTGCTTCCAGTAACTGGAAGGTCAAGGGCCGATTTTCGATTTTTCGCAGCCAATCCCAAACCGAACCGGCTGCGGGCACGAGACGATCGTCCAGTTCCACCGCTGCGGAGAACGCGTCCGTCAGCCCCATACCCAGCGCCGCGAAAACGCGCTATAGACGCCGCCGAAACGGCGAGGCCGAACGGCATCTATGGCAAGAATATCACTGAAGCTCGAGGAATTGGTCGACGGCGAGGCCTTGCGTCGCGAGATGACCGAAGTGACCGCGGCCACGGCAGGCGACGGTTCGGGCAAGGCCGCGCGCAGCGGTGTTCTCAAGCTCCTCAAAAGCCAACTCGCCGACGGCCGCACGGTCGCCGAACGCATGCTGATGGACGACGGCAGCGGCACCGCCTGCGCCGCCCGGCTGTCGCATCTGATGGACGAGATCATCCGCGCGCTCTACGATTTCGCCGCCACCCACGTCTATCGCGTGAAAAACCCGTCATCCGCCGAGCGCATGGCGGTCGTCGCCGTCGGCGGCTACGGCCGCGGCACGCTGGCGCCGGGCTCCGACATCGATCTCCTGTTCCTGCTGCCCTACAAGCAGACGCCGTGGGGCGAGCAGATTGTCGAATACATGCTCTACATGCTGTGGGATCTGGGGCTGAAGGTCGGCCACGCCACGCGCAACATCGACGAATGCCTCAGGCTGTCGCGCACCGACGTCACCATCCGCACCTCGATCCTGGAAGCGCGTTTCCTATGGGGCGAGCAAAAACTCTATGACGAGCTTTTGCAGCGCTTCGACCACGAAGTGGTGCGCACCACCGGCCCCGAATATGTCCAGGCCAAGCTCGCCGAACGCGACGAGCGCCACGCCAAGGCCGGCGAGAGCCGCTATCTGGTCGAACCGAACGTCAAGGACGGCAAGGGCGGCCTGCGCGACCTGCAGACGCTGTTCTGGATCGGCAAATATTTCTACCGGGTGCGCACCGGCGAGGAACTGGTCGACAAGGGTGTCTTCACCGACGCCGAATACAGGGAATTCCAGAAGGCCGAGGACTTCCTGTGGGCGGTGCGCTGCCACATGCATTTCCTCACCGGCAAGGCCGAGGAGCGGCTGCATTTCGACATTCAGCGCGACATTGCCGAGCGGCTCGGCTACACCACCCATCCCGGCCTGTCGGCGGTCGAGCGCTTCATGAAGCACTACTTCCTCGTCGCCAAGGACGTCGGTGACCTGACCCGCATTTTCTGCGCCGCGCTCGAGGAGGAGCAGGCCAAGCATGTGCCGGGCTTCAACCGCATTTTCCTCACCTTCTCGCGGCGCAAACGCAAGCTCGCCGGCACGGCCGATTTCATCGTCGACAACCACCGCATCAACATTGCCGACGACGATGTGTTCGAGCGCGATCCGGTCAACCTGCTCAGGCTGTTCTGGTTTGCCGACAGGCACGGCCTGGAATTCCACCCCGATGCGCTGAAGCTTCTCACCCGTTCGCTCGGCCTCGTCGGCAAGGCGCTCAGGCGCGACGAGGAGGCCAACCGGCTGTTCCTCGACATCTTGACCTCGGACCGCAACGCCGAGCTCAATTTGCGGCGCATGAACGAGGCCGGACTGCTTGCTAAGCTAATCCCGGACTTCGGCAAGATCGTCGCCATGATGCAGTTCTCGATGTACCACCACTACACGGTGGACGAGCATTTGATCCGCTGCATCGGCGTGCTGGCCGAGATCGAACGCGGCGACGGCGAAAAGGTCCATCCGCTCTCCCACTCGCTGATGCCGGGGCTGAAGAAGAGCCGTGAGGCGCTCTATGTCGCCGTGCTGCTGCACGACATCGCCAAAGGCAGGCCGGAGGACCATTCGCAAGCCGGCGCCAGGATCGCCCGGCGCATCTGCCCGCACATGGGGCTCTCGCCGGCCGACACCGAAACGGTTGCCTGGCTGGTCGAGAACCACCTCGTCATGTCGATGACGGCGCAGACCCGCGATCTCAACGACCGCAAGACGATCGAGGACTTTGCCGCCATCGTGCAGTCGGTCGAACGGCTGAAGATGCTTTTAGTGCTTACCGTCTGCGATATCCGTGGCGTCGGGCCTGGTGTCTGGAACGGCTGGAAGGGCCAGTTGCTGCGCACGCTCTACTACGAGACCGAGCTTTTGTTGACCGGCGGGTTTTCGGAGGTGTCGCGCGCCAAACGGACGGCGGCGGCGCGCGAACAACTGGCCGAGGCGCTTGCCGACTGGCCGGAAAAGGCCCGCAAGCGTTATGTCGGCCAGCACTACGAGAACTATCTGCTGGCGGTCGATCTTCCCGACCAGCTCCGCCATGCCGAATTCATCCGCGAAGCCGACCATGCCGGCAAGAAGCTCGCCACCATGGTGAAAACCCACCAGTTCGAGGCGGTGACCGAGATCACCGTGCTGGCGCAGGACCATCCGCGCCTGCTCTCGGTGATTGCCGGCGCCTGTGCTGCGGCCGGCGGGAACATCGTCGACGCGCAGATCTTCACCACCTCGGATGGCCGCGCGCTCGACACCATCCTGATCTCGAGGGAGTTCGACCGCGACGAGGACGAGCGCCGCCGCGCCGAGCGCGTCGGCCGGCTGATCGAGGACGTGCTGTCGGGCAAGAGCTGGCTGCCTGAAATGATCGAGAAGCGCACCAAGCCGCGACGCGGCGCCAAGGTTTTCCGCATCCCGCCACGCGCCGAGATCCGCAACACGCTGTCGAACCGGTTCTCGGTGATCGAGGTCGAGGGGCTGGACAGGCCGGGCCTTCTGTCGGAGATCACCGGCATGTTGTCGGACCTGTCGCTCGACATCGCCTCGGCCCACATCACCACCTTCGGCGAAAAGGTCATCGACACGTTCTACGTCACCGATCTCACCGGCCAGAAAATCGACAGCCCGTCGCGTACGGCGACCATCCGCAACAGGCTGATCGCGGTGCTCGAGGGCACGGCGTCCGAGCGCGGCAAGACCAAAACGGCCGCCGAGTGACTGTCACCTTCCATTTGCCCCAATCCCACAGGCAGTCTTCAAGCGCATGAGCCTTGTCAAGAAATTCGCCACGGTCGCTTCCGGCACGCTGATGAGCCGGGCCCTCGGCTTCGGCCGCGAGATGCTGATGGCGGCCGCACTCGGCACCGGGCCGATCGCCGACGCCTTCAACGCCGCCTTCCAGTTCCCCAACACCTTTCGCCGGCTGTTCGCGGAAGGCGCCTTCAACGCCGCCTTCGTGCCGCTGTTCGCCAAGGAGATCGAGACGCACGGCACCGACGGCGCCAAGCGTTTTTCCGAAGAGGTGTTCGGCGTCTTGTTCACGGCGCTTCTGGCGCTGACCATTGCCATGGAACTGGCGATGCCGCTGATCGTGCGCTACCTGGTGGCGCCGGGCTTTGCCGATACGCCGGGAAAATTCGAAACGACGGTGGCGCTGGCGACCGTCATGTTCCCCTACCTGATCTGCATGTCGCTTGGCGCCATGATGGCCGGCATGCTGAACTCGCTGCGCCGCTACTTCGCCGCCGCGGTGGCACCGGTGTTCCTCAACGTTATCCTTATCGCCGTGCTCGCCTATGCCTGGTACAAGGGTTCGGACGCCCGCACCGTTGGTTTCGGCCTGGCCTGGGGTGTGCTGGCGGCCGGCCTGGTGCAACTGGCGATCGTCTGGGCGGCGGTGCGCCATGCCGGCATCTCGATCGGCTTCCGCCGGCCGAAGATGACGCCGAACGTCAAGCGGCTGCTGATCCTGGCGCTGCCGGCGGCTATCACCGGCGGCATCACCCAGATCAACCAGCTGATCGGCACCGCGATCGCGTCGGCGCAGGACAGCGCGGTGTCGTCGCTGGCCTATGCCGACCGCGTTTACCAGCTGCCGTTGGGCGTCGTCGGCGTCGCCGTCGCCATCGTGCTTCTGCCGGAACTGTCGCGGGCGCTGAAATCAGGCAATCTGGTCGAGGCCGCCAATCTGCAGAACCGCTCGGTCGAGTTTACCCTTTTCATGACGTTGCCGGCGGCGGCCGCCCTGCTGGTCATGTCCGAGCCGATCGTGCGGCTGGTCTATGAGCGCGGCGCCTTCGCCGCCAACAATTCGACGCCGACGGTCGCGGCAATACTGGCGATCTTCGGCCTCGGCCTGCCGGCCTTCGTGCTGATCAAGGCGTTTACCCCAGGCTATTTCGCCCGCGAGGACACGCGCACGCCGATGATTTTTGCCGCCATCTCGGTGGCGGTTAACATTACGACGGCGCTGACGCTGTTTCCGACCATGGGCGCGCCCGGCATTGCCGTTGCCTCCGCTGTCGCCGGCTGGGTCAATGCGGCGATGCTGCTCGCCGTGCTGATCCGGCGCGGCCATTGGGGCCGCGACGTGCCGCTCATGAGACGCATCCCGCGGCTGGTGCTGTCGGCGGCGGTGATGGCCGCGGCGCTCTATTTTGCCGAAGACTGGTTCGCCGCAAGTCTCGGCTCCGGCTCGCCACTGGTGATCAAGGCGGTAACCCTGCTTGCGCTCGTCGCCGGCGGGGCGCTGCTTTACTTCGTCACCGCCTTCGCCACCGGCGGCGCCGATTTCGGCATGATCCGCCGTAATATCGGGCGCAAGGCGTCCCAGCCGGTCAAGGAGCAATCTCCGGATCCGTGAGTGGGAAAATTCATCAGCGCCAATTTTGTTCTTGCTTTGTGCCGGCAGCTATGCTACTAATCTCGGTATGGTGCTAATTGGCTCCAACGACCCGCCCACCGAGGCGGGTTTTTATTTCTGGTCGGCGCCATCCCTCAAACAGCCTTCTGTTCGGCCGACGTCAAAGCCTGGGCGCCCTGGCCAACGCCCCTCTTGATCGTCTCCTCGCTCTCGTCCATAAGCGCGCCGTCGCAAGACTTTCGCCGCGCGCGAAACGGCCCTCCACAAGCCAGGGAAACACCATGACCGATCAGCCCGCCTTCAAGCCACTCGTCTTTTCCGGCGTCCAGCCAACCGGCAATCTGCATCTCGGCAATTATCTCGGCGCCATCAAGAAATTCGTCGCCCTGCAGGACACCTCCGACTGCATCTACTGCGTCGTCGACCTGCATTCGCTGACCGCACAACTCGTCCATGAGGATCTTCAGGATCAGACGCGGTCGATCACCGCGGCGTTTCTCGCCTCCGGCATCGACCCGACCAAGCACATCGTCTTCAACCAGTCGCGGGTGATGCAGCACGCCGAGCTTGCCTGGATCTTCAACTGCGTGGCGCGCATCGGTTGGATGAACAGGATGACGCAGTTCAAGGACAAGGCCGGCAAGGACCGCGAGAACGCCTCGCTCGGCCTGCTCGCCTATCCCTCCCTGATGGCCGCCGACATCCTCGTCTACCGCGCCACCCACGTCCCGGTCGGCGACGACCAGAAGCAGCATCTGGAGCTGACCCGCGACATCGCGCAGAAATTCAACAACGACTTTTCGGACCGCATCGCAGCGCTTGGCGTCGGCGTCGAGATGCAGGTCGGCGAAGAGACGGTGAACGGCTATTTCCCGCTGACCGAGCCGGTCATCGGCGGCCCGGCAGCGCGCATCATGTCGCTGCGCGACGGTTCGAAGAAGATGTCGAAATCCGATCCGTCGGACCTGTCGCGCATCAACCTGACTGACGATGCCGACGCCATCTCGAAGAAGATCCGCAAGGCCAAGACCGACCCGGAGGCTTTGCCCGGCGAACTGGAAGGCCTTGCCGGCCGGCCGGAAGCGGAGAACCTCGTCGGCATCTATGCCGGCCTCGCCGAAATATCGAAAGAGGCGGTGCTGCAAGAGTTCGGCGGCCAGCAGTTTTCGGTGTTCAAGCCGGCGCTTGCCGATCTCGCCGTGGAAAAGCTGGCGCCGATCGCCGGTGAGATGCGCCGCATCTCCGGCGACCGCGCCTATGTCGACGCGGTGCTGCGGGATGGCGGCGAGCGTGCCGGCACATTGGCCGAAGCGACCATGAAGACCGTGCGCGACATTATCGGCCTGCTGCAAGGCTAATGCATGTCGCGCAAAGTGTGCAGCGGTTTGCGATAACGACATGCATAAAACAAGAACCTGAAGCGCGTCGCTGGTCGAACGCGACGCGCTTCAAGCCGCACCAGCATTGCCACAGCCGCCTGTCGCTTGCGGGCGGGCTGTGGCGGTGGCAGATTGCGACCGAAACCATCGAACAGGGTGAATATGGTCTCCAAACGCCTCAGCCGCGAAGCCGGTCATCGCCGCAAGTTCCTGGCGATCATCGACGACACGCCGGAATGCGAGCGCGCCGTCGCCTACGCCTCGAAGCGGGCGCAAAGCACGGGCGGCGTGCTTGTGCTGCTCTATGTCATCGAGCCGGATGATTTCCAGCACTGGCTGGGCGTTGAGAAGATCATGCGCGAGGAGGCGACCGCCACGGCGCGTGCCGCACTCGACAGCTATGCCAACAAGGTGCGCCAGAAGCTCGGCATCGAGCCGGAACTGGTGGTGCGCGAAGGCAAGCCGACCGAAGAGATTCACAAGCTGATCGAGGAAGACCAGGACATCGCCATCCTGGTGCTGGCGGCAGGCGCCGGCAAGGAGGGGCCGGGGCCGCTGGTCGGCGCGGTCGCCGGCAAGGGCGCCGCCTTTCCGATTCCCGTCACGGTGGTGCCGCAGAACCTGTCCGACGAGGAGATCGACAGCCTCGCCTGAGTGCGCCTCGCTCGGGGCCGGGGAAAACATTCCGCCGGCCAGCCGTTCCCGGCGATGGCTTTCGCTTGAATGTCGGGCGGATAAAGCCTAATTAGAACTATTCCAAACTAGCTGCCCGAAATGGGCACGGAGACGGCCATGTTCATCCAGACCGAGTCGACACCAAACCCGGCGACGCTGAAATTCCTGCCCGGCAAGGAAGTGCTGCAAGAAGGCACGGCCGATTTCCGCGATGCCGACAGTGCCGCGACGGCTTCGCCGCTGGCCGGCCGGCTGTTCGAGATTCCCGGCGTCACCGGCGTCTTCTTCGGCTATGATTTCATCACCGTGACCAAGGACGGCCCCGACTGGCAGCATCTGAAGCCGGCTATCCTCGGTGCCATTATGGAGCATTTCATGTCCGGCGCCCCGGTGATGGCCAAGGCCGGCCCCGCCGCCGAGACCAGCCAGACCGGCGAATTCTACGACAAGGCCGACGAGGAGCTGGTCGTCACCATCAAGGAGCTGCTCGACACGCGGGTGCGCCCGGCCGTGGCCCAGGATGGCGGCGACATCACCTTCCGTGGCTTCGAGAACGGCACAGTGTTCCTGCACATGAAGGGCGCCTGCGCCGGCTGCCCGTCGTCGACGGCGACGCTGAAGCACGGCATCCAGAACCTGCTCCGGCACTTTGTGCCGGAAGTGCAGCACGTCGAACAGGTCTCCTGACGCGCCGTTCCATTGTCAACATCGATAGACAACAAAAAACCGGGCAAAAGTGCCCGGTTTTCTGTTTGCGACGTCTGTGTGTTGCCTAGACGGTCCGCGTATAAAGCTCTTCTTGTTTGACCATGGTCTTGTCCGAAATCCCACTTTTCGGGATCATGGTCTTACAGAACGATGACCTTGGCGCCGACCGAGGTGCGGTCGTAGAGGTCGATAATGTCCTGGTTCATTAGCCGGATGCAGCCCGACGACATCGCCTTGCCGATCGAATTCCATTCCGGGCTGCCATGCAGGCGGTAGCCCATGTCGCCGCCCTTGTTGAACAGGTACATGGCGCGCGCGCCGAGCGGGTTCTTCAACCCCGGCTCCATGCCGCCGGCAAACTTGGCCAGCTCCGGCTGGCGCTTGATCATCTGCGAAGGCGGTGTCCAGGTCGGCCATTCGCGCTTCAGCGCGATACGGGCGGTGCCGTGCCATTCGAAACCCTCACGGCCGACGCCGATGCCGTAGCGCATCGCCTGGCCGTCGCCCATGACGAAGTAGAGAAACTTGTTCTGCGTATCGACGATGATGGTGCCCGGCTTTTCCTTGGTGTCGTAGTCGACGATCTGCCGGCGGTATTTGAACGGCACCTTTTCGATCGGAACGCGCGGCAGGTGATAGCCGGCATCGGTCACCGCGCCGTAATTGTTGGTGAAGATCTGCGAGCCGATGGTGCTGCAACCGGCGACAGCCGTCGACAGCGCCAGGGCTGCGACGATTGCAAGTGACTTCATGCGCATGAAAAGGTCCGATGCCCTGCCCAAACAACAGCGGCTCGAGTCGGCCGCTTTTTCATCTTCATTCATGCTGGCATTTGCTTTGCTTGCCAAGCGGGCGATGCCTATATCCTTGGGCTTGCGTGCTGGTAAACCTGCGACTATGGCATTTCGGCAACAGCCGCCGCAGGATTATGTTGCAAAATCAATGGGCCAAGAACAAGAACCAGGAGACGAGGACATCACCGTGAATGTCGGTTACGCTGCCTGGCGCTCCGGCCTGCGGCCAAGACCATCCGTTGCTACGAGGAGATCGGCCTGAAACGCGGCCGCTGCGGGGGAAAGCCCAGACGGGTCGAGTTCAATAAAGGACGCCGCGAAGCACGGTCCAAGCCAGAAGCCCGAACGTGCCGATCACCACCAATGCACCAAGGACCGTGCCGATCTTTTCAGGCAGTCCATCGGGGCGACCAGGATCGTCGGCCATTCAACTATCGATCATGACGTAGGCGGCACCAAACACGGCAACGATGATTGCGCCAAGCACCGCCCATCCTCTGATGGCCGAGCGGATTTCCTCCGGCGTCGCTGATTTCCGGACGTCATCTTCCGTCATCTAATGCTCCTCGTAGAATCCGTGGTCGACATTGAAAGCGCAAGCTGCCGGCGCTGCCAAGAGCCGCAGCGGACTCTTTTGCGCAAAAGTTTAGGAACGTGCGCCGTTCGCGAGCAAGCGTTACCTAGCCTTCCACACTCCGCAAAGCGCGGGCGGCGGTCACGATCCCGGTGGGCGATACCGGATCGACTTCGCTTTCCCAAGCGCCTCCATCGTCTCTTCGACACTTAACAGCACGGTGGTCTCGTACGAGCTGAGTGCGCCGCCGGCGCCGATGGCAAGCATGACCGATGCCATGGACACGTTGTCCGGCGCCTCCCACAGGTTCCAGCCATCGTACTCTCCGAAGGCATACCAGAACCCGTGCAGCTTTCCGCCGACCGACTCGATGTAGGAACGGGCAGCCTCGCGTCTATCCTCGGGATTATCCATCAAGCGCGCCCAGGTTTCGGGCCTGTAGCTGAATCGTGTGAGATACATCGGCATGGTTCGTCTCCTCCCAGAGCTGCCCCCACGAAGACAGTTAAGCGCTCCAATCCGGGAGAAGGCGAGTCGTTTCCGAGGCGTAGTACCGCTGGCTTAGTTGCGGGGCCGCTAATAGACCTGTTTCAATTGCCTTTCCCAAGGGGAGTAAGGTCAATGGCCGCATATCTCATTGCTGATGTAGATATAACCGACGCCGCCGTTTTCGAGGAATACCGCCGGGATGTGCCGGCAACCGAAGCCCGCTATGGGGGGAGGTACATCGCTCGCGGCGGCGCCACCAAAGTTCTGGAAGGCGATTGGGAACCTCATCGCCTCGTCATTGTCGAATTCCCGGACATGGCTTCCCTCCTGGCATGGTACGACTCTCCGGAATACGGCCGCCTCAAAGCCATCCGCGAACGCTGCGCAAAGACGAGAATTATTGCTCTGGAGGGCTTGATGCCGGTTAGCTAGAGGCTGGGTTTGTCAACCGGATAATCACCTGAAAAACCGGGTTCAAACCGTGAACAAAATCTGGCATGGTGCGGCCATGCCGATCATCTCGCCGATTCCCCTCAACCCGCTCATCGACGGCCGCCAGTCGGAGCGCGCCATGCTGGTCAGGCGCGGCGTGCAGCGGCTGCTTAAGGACATGGGCGCGCATGTCTTGCCCGAACTGTCGCTGGCCACCGGGCGGCGCGCCGATCTCGTGGCTCTGACCCGCCAGGGCGACATCTGGATCATCGAGATCAAATCCTCGATCGAGGATTTCAGGGTCGACCGCAAATGGCCGGACTACCGGCTGCATTCCGACCGCTTGTTCTTCGCCACCCATCCCGGCGTACCCCAGGAAATCTTTCCGGAAGAATGCGGCTTCATTCTCTCCGACGGCTATGGTGCCGAGATTTTGCGCGATGCGCCCGAGCACCGCATGGCGGCCGCGACACGCAAGGCGCTGATGCTGAGGATCGCGCGCGCTGGTGCCGCGCGGCTGCTGGCGGCGGAACTTGCCGGGGTGTCCGTGCCGGCGCTGGAAGGTGAGAGCGAGTAGGGGGTCTCCCTCATAGTGTCGCGCTGCCCCTCATCGGGCTGCCGCCACCTTTTCCCCGTAAGTGACGGGGAGAAGGGACTAAGCCGGACTGCTATTCCACGATGCGGCAGATGTTCCACAGGCTGGTGTCCGACACGCCGTAGGGCTCCATTTCCTTGCCCATTTGGCGTGCGCGTCGATCTAGAGCGGCGGACTTTCATGTGAGTCCATAGCCTGCGGCAGTGAAGTAGTTTCTGCATTCTGTTGGAGAGAAGAGATTGCAGATATCGCCAATG
>NZ_JAMYOQ010000017.1:0-151440 GCF_040319905.1 Mesorhizobium sp. M0833 | reverse complement strand
CCCCAGCCTCTTCGTACCGGTCGCGGTAACGTCGAAATTGCCGCTCCGACATGCCCAGCAACTCGCCTGCCTCCATCATCGAAAGATCGCCGCCATTCCAGCGCCTCAAAACGTCTCGAAACTTCTGCATTCTCCGGCCCTGTAGCCATGCCGTCCGTCTCATCCCCAGCCTCCCTTTGGCTGGCGGTAAAACCGGACAACTCATGTGCTACCTAATCCGGACAACTCATCTGCTTACGACATTGCATCACTCACCTATTGGAGGATTGAACAGATGTCCGTATTGTTTGTCGATATAAGTCACGTAGTCCAGCACCTGCTGACGCGTTGGCTGGGGGTGCGACGCATAAAATTTATCCCATTCGAATCGGAAAACGATCTTGTGCAAAAGGTTATCTAATCCTTTTGGTATGCCGCGAAGATTTTGAAGAGAGTGCATCTCATCTTCAGCAACAAGGCTTGGATATCTGGTCCAGATCTGTTGCTCTGCAGCGTGATGGACGACAACCTCTCCCTTTAGATTCGGGTTCGCATCAAGAAATGTTTTGCGGTAATTTTTTGAAAGAGCTTTGCCAAACGATGCTCCCGGATGCCTAATCTTAGAGGGGTCTCTGGCGATCGACTTTATTATCGCAAGAAGCTCAGCCTTGTCAGGCTTGACGCCGGTGCTCAAGAGGTAAGCGGCCTCTTTTGCTGCATTTATTGCACGAGACTCAACCTCGGTCGTCTGGCGAACCGCCGCTCCCTCAACGGCGAGTTCTGATGTGGCCCGCGACCCACTGGCCGTAAGCTCCTCTAACGGCTTGGCAAACTTGCCCGTCCCGGCGCGGACAATGGCCAGTCCTTTTGCAACGGCTTGGCCGAGTGACTCGAACGCCAGGCTGCCCTCTGCAGCTAATCCGGAGGCAGAAGTGACCGGCAGTTGACTGAGCGCGTCCAAAGGATCGTCGCGCAGATCCTGAAGAAACAGCCCAATGTCGTGCGGGGCTCGGCCTAGGCCTTCAAAACCTTCGGTGAGGTAGTTGCCGAAGTCCTCCGCGGCGAGTTCCAGTTTCGATTGAGGTTTCCTGCGGTTTGAAGGAGCAGGCGGTTGATTCTGCTTCCCGGCGATCACAGGTGCAACAACGGGCCTAGCCGGTTGGCTTTCGACCGATTGAGGAAGCCCGGCTTGGACGAGCTGTTGGGATAAGGCTGCTCGGACCTCTGGATCGGACGCCCCACCAACGAGGCTGTACAGGATGGTGTGCTTGTCCGCCTGTGGCACGCTCCCGTCTTTGAATGTCGTGGCGATGTTCTTGAGAACAGACCATGGGAAAGGTTGATAGTTCTCGATGCCCAGTTGCTTTTGTGCTGCAACTGAAGCGGCGATTGCTCGGACATAAGTTCCTCGGTCGTAGGTGTCCGGCCCTCCTTCACGATTCCATGACTCGCTGTCGGGAGTGGTGATCTCGCTCCAGGCTGCGTCGACGCTCGGAAAGACCTTGCGAACGTATGCGGCAGGGTCCGTCCGTCTGGCGTCCAGCGTCTGAAGCGCGGCGGCGGCCGTGACGTGATACCGCGCCTGCTCCCCTTGGGAACCTGCAGGACCAGGTTCGGCATCGCGTAGCGCCGCATGGATTGCTTGGTTCGGCATGGTGCGCATGCCGAAGGCCTGACGACCAACATCAATCTTTCTGGCAAAATCCCCGTACTGCTTGCCGCCCTCCTCGACGCCATAGACAGCGATGAAGGCGTCCCGACCAGGCATCTTGCCGGAATAGGCGCCAGTCTGTGCGATGGCGCCCGGCGCGTTCTGCTCGGCGAGACCAATGTTGGTGCGAAACTCAACCTGCTGAGCAATGTTGGCCGCCTGCGCCTGTCGGATCAGCGCTGCCTGTTCCTGTTGCGGAAGGTCGTCCCTGAACGCCTGCGCCAACCTTTCATCCAGGGTCTGCATGCCGACGCGGTCACCCTTCGCTGCCGCCGCATTGGGCACACCAAAGGCGCTGGAGCCGCCAACGACTTCGGTGGTGTCGTCCTTAGTTCGGTTTCCAGCCTGCGCGGCACCCAGCACCTCGGCAGCACGTTTCGGGTCCTGGGCGATCATCGCTTGAACCAGCGCCTTGGCCGTGTTGCCGCGCCAGGCGACTGCCGCCGCTTGCCGGGCAAGCGGGTTGCCGATCTTGGCAATCAGGTCAAAGCCGTTCTGCCGGATCGCGTCGAAGTTCTCGGTGTCCTTCGGGTTGCTTTGCGCGATGGCACTGGTTGAGATGTTGTCGACCTTGGTCCACTCGGCCTGCTCATACTCGTCGCGCCGCTGAAGCTGCCTCGCCGCCATCCGTAGTGAGCCGGCCTCGCGCAATGCCTCCTTCTGCCTGGCGAAATTGGCGCGCTGGCTTTCGGGCATTTTCGGCAGGGCATCGGCGAACAGCGTGTCGAAAAGGCCGGTCTTGATCATCCGGCCGGTGCGCGGATCGACCTGGCCATACATCGTGTCATGCAGGCCGCTGCCGTCGGCCGGCGCATTCGCCACCACCTCGTCTTCCGCCTGCCCGATCTGGCCGTTGAACCGACGGCGCGCGAGGTCGGCGTCGAACGCCTCCTCCTGCTGCTTCTGCTGCTGGTAGCGTTCGGCGACGGCAGAGAGCTCGTCGCCAAAACCCTGCATCGCCCTGCCGACCGGCGATCCTTCGGGATAGGAGAGCACATTGCCGGCATCGAGCCGGCGCTGGGCAAGCTGGAGAGGTATGGTCGCCATCTATTTGTGTCCTGCCATGAGCGCGCCGGGGATCGTGGCGCGGCGCTGCCGCGCGCCGGCCCCGTGCCGCCGCCTTCGTCGGGTCATGAATTTTGGAGAGGTCGCCAATGAGAGTGTCGCCGGCACTGAAGATGCTGGCGGTCTGCGCCGTCGGCTAAATGGCCTCGGCAAAATATTGTCATTCCCTTATGAGTTGGCCGGGCTCGCGGACTCCCGCGAACAATCGGTCGGAGCAGGCCATGACTGTGGCAAGGCCGCCGGTCCTAAGCCCGCTACCCTTCCAACCGCGCCGCCTTCTCCAGCGCCGCCAGCTGCGCTTCGTCCAGCGTCAGGAACCCCATAATGTGCTGCACCACTTCGGCCCGCGCGTTGCTGAGCGCGCTGTGCAGCTCGAAGCCGTTCGGCGTCTTGGTCTTGGCCAGCCATTCACCGTAGGACGGGCGGCGGTAATAGCCGGTCGCAGCCGTCAGGTCGGCCAGCACCATCTCGCCGTCCTGGCCCGAGAATACCCTGAAATAGGCTTTGGCCAGCGCATCCCGCGCCTTGGCCGGGCCGCCGGCCTGGCTGGAATGGGCGAAGCGTTTGCCACTCATGCCCCGCCACCCTGTACGTCGCCACCCTGTACGCCGTTGCCCTGCGGCATCAGCCCGCCGAGCCCATCGAGCAGGCCGCTGTCGCGCGCCTGCACGGCCGCCGGTACGGCATCCCTGGCCAGCTTGCCGGCAGAAACGATCGAAGCCATGCCTGCTTGTGCGGTTTGAGCCTTGGCTCTGGCATCGCGGATGCCCGCCACTTCATCCTGGCGGCGGAAGATGCGTTGTGGGCTGCGGCCGGCGCCCTGCACGATCTTCAGCGCCTCGTCGCCGTCGATATTGTCCATGACGCCGGGGTCGAACTGCGCCATCTGCATGGCGGTGGTGACCACCTGGATGGTGTCGCGCGCTTCGGCCGAGCGGCGCAGCACGTCGAGCGGGCCGGTGAAGGTCGGCCGCAGCGCCTTGCCGGCAAGGCTCGCCGGCGGCAGGAAGCGGCTGTCTTCCTCGTAAAGTCCCTTGTCTTCCAGAATACCCAGCTCGCGGTCGAGATTCGAGGCAAAGCCGGCCTGGATAATCGAGCCGGAGGGGCCGAGCAGAGCACCCTTTTCCTCTTCCCGGATCAAGGCCTCGGTCGCCGTCGTCTGCGGGTTCTGTACCAGCGTCTGGAACAGATTGACGAACATCATGTCGCGGATCTCCTCGGCCCGGCTGTCGGCGTAATTGAAGGCATAGGTCGGGTTCTGGCCGGTGGCGATCGGCGCGATCAGCGGCCGGCCGGCATCGTCGATCAGGCCGGGATAGTTCTCGCCGGGATTGAGCACCGGCACATAATCGAGCCTGGCCTTCGAGGCGGTCGCCGGATCGGTGATCTGCTGAAGTGCGCGCAGGCCGGAGCGCCGCACGGCGTTCTCTTCGCGCACCGTCGTCAATGCCTCGATGGTTGGCGAGATGCCGTAGGGATCGCCCTCATAGCGGCGCCAGTTGAAGCACGATACCGGGAAGGAGCGAAAACCGCTTTCCCTGACGATCGCCTCCTCGTCCTCGATCACATGATAGGACGCGAACGCGGTGTCGAGATACTGGTAGGAGCCGCTCAGGCTGTACATCTTGCGCTCGTCGCGCGGCTGGATGCACTGGATCAGCGAGATTTTTGTCTCGCATTTGGCGGGGTCGTCGACCAGAACTTTGATCCGCGCCGGCAGTCTGTCGTAGCCGAGCAATTGCGCCGCCTGTCTTGCGGTGCGCTCGTAGCGGCGGTGGAAGATATCGACCTGGCCCCAGCGGTTGCGCGAGAGATAGCCTTCGACCACCGGGATCGAGGCATAGCGGATCAGCGTGCTGCCAAAACCCTCCTCGGCGTAGAGATAGGCCGGGCCGTAGCGCACGACATTGCGCAGGCAGGCTTGCGTTGCCGGCACGAAATTCGAATTGGCGGAGTAGCGCAGCGAAAACAGGAAATCGCGCAGCGCTTCCGCCCATTCCTTCTCCTCGTCGGTTTCCTCGTCATTGATTGCCGCGGTCGACAGCCCATGCCATTTCTCCGACTGCGGGATGATCAGGCTTTCCAGCCCCGCGGCCAGCCGGTTGGCGGCCGAGTTGATGGTATTGGCGTAGACACGCGCACCGCGCCGCTCCTGCCGCTCGGACTGCGAGTCCGCGCCGGCCTGCCGGCCGCCGCTCCACATGTCGGGCGCATCGGGATCGCAGAATTCGGACACCGCCTCCCAGACATGCTCATACTGGCTGCGTTCGCTCTCCAGTTCAGCCTGTCGCGACAGAATATCGCGAGCACGGGAATCGCTCATGGTCAGCCTCGCTTGATGGAATTGATTGAAAAAGAAAACGGCGGGACGCCGAAGCTGCCAATCTCCCCACTTGAGGGGGAGATGTCCGGTAGGACAGAGGGGGTCGTCTCGCGTGGATCGGCGACCCCCTCTGTCGCCTTCGGCGACATCTCCCCCTCAAGCGGGGAGATTGGAAGCGCCTTATTCCGCCGGCGTCGTCTCCAGCGCGGCTTTGCGCCCAAAGCGCTGCACCACGAAACGTCCCATCTTTTGGCCGGGCACTTCGATCAGCGTATAGGTGATCCAGGACAGCAGGCACACCGCCGGCAAGACGAGGACAACAACGATCGCGAAGCGCAGTGGCGCCGACAGCTCGTGGCCGAACTGGGTGATGACCAGAGCCGCGACCGGCTGGAGAACCAGCAGATGGATCAAATAGATACTGAAGGAAAGCTCACCCATCAGATGAAAGAACCGGTTGGCCAGCGTCATGGCAATCTTTCTGGCAACGGTGCCCGCCATTCCCGGCAGCATCCGGTAGAGAACCAGCGCAAAGAAGCCCACAACGAGCGCTTCCCGCATCAAAAGCTTACTCAGCCCATAGCCGCCGCCGAACGGCAGCGCGGCCAGCAGCATAGCCAATGTCAGATGCACGAAAGGCCGCTTTTGCCTTTGATGGACGACGCCCGCCAGCAGCATCCCGCACAGGAAAATCTGCATCTTCAGCGGCAGGAACGACGGCATCGGAAAATGCACCGACAATTGTCCCATCAAGAACACGATAGCGCTGCCGATCGCCGCGACCAGGATACCGCTCCATATCCAGTCAAGCCTGCGCACCAGCAGCATAATCGCCGGGAACACTGCATAGAACTGCATCTCCAAGCCAAGGCTCCAGTCGGGCAGCGGCGTGCGATAGGCGAAATTCGGCACCAGGCCGAACAGGAACAGCAGATGGGCGCCGATGTTTTTCAAGCCGCCGTCGAGATAACGCTCGGGCGCCTGCGGCGACCGCAGCAGGAACTCGTCGATGACCATCCTGGACTGGTAAAGATAAGGGCCAAGCGCCAGGGCAGCGAACAGCATGACGTAGAACAGCGGCGCAATCCTGAAATAGCGGCGGGTCCAGAACTTCAGCCAGGTTTCCGGCCTTTGCCAGGGCTCCTTGTCCTGGCGCAGCTGGTAGTGGAACACCATCAGGAAACCGGACAGCATGATGAACAGATCGACGCCGAGATCCGGCTCGCCGAGAATAGGAATATGCCAGCCGGTCAACAGCAGGCAGTGTCCGATGAGCACCCAGATCGCGGCGAGCGCCCGAAGCCCGTCCAGGCACTCGATGCGCGATGACCGGGCTTCTGTCATGCCGGACTCCTCGATAGCCATGTTGCATTGCAGCATGGCTGCTGAGGAAGGAATGTCAACCGTGCCGAAGGAACACGAATTGCGCTCGGCTGTTACGGAAAACGCGGAAGCTGCGATCTCCCCCCTCGTGCGGGAGATGGCCGGCAGGCCAGAGGGGGGCGCGAAGGAACGCCAAGCTCTGTTTCGTTCCCACCGGAATGAGCCGATGGCGGCAATTGCAAATTGATCACCGAGGCCGCGGGATAGCGCCCCCTCTGCCCTGCCGGGCATCTCCCCCACGAGTGGGGAGATTGGCAGCATCACCGCTTCTTCGCCAACCTTGCGTGCCGGCGCCACCACCACCACGCCAGCACCCGGTTGCGGAACACTCTTCTCATGGCGCCCATGTCAAACCCCCAGCAGCACGCGGCGCTGGCCGGTGAGGTCGCCGGGCGACAAATCGGTCTTCACGGTTCCTGCAGTGCCATCATTGGCCGCAAGCTGAGCCCGTAACGCGGCTTCGCGCGCCTGTACGTCCTTGTCGGCAATGGTCGGTGTCGTTGGCAACGGCTTCAGCGCCGGCGGCTTTTGAAAAAGGCACATGGTTTTCTCCGAAATCAGAGCTTCTTGTCCAGTCGTAGAGCAGAAAGTCCTCGCCGTTCCGGCCATAGCCCGGCAGGCGGCAGCGTTGCGTCGCGCCCAGCCGGGCAAGCCAGCGCAGCGCCAAACCGTTGGCGGCCAAGGCGCGGGCCTCGACCCGCCAGGCGCCGCGCGCGGCAACCTCCGGCCCGAGTACCCCGTGAAAGAACTCCGTAATAGCAGGCACGCAGCGCCTCATGCGGCGCGTGCCCCAACTCCAGGCGATCCACAATCCGCTCCGCTGCTCGGCAGCACCGAAGCCGGCCTCCGGATTGCCGTCGAGCTCGGCGACATAAGCAAACCCCTGCAGTGCCGTCAGCGCCAGCAAGGCCGGCGACCATGCGTCGAACTGGCAGTCGATCTCGGCCCGGTCTTCGGGCCGAAGGTTGGCGGCGATATAGGAGAGATCGCGCAAGGTGGCGGGGATGATGCGGACGGTCATGTTGGGCCACTTTCCAGCAAGCTGCGAAGCGGAGAGCCATAGGAAAACGAGGCCGCCAAGCTAGATTGACTCTCTTTGCCGTCTGGATTTCCTTGGCCCATGATTTATGGGTTTACCTATGAGGACAAGCGCATGACTTGTAGTAACTGCGCGCCGATCGAGGAGACCCGTACTATCTTTAGCACCGGTCGTCTCGCGGCGGCGATCACGATGGCCAAAGAGGCCATACGCGACGGTATTCTGCAGGAAGTACCGCGGGGTCCTATGTCGAGTGTCATCCCGTTCTCGGATCTCAACCCGGATGGACCATGGGACGATCTGCTTCGTTACCGCTTTCGGTGCACGACCTGCGCACAGGTTTTCTTGCTCTCGGCTGAGACCTATCACGGCAGTGGCGGCGAATGGGCTAAGGAGGCCGGCTAAGCTTTTCGGCGCTTCGTCACTATGCGTCCGCCGCGAACCTCAGTCCTGGCGTATCTTCGCGGACATCCGGCTGTCGATCTCGGTCAGCTTGGCGAGAATGCCTTCCTGCGCCTGCACCATCGCCTGTTGAACGCGGATCAGCTTGAAGGTGAGCCAGATCGTTACCCAAAGGCTTGCTGCGAGATAAATCAGCATCGGCATCCAGGAGATGAATATCCCGAGCAGCGAGTTTTCCGATTCCATATTGCCCCCTGATATGATGTTGCCGCTACATCGTAGTTTTGCTGCCGGGCGTGCATAAACGCAAGCATCGTCACCGAAACGCCCCCAGCGGATCGGCCTGCCCGGCCTTCTGCTTCGCCGCCTTGAATACCGCCGGATCGACCACCGCTTCCCTCAGCATCATCACGCCATAACGGGTCGCGGCCATCAGATCGTCGCGCAGCTTCACCACCTGGCCATCCCTGCGGTGGTAGAGCCGGAACTCCTCGAACCAGGGCAGAAGCGTCGAGAACACCTTGAAGCGGCCGCTCTGCATGCGGTCCAGCATGTCCATCAGTCCGGCCTCGACCGAGACCGACCCGTCGGCGAACTGCGCATGGCTGGCGAGCATGTTCAGCCCATGTGCCGAATATTGCCTGGCAAGTGCGGTGCCGGCAGCTTCCAGCGTCTCGCGGCGGCCGTCGCGCGGCCAGGCCCAGGGCAGCCATTCGCCCCACGGTTTCAGCGTCAGCGCCTGCATGGCGGGAGTCTGCTGCGAGGCACGGCAGGCCTTCGTGACATAGACGACATCGGCTTCCGTGTCCCAGGCGAGCTCGACCGCGGCCGACGGATGGTCCCAGCCGAAATCGAGAGCGCCGAGCCGCGGCCAATAGCGCGGCAGCCGGAACGGTTCGCAGGCGATCAGTTCCTCGGCCACCGGAAAGATGCGGCCGGAGCCGAGCACCGGAATGCCCTTGGCACGCGCCTCGCGCTCATGCGCCGGATAGGCGGCAATGATCTCGGCGCGCTGCTGCGGCGTGTAGTGCTCGGCGTCGTCGATGGTCATGAAGGTGACGTGACGGGTCATATTAGAGTTCCGTAATTAACTTGCTGCGGCGAGCGACTTCCGCTGGTATTTCCCTTTGCGGCTTTATGCGCTAGGTCTTGCCCGGCATCGGCGATACCGATGCGTGCTGGGCCGGAGCATTACGCGCGGCCTGTACTCTACGCGGGTGGGAAAGCCACTCTTTGCCATGACAGATCTATTCGAGGCGATGCGCCTGTCCGCCGAGGACAGCGAGACCGCTCATCTTTTCTTCAGCGAAAGCGGCAAGATCCTGCTGCCGCTCGGCAAATCGACAAATGCCATGACCGGTCCGGAGATGCTGCAGCAGCTGATGTCGCCCTCCGATGACGACAACGGCGCGCTTGCCAACGACTTTCTCGCTGAGCTCGGCAAGACGGTTCCGCTGGAAAGCCTGCGTCTCCTGCTCATATCGGCCAATGCCCGGACGCGAGCGACAGGTGCGTTTCTTGCCACGTTTCAAAACCAGAACATCAGTTCGATGGTGGGCGAACTGGCCGCGTTGCTGGCAGATGATAACCCGCGCACGCGCTTCGATGCCGTAGAGTCTATCTTGCGATGCAGCACGCGTGGCGATGGCTACTATCTGGCGCAAGCATTGCTTGCTCTTGCGGATGAGCATGAGGGTGTGCGCATGGGAGCCATCCAGTTCGTGCGCTTTGCAAAGGACTGGCAGTTGAAGTTCGCCCGCCAGCGCGCCGCATCGCTCAGGCCGGGAACGCCGTTTTCGTCGATAGCGGAAATTTCCGGGCAGTGGCGGGACGATACGTCAGGCACGATCCGTGCGATGCTGGACCATGCCGAGCCGGTGGTGCGGCGCTACGGTCTGGGGCTTGCCGGCCGGGCGAGATTGGTCGTCGTTGACGCCTATGTCGAATGGGCGCAGGCGTCTGCCGATCCAGAAATCAGCAAGCTGGCGACGGATTGCTTCGAGCACAACCAGATATCGCAGCATGCGGTCTGGCATTCATCGTTGCCGGCAGCCGCCCGAACTAGCCCTGACCGAAAGGGGGCGCGACGGTGACACATCCCGATGGCGATAGGCGAAGAACGAAGTCCTCGGACGGACCGACCACTAGCCCTTCACCATCTTCTCCATCTCACCGGCGGACAGAAACCGCAGCACCACATCGCTCATGCCGAGCAGCGGCGTGAAGGTGACGATGGTGATGCCGCCGGTGGCGTTGGTGCGGGTCAGCCCTCCGGAATACATGTCGAGCGGCGGCTCCTCGTCGAACCAGACGCCGTGCAGCGTTTCGCCCTGCCACTTCTCGCGGCCCTTCTCGTAACTCTTGAACGACAGCACGGATTCGCCGGCCTGCACGTCGCCACCGCCGCCCCAGGCCACCACGACGCTGTCGAGCGCGCCCGGCGCCCGCCCCGCCATCGTGCTGAGGATCGCGTCGGCCGGGATCATGCCGGTGCCCCACGCCGCCTGCTGCTGCGGCGGGCCGATCAGGATACGCTGCGGGTTGTCGCGCGTGCTTTCGCCGGTGACGCCGGCCGCCCACATCCGAACCGGACAATCGAAAACCTTGCCTTGCCACCAGTCGGGATAGCGGCCGGTGAGATGCATCGCCCACTCGGCGCCGCCGGCCCTGGTCTTGCCGAGCTGATTGCCGGCCATGAACAGACGCTCGCGATTGGTCGCGCCGGCGGCGTGGAATTCGGCCTGTCGGGGATAGGGCCGATAGGCGGCAAGCTGGTTAGTGCGGCGCCTCCGGTCGAGCTCCGCCAGCAGGCTGAGGTATTCCTTCCTTGCCGCCCGGCTGTGCGAGGCCTTTTGCGGGGCCTGGTCTTTCGAGGAACGGCCTGAGGATGGCCTCGAGGCCGCGGATGCGCTGCCTGATTTCGTCATCGCTCAATGCATCCAGATTGTTGATGTTGACACTAAGATCCTTGGGCAGCACCGACAGCACGAGCTTCAGATACTGGTCGGGCTTTTCGGCGCGCACCTCGGCGATGACGCCGGCGCCATGGGCGCGGAAATCGGCGCGGATCGCTTCGAGAAAGCCGTCGGCCAGCGTCTTCTTCGCCCGCCTGGTCTGCTTGCCGGGTGCTTGATCGTGCGGCTGCGGATCGCCGGCGGAAGGAGCTTTGGCCATGCCCTACTCCGCCGTCCCGGCGGAGATCGCCGGCTTCTTGTTGCCTGGCCGCACGATGCGCTTGCGCGGCTTCGCTTTCTTGCCGGCGCGCGCCGACTTCGGCTTCGGCGGCTGGTTTGCCGATCTCGCATCGGTCGTCGTGCCGGGCCCCACCGTACTGGCGTCGGGCAACGCATTCAGCCTTGCCCTTAGGATTGCCGCCGCCTTGCCGTCGAGTGCTCCCAACGGGAAGCCGAAACCGCCGGCCGCGTCGCCGGGGCCGCCGCGCACCATGCCGATCCGCACGCCAGCGACGACCTGCTCGAAGCGGCCATGGCGTGCATAGGGTGCGGCGCCGGCGAACTCGCCAATAGCGCTGACGACCTCTCGGCCGTCATCGTCGATGATGATGGTGGCGTAACGGTTGGACATGGGGATGTTCTCTGGAGATGGGCGCTCAGTGGCGCGTTGGAAAAATTTGCGATTGGTGAGACTTGCAGTTCCGACGATCGCCAGAGCCGCGTTCCTTCGCGCCCGCCGACCTAACAGCCGGCAGTTCACGTAGCGTTTGGTCCAAAAATGAAGCCTAAAACAAAAAACCCGCCTCGGCGGGCGGGTCGTTGGAGCCAATTAGCACCATACCGAGATTAGTAGCATAGCTGCCGGCACGAAGCAAGAACAAAATGTGGCACGGTGGAAAAAAAGCGATTTCCTTTGCCCGCCGCGAGGTTGTGCTCAAAAGACGGTCGCCAAGGTGGTGTTCATTCGCGCCCCCTCTGTCCTGCCGGACATCTCCCCGTCTAGTGGGGAGATCGGCAGTTCCAGCGCCTCGCTGCGTCCGCCCACTTCACAGCCGGCAGATCACGTAACGTTTGGTCGAAAGGAAGCCTGAAACAAAAAACCCGCCTCGGCGGGCGGGTCGTTGGAGCCAATTAGCACCATACCCACATTAGTAGCATAGCTGCCGGCACAACGCAAGAACAAAATTCACCTGAGACGCGAAAAAACGCAGAGTAGCCGATTGGCGAAGCACACTGGAATGTCCGGCGAGACGCCACCGTCCGGATCAGAACAGGCATTCGCGCGTTTGACCCTTAGCCAATGGGAGCAAAAATCATGAACGTCGCCAATCTGCAACTCGAAGGCCTGCTTATGGCCATCGCATCGATCAATCAGGTCCTGGTCCGCAAGGGCGTGCTCTCCGTCGAGGAGATAGATATCGCATTGCGCAAGGCCGAAGCCAGCGAGACCAACGAGGAAAGGTCCGAGGGCATGTCGGCGTCGAGCCGCGACGCCGTCAACTTCCCGATCCGACTGCTGGAGTTGGCCAATCAGTGTCAGCCGGAGACGGACATGCCGTCCTTCTCGAAACTGGCGCGCATGGTTGGTCAGATCAAGGAACCTTACAACGACCAGATGTGAAGCGGCGATCGAGGATGACCGCCGCAGCAAGCTTTGGCATCATCCCCTGCCAAGCCTCAGCGACAGGACGCGGCCCGGCCCGTGCACGGCGGCAAACAGCAGCCCGGCCAGGAAGGTGAAGTGATCGACGAAGAAGCCGAACTCCGCCTGGTTGCCGGCCCAGTGCGACGGCCCGTGGAAGGCGAAGCCCAGGAACAGCACATAGGCGCCGGCGACGAGTGCTGCCCATGAGAAGAAGGCGCCAGTCAGGAAGCATAGAACGAGGACGACCTCAAGCAGGGCTGCGCACCAGGCCAGGAAGAGCGGGAATGGAAACCCGGCCGCCGCGATATAGCCGGCGGTGGCGCCGATATCGACGAATTTGAAGATCACGGCCATCAGGAAGACGGCTGCGAAGATCAGGCGGGCGATGAGGATTGCCGCGGTCTGCCACGGCGACTGGACGGTTGATTGAGCGGTTTCCAAGGTCACGACGTCCTCCCAAGAGTTACGATGGTTGTGCCCCAAGGACGCACCACCAGCCGCAAGCCCGACATCATCCCCCGAAAAACCTGCAGGAGACAAGTGCGCGGGGAGAAGGCCTCGCAAGACCAGGTTCCTCGCCCCATTCATGGGGGAGAGGTGGCGCGGCGAAGCCGCGACGGAGAGGGGGACCGCGCCAGCAAAGAAAAGGCCCCTCTCCGGCCGCTTCGCGGCCCTCTCTCCGCCGCTTCGCGCGGGCGAAGAACCCGAGCCTGGAACTACCCTAAATTCACCTTCGGCTGGCTGATCGGCTCCCGTACGGTTCCATACTGGCTGCCCCAGCGGTCGGTCATCGCCCAGCGTATGTCCCACAGTTCCGGGAAGAAGCGATGGCGGGCGCCGGCCTCCAGCAATTCGACCGGCCTGCCCTTCAGCGATTTCGCGCCGAGGCCGATCGTGCGGTGGATGAGATAGAGGTGGTTGGCGCGGAATTTCTGGAACAGCTCGTCGAACTCGACCAGCGCTTCGGCAACGACATAGCTGTCGCCGTGATCGTAGCCGGTATCGTAGACATCCTCGACCGAGAGGCCGCGGCCGTCGAGGTATGACGTCTTGAAGGCCCGCCACAGATCCGGCGGCAGACGCAACAGCTGCTTGAAACCCGGCGATTCCTGACCGCTGCCATTGCCGAGCTGCAGCCGGATCTGCTGGTACTCCTTGGGCGACATGGTTTCGAGCAGGTCGAGCTGCGCCGTCATCAGCCGCATCAGCCGGTGCACGCGTCCCATCAGCGTGACGATGCGATGCGTGTCCTGCTTTTCCAGGAAATCGACGACGTCGACCAGCGTGTAGGCGATGAGCTTCATCCACAGCTCCTCGACCTGGTGCACGATCTGGAACTGCAACTCGTCGGCATTCACCATCTCGGCCAGCGGCTTCTGGCAGGCCAGCAGCCTGTCGCATTTGAGGTAGACGCCATAGTCGCGCATCTCGGGCGTTTCGATGCGGGCATAATAGTCCTGCTTGTCCATGGCCATGCTCCTTGCCGCGGCCGTTGGGCCGCAGGCGTTTGTTGGATCCCGGTCCCCGAGTCTAATCGCTTTCTTGCCGAACATTGTCCCTTTCTGTTATTCGATTGGCGAGAAATGAAGGACGAACGCTGCTTCTGAAGCAGACAGAAAGAACGAATGATGCTGGATGCGGTCGACCGGAAGATCGTCGCGGCGCTCGAACGCGATGCCCGCACCTCCTTTGCCGCGCTCGCCGACGAGGTCGGCTTGAGCAAGACGCCGTGCTGGAAGCGGGTCAAGGCGCTGGAGGATGCCGGCGTCATCCGCGGCTACTCGACCCGGATCGACCCAGCCAAGCTTGGCTTCGGCATCGAAGCCTTCATCCAGGTGTCGATCGATTTCGAACTGTCGGACGCCTTCGAGGCGGCGGTCAAACAGCATCCGCTGATCCGCCGCTGCCACGCCACGACTGGCGAGGCAGACTATCTCCTGCAGATCGTCACCGTCGACATGATGGCGCTCGACAGGATGCTGCGCGAGGAGCTTAGCCGGCTGCCCGGCGTGCGGCGCACGATCACCTCGATGGCGATGCGCGAGATCAAGGGCGGCATCTCGTTCGCCAATTCCGTCGGGCATACACAGACCAAGCGATAGACCGGTCAGGCCCTGGTCATCAATTCGCGGCCCAGCCGCTTCGGTTGCTCGGCGCGCAGAACCACATTTGTCGTCACCGTGCCGTACCGGCCGATGCTGTCGACGATGCTTTCAAGGTCGGGCGGTGACGGGACCACGACCTTGACCAGAAAACAATCCTCACCGGTCACCCGCAGCACCTCGACCACCTCCGGCAATTGGGCGAACTTCTTCAGGCAGGCCTGGATATGCTCATGCGTGGTGCGCAGGCGGATAACCGCCATGGTGCCGAGCCCGAGCGCTGCCGAATTGATCATCGCCTTGTAACCGAGGATGACCCCGCGCTCCTCCAGCCGCTTCACCCGTTCCGAGGTGGCGGGCTGGGACAGTCCGACGCGGCGGCCAAGCTCGGAGATGCCGATGCGGCCATCCTCCTGCATGATCTCAATGATCGCCAGATCGGTGGGATCGAGCCTTGGCCGGTAATCGCCGTTCCGCATGATCGCCTTTAATCCATCGGATTTCGTCGCTGCTTTCCGATGATCTCTCATTCCGCCGCCGGGGAGAAGACCTAGAATTGCACGCGCTGCATCAGGAAAGAAGGGCTTCGCATGACCGAATTCATCATTGTGCCGGGCATCGGCGGATCGGGCAAAGCCCATTGGCAGACGCATTGGCAGCAGGCAAGCCCGGCGATGCGGCGGTTCAGTCCGGCGAGTTGGGATGCGCCGGATTTCGACGACTGGGTGGCAGCACTGGAAACCGCTGTATGCCAGGCATGGACACCGCCGGTGCTCGTCGCCCATAGCCTCGGCTGTCTGCTGGTCGTACACTGGCAGCGGATCTCCCCCCGCTCTATCGGCGGCGCGTTGCTGGTCGCGGTTCCGGACCCTGCGTCGTCGGCCTTCCCTTCCTCCGCCCGGCCCTTCGCCGACGCGCCGCAACAACGGCTTCGCTTTCCGTCGCTGATTGTCGCCAGCACCAACGATCCCTACGGCTCGCTGGACTATGTCAGGGCGAAATCCGAGCGCTGGGGCAGCGATCTCCATATCGCCGGGCCGCTTGGCCACATCAATGGCGACAGCGGGCTCGGCGACTGGCCGGTGGGAATGGAGCTGCTGACGGCTTTTCTCGGGCGAACGCAAGCAACCGCCCGAGCCGCCGTGCTTCAGCCGTGACCGCAATGGGACGGCTACCGCGCCGCCGTCCTGATCTGGTTTGCGCCGCGGCGCCGCGCCTCAGTTCGATGCTGCGGCAGGTGTGCTGAGCTCCAGGAACGGCACTGTCGAACCCGGGATCATCGACTTCGGCAATTCGCCGTTCCATCTCTCCGCCTTGGTCAGTTCGACCAGCAGCGGATTGTTGGCGATCGCGGCGGCGCGAGCCTTGATGGCGCCCGCGGTCGCATCGCCTTCGACCCTGGTCTTGTAGGCGCTGGCCTCGGCTTCGGCCTTGACGCTGTCGGCGCGGCCCTTGGCCTGGGTGACGGCGATATCGGCCTTGATCTTTTCCTGCTGCAGGTTCTGTTCCTGCTTCTGCACCTCGACCTGCGCCGTCATCCTGGCTTCGACCGCCTGCTCGTAGGCGTCGGAGAAGTCGATGTTCTCGACCTGCACGCTGTCTATCATCACCGGGCCGTCGGTTACCGCCGCGATGGCGTCGGCGACGTCCTTGTTGAACTTCGCCCGGTTCTGGATAACCGACACCGCGTCGTACTGGCCGAACACGGTCTTGATCTCCTGCGGTGCTTTCCTGGCAATGACACGGTCGGCCAGTGCCTCGATCGATCCGTAATTGGTGTAGACGTTGCTGACTTCGGCGGCCGGCACGTGGAAGTTGACGGTGACTCGCATGTCGGCCGGCTGCTGGTCGCGCGAATAGGCCTGCATGGCCGGCAGACCGCTGCAATCGTTCTGGTTCTCGCAGCCCCATTTGAGCACCTGCTGGCGCAGGCTGATCTTCTCGACGCGCTGCAACCACGGCAGCTTGAAATGCAGTCCGGGATCGACGACCGAACTCAGCGCCCCGTTGGTCAAGAGCACGCCGCGGTCCCCCTGATCGATCGTGTACCAGGATCCAAACAGCGCAACGATGCCGAGCGCCACGATGAGGAGTGCGACCAGGCCGGAACCGATCGACCCCGACGCCGTCCCCGGCTTGCCCTGCGGACGGCCTGAATTGCCTTGCGTTTCGGTCATTACCCCACCCCAACCCGATTGCCCGTGCTGCTTTTGCCCACAATAGTGGCGGCATTGCAATCCTCTCGACATGGAAGGATCTTCGCGCCGGTCGGCCGGACCGACGGAGTGGTCAGGCTGGCTAGCGGATTTCCCCGGCAGCGGGCTGGGACGCGTTGCCTGGCGTCTCCTTCTGCCGTTCGGCATCACTTTTGCGCTTCGGGCAATCCTCGAAGTCGTGGTCGCGCCCACCGCAGTAGGAGCAGCATTTTGCCGGCGCGTCGGAGCGAAGCATCGTTGGCATGCACAAGGATGCACGAAAATCCGACGGATTGCGACGGCTTGCGCACCGGCAACGTCGATTTCGCCACGGAACCGCTGCCGCCGCATGAAAGTTATCTGCTCATTGCAACGGGAGCACAGGACATGGCCGACGACCCGAACCGCTACGAGACCGGAGCGAGGAAATATCCGGCAAAGATGAGCCCCGACGCGGCCGACCAATTTTCGCAGGATGCGGCCGGCAACAAGCCGCCCCCCGGCGGCATGGGATTGACCAGGCCGGCTGACGATTTCGACGACAAGACCCGGCATTCGGAGGGCCGGAACCCGCCGCGCGCAGCGATCCGGCCAGACGACAAGGCCACCGCCAAGAAGCCCGGCGAGGACGCGAAACGATGAACGTCGCCAATCTCCAGCTCGAAGGATTGATGATGGCGATCGCGGCCGTAAACAATGCGCTGGTCCACAAGGGCCTGCTGTCGGTCGACGAGGTCGACATGGCGTTGCGCCAGGCCGAGGCGGCGATGACCAGCGACGAACGTCTCTATGAAGACATGTCGCCATCCAACCGCGACGCCGTCTGTTTTCCGCTCAGGCTGCTGCAGGCGGCCAACAATGCCCAGGGGGAAACCGGCGTACCGTCCTTTGCCGAACTGGCAAGGATGGTCGGCCGGACCAAGCAGCCCTATAACGACCAGATGTGATGGAGGACACCATGGCCGACGACAAATCCAAGACCAAGCAGGATCGCAAACTGGTTTCCGGCGAAGAGCCATACGAGGTCGCTGCCTTTGCCCGCAAATACGGCATACCGCAAAGCGAGGCCGCGACCATCATCAAGCGTTACGGCCCCTCGAGGAGGAAGCTCGACGCGCATATGGCGAGCCGCAACGCCTGATCCAACTCTGGCGGCGGCCGCCGTTCACGCCGGAAGCGTCCCTGCCCTGCCGCCTTGTCGAGAGTATTGGCACCGTCAGCCGTGACCTGTCGGGTTCGCCCCTGTGGGGATTCAACGCCTGGTTTTGACAGCCGCGGAATACTCTCGCGGCGCAACAACTCATTTACCTCGACGCTGTACCAGTCCGGTGAGCAAAGCCGGGGGTCGGATGCAGGAACAATTATTGCGCTACGAATGTGTCATGGAGCCGAACGGCCGTTGGATGGTGTGGGACATCGTTCACGATCTGCCGGCGCAATTTTCGGAAATCGCGCTGATCGGCCTGAGCCGTCGTGAAGCGGTTTCGCTCTGCCGGCTGCTCAACGAGACGAGCCGTTCCGAGACGCGGCAGAGCCGGGCCTCCTGAGAAGCGCGTGCGTCTCAGGCCTGCCAGGCCAAGAGGATTTTACATGCGATCGACAATATTCGGTCTGGTCCTGCTGCTGCCGGCCGCCGCACTGGCAGAACCGATCGAGACGCAGAAGATCATCACGGCGGCGACCGGCGACTGGAACGGCGACGGCGCCGCCGATCTGGCGATGATCGTCGAGACCGAACCCGGCCATCCCATGGACCTGCATTTGTTCCTCAGGGACCGCGACGGCAATTTTCTCAGACCTGCCGGGGTCGTGCATGAACAGATTTACGGCGAATGGAAGGATTACGAGCGGCCGGGCCCCGCCACATCCGACACCGAGCCCGAACTCACCGCGCTCCCCAACGGCTCGATCAAGCTCTATGTTCCGGCGATGGAGATCGGCAGCGAGCGGACCAACAAAACGCTGACGCTCGCCTGGCGCAACGGCACGTTCGTCGTCGCCGGTTTTGCCTACGAATATTGGGATTACATGGACGACAATGTTGCCGGCGACTGCGACTACAATGTGCTGACCGGCAAGGGCAAAAGCAGCAAGAAGCTGGCGGACGGCAGCACCAGGCAAGCGACCGTATCGGTCGAAGGCAAGGTCATCCCATTTGCGGAATGGACTCCGGGCACTGGCTTCAGCGCTTGCGGAGAGTGAGAGGTTTCGGTTGCCTCACTGCAGCGGCGGCTTCCACAGCAGACTGTTGCGATCGGCGGACTTGACGCGCAGCCAGGTTTCGCGGCCGTCGCGCAGCACCCGGAGCGGTATCTCGGCGCCCGCCGGGCCGCTGTTCCAAAGCTTGCGATAAAAATCGGCAAGCCCATCGACCGCCGTGTCGCGGACATCCGAGATGACATCGCCTTGGCGAAGGCCCGCCTGGGCGGCTGGACCGCCTTCGGCGACGCTCATCACCACGACCTTGCCGTCGCTCTCGGCCGAGAAGGCGCCGAGCCACGGCCGCGGCGGCTTGGCGACCTGCCCGCGCGTCAGCAGATCGTCGAGGATGGGTGGCAGAAGATCGATCGGCACCACCATGTTGATGTCGGCGACCTCGCCGTTGCGGCTCATCTGCAGGCGCAGCGAACCGATGCCGAGCAGCCTTCCATCCGCGCCGATGAGGCCGGCGCCGCCCCATGAGGGGTGAGCCGGCGCCGTGAAGATCGCCTCGTCGAGCAGATATTCCCAATAGCCGGCGAATTCCTGCTTGGTGACGATTCGCGCCCGCACGGAGCGGCCGACGCCGTCGGAGAGCACGACGGGATCGCCGATCTTCGCCCTGGACGCGTCGCCGAGCGCAATGGCGGGCAGTCCAAGCGGCGCCAGCGCCTGCACCAGGCCGAAGCCCGACTCCTGGTCGTAGGCGAGCGCATGGGCGGGAACCACGCGCCCGTCCTGGTCGGCCAGCCAGACCTCCTCGGCCTCGGTGATGAGATAGCCGATGGTGAGTACCAGCCCGTCGCCGCGGATGACCACGCCACTGCCCTCGCGGCGGGTGCCAAGTGTATTTGCCGTGAAGGCGTCCTCCGGCACGGTGGCGCGGACGGCCACGATGGATCGCAAAAGGGGTTCGATATTCATGCTTTGGTTCCCGGCAATGTTCGCAGGCTTATATGGGCTATAGGTATGGCGCAGGTGATCAGGCGCAAGAGGTGGCGCCGGCTTTGGCGTGGACCGGCGCCGCGCCGTTCGCGCCGGGGTTTTGCAACAGCACCGGCAGCCCTATCTGTACCTACGGCTATCCCAAGCTGCCCTATGCAAAGTTCCTCCGCCATTACCCACGTTGATATCCGATATCCTCCCAACCCAACCCTTCCAAAGGCCTGCCAAATGAACGACTACGCAACGGACCAATACACGCCGCCAAAAGTCTGGACCTGGAACAAGGCAAATGGCGGCGCTTTCGCCAGCATCAATCGGCCGATCGCCGGCCCGACGCATGACAAGAAACTGCCGGTCGGCAAGCATCCGCTGCAGCTTTATTCGCTGGCGACACCGAACGGCGTCAAGGTGACGATCATGCTGGAGGAACTTCTGGCGCTCGGCCACAGCGGCGCCGAATACGACGCCTGGCTTATCAGCATCAACGACGGCGACCAGTTCGGCAGCGGCTTCGTCGAGGTCAACCCGAACTCGAAGATCCCGGCCATGATGGATCGCAGTGGGAAAAAGCCGGTCCGCATCTTCGAATCCGGCTCGATCCTGCTCTACCTCGCCGAAAAATTCGGCGAATTCCTGCCGACGGAGCAGCCGGCCCGCGCCGAGGCCCTGTCATGGCTATTCTGGCAGGTGGGCTCGGCGCCCTATCTCGGTGGCGGCTTCGGCCATTTCTATGTCTATGCGCCAACGAAGATCGAATATGCCATCGACCGCTTCGCCATGGAAACCAAGCGGCAGATGGACGTGCTCGACCGACGCCTCGCCGAAAGCGAGTATTTAGGCGGCAGCGACTATACGATTGCCGACATTGCGGTGTGGCCCTGGTACGGCGGGCTGGCCAAGGGCCGCATGTATGACGATTCCGGCCAGTTCCTGCAGGTGGAGCAGTACAAGAACGTGCAGCGTTGGGCCGACGCCATCGACGCGCGGCCGGCGGTCAAGCGCGGCCGCATGGTCAACCGCACCTTCGGCGAGCCTTCGATGCAGCTGCACGAGCGCCATGATGCCAGCGATTTCGAGACCAAGACGCAAGACAAGCTCGTGGCGGCCAAAAGCTAAGCCGACGACGCGCCGATCTCTCGCCTTGTAGGGGAGATCGGCAGCTTCGGCCGACTGCTCAGGCCCGTCTCTACCGCCGCCATCCACAGCCGGCATCAACAAAAGGGAAAAAGGGAGCTTGCCAGCCGGTTGTAAAATGTGGCGTTGGGCACGGTCGTACAAGCAGCAGGCAGGTTTTCCCGCTAGCTCAAAAACGACGATATGAGTTGGGCGATATATATTAGTTGACTAAACTAGCGGAACGTCCAATGCACATTCCCAGAACCGAACATGTCCTGTCTAGACCATCATATCTATATGGGACATTACTACATAAGCTGAACGCGACCTCGACGGTTCGGCGGCACAGCCCTCAGACGCCGCGGCTTTACCTCCGCGCTTTTCGCCCCTGATCCGTAGATCAACCGGACGACGAGCAGGAAATATCCAATCTGCATGACGATCAAGGTCAAGATTGTCCAGGCCAGCGTCTTCCAGATTGAACCTGTCGCAAGGTAAGTCGAGATCGCCACGATGGACGATATGGTGGTCAGCCCCACCAAGAACCGTGGAAAGTTCATGACTTTTGCGCCGCCCCGTAACTCGCAACAGCCGGGACGAACTCCCCTAACCCATTACCCCGGACCAACGTTTTCACTATTTTGGCAATTGCGCAACCACCAAATAGAACAGCAGTTAACGCATGCTTCCGTGATCAAGGGCTGCGTGTCAGGTCACCAAGGTGGGCTGGCTTGGACGGCGGCTGCGCGTCCCTCCTCCCCGACCAGCTCTCCATACCCCCTCACAACCCCATCAAGCCCACGTATTCGCCACGTCTCCCCTTCGTACGCCTCGAGATAGGACTGGCCGAGCGGGACTTTCCCTCCGCCGTCCGGCAGGTCCAGCACGTAGACGGGATTGCAGATGCCGGACAGGCGCGCACGCAAGGCGCTGACCAGCGCCTGGCCCTCGGCGATCGTGGTGCGCCGGTGCGCCATTCCGCGCACGAGATCGCCGTGGTGCAGGTAATAGGGTTTGACGCCAAGGCGACACATCAGCTCGCGGCACAGCTCTTCCAACACCTCGACCGTATCGTTCACGCCTTTCAGCAGAACGCTCTGGTTGAGCAGCACGAAGCCGCCCTGCCTTAAAGTACGGCAGGCCCGCTCGGTCGCCTCCGTGATTTCGCGTGGATGGTTGAAATGGGTGACGACAGTGACCATCAGCCGGCCCTGCAAGGCTTGAACCAACCGGCCGGTGACGCGCGACGGCAGCGCGACGGGTACGCGAGTGTGGATGCGCAACAGCCGCACGTGCTGGATCGCCTCGACTCGGGCGCGGATTTCCGCCAGCGCCCTGTCCGGCAGCGATAGCGGGTCGCCGCCGGTCAGGATCACCTCGCGGATTTGCGGATGGGCCGCGATATAGGCGAAGGCTTCGTCGAGAGCTTCGCGCGTATAGCCGCGGCCGATCGAGGTCAGCTGCTCCTTGCGAAAGCAGAACCGGCAATAGACTGCGCATTGATAGGTCGGGAACAGCAAAACCCGGTCGGCATGGCGATGCGTCAATCTCGGCACCGGACTGAAGGCGTGGTCGGCGATCGGGTCGTCGAGCTCGCCCTCCTGCTCTGCCAGTTCGTCGGGCGACGGGATGACCTGAAGCCGTATCGGATCGGCGGGGTCGTTCCAGTCGATCAGGTCGAGATAGGCCTTGGGGATGCGAACCTTGTGGCGCGTGGCCGCAGCTTCGGCCGCCGCCCGCTCGGCTGGCGACAGCGGCAGCGAATCCAGATCGCCTACATGCCGCACGCCCTCGCGAACATCGTCCCGCCATGCGGCATCCGCCTCGCGAGCGCGCCGGTCATCGGCTGTCATGCCGGCCCCATCGACCGCCATGCTGGCGTCGGGGATGTCGGGATGTGAGGTCATTGCAGGCTCCTTGAATTTCGGCCGGGGTACAGCAATGGAGCCAGGACTTGAAGGCAATAAGCGGTGTTGGCCGGGTTGGAGGGCGCGGCAGGAAGCCACAACCGGCCACTGATCGGCACAATCGTCCAACATCGCTGAGGCACAACATTAGCTTGCGCTCATATTAGCTTGAGCGTATACACATAAACGGCCGGTGATCTACCCCCCAACCGGTTAGGCTCGGCGCCAGTCCCTCCCTACCCCTCAGGTCAACGACGCCGGGCCGCTCGGGGTCCGCCTGGTCGCCCGCGGGAGACCGGACCTCTTCGTGTCGATCATGCCCCCTGCTCAAGCAGCACCCAACTGAACATACCAGCTGAACACATCGGCGATGCCCGCGTCTCTCGGCCTTCCCGTCGGCGGCCGCGGTCGCTAATCTCGGATTGCGAAAAAGCTGGAGAAGAGCGTATGGCGATCGACTTGTCGCCAAGGCTTTTGGCGATCGTCAATGCGCTGCCCTTGCGGCAGGGCATGCGAGTGCTGGAGATCGGCTGCGGACCGGGTGCTGCAGCGCGCGAGATCGCGCGCCGGATCGGCGGCGGGCACGTGCTGGCGATCGACCGCTCGGCCAAGGCCATCGCGCAGGCCGGGGCCGCTTCGCGCGCCGAGATTGCGGCAGGCCGGCTGAGCCTTCGCCAGGTCGCCATCGAGGATTTCGAGTTGGAGGCCGACGAGAAGCACTTCGACATTGCCGTTGCGGTGCGCGTCAGCGCGCTGGACGGGCGTCATCCCGAAGCAGGAAAAATTGCCCTGCGACGGCTCGGCGCCGCGTTGACCGCGCAAGGCCGGCTGTTCATCGATGGCGGCGATCCGCTGCGCGAAATTGCGATACACGGCTGAACAGCTCGTGCTTAGCCTCCGGAATCGAGCGGCAGAGCTGGGTGCGCGCCTCAGCTCCGCAACCCCGGCGCCTCCTGCCCGGTGCGCTCGACATATTCGGTATAGCCGCCGCCATAGGTGTGGATGCCCTCGGGCGTCAGTTCCAGCACCCGGTTCGACAGCGCCGCCAGGAAATGGCGGTCATGCGAGACGAACAGCATGGTTCCCTCGTACTGCGACAGTGCCGTGATCAGCATTTCCTTGGTGGCGATGTCGAGGTGGTTGGTCGGCTCGTCCAGCACCAGCAAATTGGGCGGATCGAACAGCATCAGTGCCATCACCAGCCGCGCCTTCTCGCCGCCCGACAGCACGCGGCACTTCTTCTCGATCTCGTCGCCGGAAAAGCCGAAGCAGCCGGCCAGCGCCCTGAGCGGCGCCTGGCCGGCCTGCGGAAATGCGTCTTCCAGCGTCTGGAACACGGTGCGCTCGCCCTCCAGCACTTCCATGGCGTGCTGGGCGAAATAGCCCATCTTGACGCTAGGCCCGCGCGCCACCGTGCCATTGTCCGGCTCGGAAGCGCCGGCGACCAGCTTCAACAGCGTCGACTTGCCGGCGCCGTTGATGCCCATCACGCACCAGCGCTCGCGGCGGCGCACCTGAAAATCCAATCCCGCGTAGATCGAGCGGCTGCCATAGCCCTTGTGCACGTTCTTCAGCGTCACCACGTCCTCGCCGCAGCGCGGCGCCGGCTGAAAGTCGAACGATACCTTCTGGCGGCGCTTGGGCGGCTCGACCCGGTCGATCTTGTCCAGCTTCTTCACCCGGCTCTGCACCTGCGCGGCATGCGAGGCACGCGCCTTGAAGCGCTCGATGAAGGCGATCTCCTTGGCCAGCATCGCCTGCTGGCGCTCGAACTGCGCCTGCTGCTGCCGGTAGGCGATCGCCCGCTGCTGCTGGTAGAATTCGTAGTTGCCGGAGTAAGCGGTCAGCGAGCCGCCATCGATCTCGACCACCTTGTTGACGATGCGGTTCATGAACTCGCGGTCGTGCGAGGTCATCAGCAGCGCGCCGTCGTAGTTCTTCAGGAACTGCTCCAGCCAGATCAGGCTTTCGAGGTCGAGATGGTTGCTCGGCTCGTCGAGCAGCATGGCGTCGGGCCGCATCAAAAGGATCCTGGCCAGTGCCACGCGCATTTTCCAGCCGCCGGACAGCTTGCCGACGTCGCCGTCCATCATCTCCTGGCTGAAGCCAAGGCCGTCCAGCACCTCGCGAGCACGCCCATCCAGCGCGTAACCGTCGAGCTCCTCGAAGCGGTGCTGTGCCTCGCCGTAACGGGCGATGATCTCGTCCATTTCACCGGCGCGATCGGGGTCGCCCATGGCGTGCTCGAGCTCGCGCATCTCGGCCGCCACTTCGCTGACCGGCCCGGCGCCGTCCATCACTTCGGCAACGGCGCTGCGGCCGGACATATCGCCGACATCCTGGCTGAAATAGCCGATGGTGACGCCGCGATCGACCGAGACCTGGCCCTCGTCAGGCTGCTCCTCGCCGTTGATCATGCGAAACAGCGTTGTCTTGCCGGCGCCGTTAGGCCCGACCAGCCCGACCTTCTCGCCCTTCTGCAACGCGGCGGAGGCTTCGATGAAGACGATCTGCCGGCCGTTCTGCTTGCTGATGCTTTCGAGACGAATCATGGTTTTCCAGGAAAGGCCAAAGGAGAGTTCCCGCGCCAATACGCGATAGGCCGCGCCGGCGGAAGCCCGCAAGTGGTGAGGCGCCCCGCGCCAAATTGTCTGAACCCGCCAGTTTCTTCCCCGGCTGGATCAGACCCGGTGGGACGGGACCGGCGATGACGCGCACGGCAAGAGGTTGGACTTCGAGATATGCGCAAATCCGCTTGCGGCAGCGCTAGTATGGCCCGCTATTGGGATGTGGGTTCAGTTTGAAATTCTGGCTATCGGCCGTGACCGGATTGCATTCGTGACAAGCTCCTGCGAAGAAATTCCCATGACACATGCAGCCGTAGCTTTCCTTGCGATCGTGACTTCGGTGTTGGTTGCGATCCTACCCGCACAATCGCAAGAGTGGACGCCCTCAGAGGACGCGGTTCGAGATGCAACGGAAACGGTTGGTCGCTATTTCCTTTCGCTCGATAGCCAAGAGTATGGGCGGGCATACGAAATGATAACTGATACCGCCAAAGCTTTGATCCCATCGAACGCCTTCGTGGAGCAAAGTAAACATTTTCATTCTCAGGCCGGCACTGTGCGTGAGCGCCGGCTACTCAAATTCACGTGGTTGAAGGACCCAGCGAACGCTGCCTTTCCTGGCGTTTATGCCGCAGTAGACATAGCGGCGAAGTTTGAAAACATCGATCGTTACTGCGGGTATATTGTCCTCTATCAGCGGCCGTCAGGTGGAAATTTTCGAGTCATGCGGGTCGAAAGCAACTTCATCGACAACGCTACCGCGAAAAGCATTGAAAAGACCCAATCGAAACTCGAATTGGATCGAGCATGGGCCGAGTTGTCGGCTAACTGTCCGAATTTTCCATCGTGAAGGGTCTGTTTTTGTACCTTCCGCGGCTTTTCGGCTTCCCTCGCTTCGATCAACGCAACGATGTCGGTGAGCTCCTATAGTTTGCCGGCCCTGGACGCGAACGCAGCGAGAGCGCAGCTTTTGTCCTCACCCAACCCCGCCCGTTACGGCATAAGCGCCGGCGGTGCGCCCGTCCTCAAGTCGCACGATGGCGGTAACGATCGAACCGTAGGCGGCGCGCCAGACGCTGTGGATCCTCTCTTGCTCTTTGGCCGGTACGACTTCCGGTGAAGCGCGCGTCGCTCCGCTGCATGGGGGACAGGCTCGCCGCCGACATGGACTGATGCGCTGGTCCCGGTCCCGATCTTGTCACTAAACCCAAGCGCGATGTTTATCTCGTCCGATCGCCTTCGCAAAGTAGCCGGCGGTCCGGACGATCACACCCGGCCCGATGTCCCGCCCTCGCCAAAAATCCCGGTCACCCAGTCGATGAACACGCGTACCCGTGGCGCGAGCTGGCGGTTCTGTGGGTAGAGCGCCGACAGCGGTGTCGGCGACGGCGGGTAATCCGGCAGCACTTCGACAAGCGTGCCGCGTGCGAAATCCCCGGCGAAGCGGTAATGCGGCGCCTGCACCAGGCCGAAGCCGAGACGCGCCAGCTCCGCCATCGTGTCGGAGCCGTTGACCGTCACCCGGTTCGGCAGCGTGACATAGCGCAACGCGCCGCCAACGGTGAATTCGAGCGGCATGACTTCGCCGGTGCGCGACGAGCGGAAGCCGACCATCAGATGGCCTTCCAGATCGTCGGGGGTTGCCGGCATGCCGTGCTTTTCGAGATAGGCGGGGCTGGCACAGGTGACTTCGCGCAATGTTGCCACCCGCCGCACGATCATACCGCTGTCGGCCTGTTCGCCGGAACGCAGCACGCAGTCGATGCCCTCGCGCACCAGATCGACCAGCCGGTCGCCGTCGCCGATATGCAGGTCGATCCCGGGGTAGCGGTCGAGGAATTCGGTGAGCCGCGGCAGGATGAAATGGCGGGCCATGAAGCCGTGCACGTCGATCCTCAAAAGGCCTTGCGGCTGCGCCGATTGAAAGCCGGCCTCGGCATCTTCGACATCGGCAAGGATGGCGAGGCAGCGCTGGTAATAGGCCTGGCCGTCCAATGTCGGCCTGACATGGCGCGTGGTGCGTTCCAGCAGCCTCACCCCCAGCCGCGCCTCGAGATCCTTGATCGCCTCGGTGGCGCTCGATCGCGACATCGACAGATCGGCGGCGGCCGCGGTGAAGCTGCCGCGCTCGATCACACGGGCAAGCAGGCGCATCCGGTCGAGACTGTCCATCGCCATTGTTCGCCATATCCGAATGGTGTTGGCAAGTCCCGAGCGATTATCCCGCAGGATTTATCGCCTATTTTCAGCGGACAAGAATTGGAGAGCTGACATGACTGCGCGGAATGCAAAGGTGGCGCTGGTAACCGGCGCCTCGAAGGGTATCGGCGCCGAAATTGCCAGAAGGCTGGCACGCGACGGCTTTTCGGTCGTCGTCAACTATGCCAGGGGCGCCGAAGCAGCCGAAGGCGTGGTGCGCGGGATCGAAGCGGCGGGCGGCACGGCGATCGCCGTTCAGGCCGATGTCGGCGATCCCAAAGGCGTGGCGCATCTGTTCGACGCAGCCGAGCAGGCGTTTGGCGGCCTCGACGTGCTGGTCAACAACGCCGGCATCATGAAGCTCGCGCCGATCGCGCAGATGGACGACACCGGTTTTGAGCAGCAGGTCGCGGTGAACCTCGGTGGCGTCTTCCGCGGCATGCGCGAGGCCGCAAGAAGGCTGCGCGACGGCGGCCGCATCGTCAGCTTCTCGTCCAGCGTGGTCGGGCTCTACCAGCCGACCTACGGCGTTTACGCTGCCACCAAGGCCGGCGTCGAGGCGATGACGCATGTGCTGGCCAAGGAACTCGGGCCGCGCGGCATCACAGTCAATGTCGTGGCGCCGGGGCCGGTGGCCACCGAGCTGTTCCTCGGCGGCAAATCTGAGGCACTGGTCGAAACGATCACCAGGATGATCCCGCTGGGGCGGCTCGGCCAGCCCGCCGACATCGCCGGCGTGGTGTCGTTCCTGGCCGGACCGGACAGCGGCTGGGTCAACGGCCAGGTGCTGCGCGCCAATGGCGGCACGGTCTGACTTTATCTCCAACAACCAACAGGGAATCGACATCATGCCGTTTGCAAACTTCAAGGTGCCTGAGCGCGCGCTGTCCGCCGAACAGAAGGAGGACCTCGTCCACAAGACCACAGCCCTGTTCGTCGAGATGTTCGGCGAAGGCGTGCGCCCCTACACGATGGTGCTGATCGAGGAGGTCGCCGATGGCGGCTACGGCCGCGCCGACGTGGTGTTCACGATTCCTGGGGCAGGATAAAATCCTGAACCCCAAGCACGGTCTTCACCCGCTCGAGCGCCAGCTCGTCATGAAGATTTCGATGGAAGAGACGTTGCAACAGGTGCCAAGGCCGCGCAGCGACGAGACGCGCAACGGCATGTCGGCAACGAAATGCCAGTTCACCCGCTGGTTCGGCGCGAACAGCTTCGTCAATCATGTGATCGCTTCAACTGCCGCGGCCGCGAGCGAACGCGGGTTCGGGGACGGCTAAGCTGCCGATGCCCTTCTTTGAGGGACCGTCAAGGGAGAGATTGCAGCATGGCGGTCGCGCGCTAGATCGCTGGCAGAGGCTAACGCGAGGCCAGCCATGGACGATTGGAAGCTACCTTGGGACGGCGGTTGCCTATGCGGCGGGATACGCTTTCGCGTAAGTGCGCCGCCTTTGCTGACGATGGCGTGTCACTGCACCGGCTGCCAGAAACTGAGCGCCAGCGCGTATTCCTTGACCATCGCCGTGCCGAGCGACGGTTTCGCCGTCACCCAAGGCGAGCCGGTGGTCGGCGGCCTGCACGGCCCGCACCGGCAACTCTACTGCCCGCATTGCAAGAACTGGATGTTCACGCGTCCGCATGGCCTGGACTTTTTCGTCAACATTCGCGCGACCATGCTGAACGAGCACCATTGGTATGTGCCCTTCGTCGAAGTCTTCACGTCGGAAAGGCTGCCCTGGGCTTCGACCGCCGCTACCCACAGTTTCGCTACGCAACCCGACCTTGAGGGATACGGCCCTTTGATCGAGGCTTTCGCCCGCGAAGCGGCGCGGCCAACCTGACTGGTTGGCGCCCGGAGGCGGCGCCAGTTTTCGTGCTTCACCGCAACTCCACCCAGACAGGCGCGTGGTCGCTGGCGCCGGTCTCGCCACGCACGTCGCGGTCGATGCCCGCCGCGACCAGCCGGCGCGACAGTTTCTTCGAGAGCAAGATATGGTCGAGCCGCAGGCCGGCATCGCGCGGCCAGCGATTGCGGCGATAGTCCCAGAATGTGTAGAGCGTCTCCGTCGGGTACTTCTTGCGCAGCGCGTCAAGCCAGCCTTGGTCGAGCAGGCGCTGGAACGATGCGCGGCTTTCCGGCTGCACCAGCGCGTTGTCGTCATAGGAGCGGGTCGGGTAGATGTCGCGCGCCTCGGGCACGATGTTGTAGTCGCCGGCCAGCACCACGGGCAGGCCGGTATCGAGCAACTGCGCCGCATGCGCCTCCAGCCTTTCGTGCCAGGCCAGCTTGTACTGGAATTTCGGGCCGGGCTGCGGGTTGCCGTTCGGCGCGTAGAGCGAGGCGACGACGATACCGTTGACCGCCGCTTCGATGTAGCGCGCCTGCTGATCGCTATCGTCGCCGGGCAGCGCCTCGCGGGTCAGAACGGGTTCTGAGCCACGCGAAAGGATGGCGACGCCGTTCCAGGTCGGCTGCCCGACCCAAACCGCGCCGTAGCCGGCGGCCGCCAGCGCGGTGCGCGGAAACTGCGTCTGTCTCGCCTTGAGCTCCTGCAGGCAGGCGATGTCGGGTTTGGCGGCGGCCAGCCATGCGAGCAGGTTCGGCAGCCGGCTGTTGATGTTGTTGACGTTGAAGGTGGCGATCTTCATCGGCCTGCTTCAGCGCACGATGCGTTCGGTCCACGCCTTCACCGCATCAGCGAGCGTCGTCAGATGATCGGCGGTGGAGAAGCCGGAGATGTTTTTGCGCGGCTTCAGATCATGGTCGCCATCTTCCAGCCAGAGAATCTCGATCGCCTCGGACAGAGCATAGGTCGCGACCTCGTCTTTGGTCCCGAACTCGTCGCGCGTGCCCTGGAGGATCAATGTCGGCGTCTTGAGATCGGCGAGGTGCTTTGTCCGAAGCTGCGTCGGTTTGTCCGGCGGATGGAAGGGATAGCCGAGGCAAAGCAGGCCCGAGATCTCGCCCTTCGAAAACATCTCGTCGGCGATCATCGAAGCGACGCGTCCGCCCATCGACTTGCCGCCGATGATGAGCGGCCCCTCCACGCCCTTCGCCCGGAGGTCGGCGATCGCCTTGATGTATTCCGGGTTAACCGTCTCGGCGCGCGGCGGCGGCTTGCGATGGCCGTAGCGGCGGGCGGCCATGTAGTGGAATTCAAAGCGCGCGACGCGGAAACCGGCCGCGGCGAGCGCTTTTGCCGTGGCTGTCAGCGAGGGCGAGTCCATAGGAGCGCCTGCGCCATGCGCGAGCAGGATGGTGATGGCGGCGGTGTCTGGGCCGTCGAAGAGGAAGGTGGTCATGGCAGCGGGTAAATCGGTGCAGGAAGAGAGCCGACTGCGACGCTGCCAATCTCCCCCCTCGTGGGGGAGATGCCCGGCAGGGCAGAGGGGGGCGTGAAGAAATGCCAGCCTCCGGTCGACCTTCTAGGCGGAACCACGCTCTGCAATTGATCGACCTGTCGGCGGGACAGCGCCCCCCTCTGTCCTGCCGGACATCTCCCCCACAAGGGGGGAGATTGGCTGTCATCTCGGCCTTCGCTAATCATCGTCACCCCGACATCCGCGCCAGCTGCAAATCGACGAACTGTATCCCCTTGGCCGCCATACGCGCCCATTCGGAATTGGCGTCGAGTTCGAGGTAGCGCACCCAGCGACGCCGCGCCTCGGCGAAATTGCCGGCATCGAACTCCAGCCTCGCAAGGTTGAACACCGCGTCGGCATAATTGGGATCGAGTGCGATCGCCTTCAGCAAATGGCGGCGCGCCGAGGGTACCCGCCCCTCTTCGCTCATCAGCCCGGCAAGATTGAACCAGGCTTCTACGAAGCCGGGGTCGCACTTGATGGCGCGGGCATAGTCGTGCGCCGCCTCGGCCGCGTGGCCGGCCGCGCGCAGGCAGTTGGCGCGGTTGAAGGCGGCGATGGCATCGCTCGGGTCGATGGCCAGGCAGCGCTGGTAGAGTGCCGCCGCCTGCTCGTGGTCTTCAGCCTCTTCCGCCGCCTCGGCATCGGCGAACAGCTCTTCCAGCGTGTCGTCATCCCGCGTTCCCAGATCGAACAGCAGCTGGCCGTCAAGTTCGCTCTGGCCTCCCTCGAGATAGATCGCGTCGGCCCTCCCATGCTGCGAGCCGACGGCGAGCGACTTGGCGGTGAGCGAGGCGACCGGGCCCGAGCGATGCACAGAGCGCGCGATCGCCCCCCACGAGGCGCCGCCGGCAACCAGCCCGGCATATTTGCGGGCGAGGATCAGGTCGCGAAAGGAATACGGTTCGCAATCATGCTCGAAGGCATCGAACAGCGACAAAAGGTCGAAATCCGCGCCGGTCAGCCGCGACTGGTCGATCAGCGACTGCCGCGACAGCGCCGAAGCCTCCGGCGCTTTCATCAGCCCGAGCAGGCGCAGGAAGCCGTTCTCGCTGACCAGCTTGCGCCCGGCCGCGCGCTCGGTGACGACGCGGCGTTCAATCTCGGTATCGCCGGCCCTGGCGAGCAACATGCGGCCCAACACGACATGTGTGGTGCGCCGAGTGACGCCGCGCCGCAACTGGCCGTGCCGGCGCTCGACCTCACGCGCCGCCAGCCTGAGCGGGAAGGCCGCCAGCGCGCCGACGATGCCGAAGACCGTGCCGGCGAGAGCCGTCACGCCTTGCTCTTGCCGACGGCTTTGAGAAGGTTCGCCTTGAGCGGGTTTTCCTTGGCCGCGGCGGCGCCGGCCTTGGCGGATTTCGCCGCGGGCTTGGCCGTTTCATCGGCCTTGCTCTTGGACTTGGCCGGCGGCTTGGCCGATTGCGACAGGCTCGCCTTCAGCGCATCCATGAGGTTGATGACATTGCCGCGCTCAGGCGCCGCCGCGATGATAGGCTTGTGGCCCTTGAGCTTCTCGCGGATCATCGCCATCAGCGCGATCTCGTAGCGGTCCTCGTAATTCTTTGGATCGAAGGTGGTTTCCTTCTGCTTGATCAGCGCTTCGGCCAATTGCAGCATTTCGGGATCGGGGTTTCCGGCCGGGATATTGCCGAAATATTCAGCCGTGCCACGCACTTCGTTCGGATTCCTCAAGGTGCAGACGAACATGCCGTTCTCGCGCGCGCCGATCGTCACGACGCGCTCGCGGCTGGACAGCACAAGGCGGGCGATCGCCAGCTTGCCCGATTTGCGCATCGCTTCGCGCAACACGGCAAAGGTCTCCTCGGCCATTGCGCCATCCGGCGCCAGGTAATAGGGCGCGTCCTGATAGATGACGTCGACCGAATGCTCGTCGACAAAAGCCTCGATATTCATCGTATGGTTGGATTCGATGCGCACCGCATCGAGATCGGAGTCCTCGATGATGATGTACTGCTTGTCCTCGTATTCGTAGCCCTTGACCAGGTCCGAACGCTCGACCAGCCCGAGCTCGGGGTCGACCGGCTTCATGTTGATGCGGTTGTGCGTCTTCTTGTGCAGCTGATTGAAGCTGATGCGCTCGCTGGCGCTCGTCGCCGGATAGAGCCGGACCGGACAGCTGACCAGACTGAGCTTGAGGTAACCTTTCCAACTTGCCCTGGGCGCCATGAAATACTCCTACGCGGCCTTGTGCTGTCGAACTGTTCGCAGCGTTCATTCGTCCGGAGGACGAACGGGACTGCCGAAATCCTACATTGCCCTTACAATACCGGGCCCTTACAATACCGGCAAATCCCTAGCGAAATCTTCCTCCGCTGAGAGCCGCCTGCATGCAAGAGGTCCACGGCGAAGAATAATTCAAATTTTCCGGAGCGTCGATGGAGTCTGGGAGCCCGCAGAACTACCTCGCGGTGGCTATCAACGGCAAATCCCGGGCGAAATCTTCCATGTCGGCCCAAGGGTCGCCGGACGTCGCCAGCAGACCCGGCAGTGACGAATAATTCAGATCCTGCGGGGCGTCGATGGATTCCAGGTCGCTCCAGCTCACCGGTGTCGAGGCCGGCAAATTGGTGCGGGCGCGCAGCGAATAGGGAGCCGCCGAGGTGTGGCCGCGCGCATTGCGGTGAAAATCGATGAAGATGCGCCGCTTGCGGTTCTCCTTGCCCATGGTGGTGGTGAAAGTGTCGGGCGCGGTGGCGGCAAGATGCGTGGAGATGGCGCTGGTCGCCTGGTGCAGTTTCTTCCAGTTCTGCTTTTGTGTCACCGGCACGGTGATGTGGATGCCGTGGCCCCCGGAGGTCTTGGCGAACGGCACCAGCCCTAGCGCTTCGAGCTCGCTGCGAATATGCACCGCCGCCTCCACCACGTCGCGCCAGGCGATCCCCTCGCCCGGGTCGAGATCGAAAACGATCAAATCCGGCTTGTCGAGCCGCGTGCGATGGGTGCCCCAGGTGTGGAACTCGACGACGCCGAACTGCGCCAGCGCCAGATAGCCCTTGGCGTCTTCCACCGAGAGATAGGATTTGGTCTCGCCCTCGGAGTTGGTCGCCTCGAAGGTCGCCACGGAGGACGGCATGCCGGTGAAGGCATGGCGCTGGAAGAAACAGTCCTGCGGCCTGCCGGTCGGGCAGCGCACCAGCGACACCGGCCGGCCGAGAATGTGCGGCAGCATGAAATCGCCGACCAGCGCGTAATAGACGGCAATGTCGAGCTTGGTCGGGCCGGTCTTGCCGAATAGCCGCCGCGTCGGGTTGGTCACCCAGATGGTTGCGAGGTCGGCCTCGGCGATCAGCCGCTTGCGCTTGGCCGAAACCGGCGTCGACAGGCCGACGTCGCGCAGGCCGCGGAACACGGCATGGCGCAGCGCATTGTCGGTGGTCCGGTTGGCGTAGTGGATATGCGCCGAAAGCAGCGGCCGCACCCAGTTCATCTCGCGCATGATTTCGCGCGGAACACCTTCCGGCGCGGACGCCCCGGCGCGCAACGGCTCCAGCCGCGCCAGCAACTCGCCGGCGGTGGCGGCGTCGAAGCCGGTGCCGACCTTGCCGCGATAGTGCAGCTCGCCATCCTCGAATTCGCCGAGACCGAGTGCGGCCAGCCCCTCGGCCGCGTCGGAGACAGTGTAGCCGGCGATAACGAAATCGCCGGTCTGAAGCGCCTTGGTCTTGGTCCAGGTCTTGGTGCGGCCGCTCTGGTAGACCGCCGTAGCACGTTTCGAGACGACGCCCTCCAGCCCCATTTCCGATGCCTGGTCATAAAGCGCCTGGCCGTCGCCCTCGGCGTGATCGCTGTACTGGATGGCGGAGTTGGCGCCAAGACCGGACAGCAGCTGCGAAAGCAGCGTCTTGCGCCGGCGGAGCGGCACTTGCCTCAGGTCCCAGCCGTCGAGATAGAGAAGGTCGAAGGCATAGAAGTGGAGCTTGTTGCCGGCGCCTTCGGCCAGCGCATCCTGCAAAAGGGCAAAGCGGCTGATGCCCTTGGCGTCGAGCGCGACGACCTCGCCGTCGATGATCGCCTCGCGGCAGGGCAGCCTGGCGAAGGCAAGCGGCAGGTCGCCATAGCGCTTCGTCCAGTCGAGGCCGGCGCGGGTGATCAGCCTGACCTTCTCGTCGGAAACATGCGCCATGGTGCGGTAGCCGTCGAACTTGATCTCGTGCAGCCAGGCTTCGCGCGTTTTTTCCGCGGGACCTTCGCCGCCCGGCGGTTTCGAAACCTGCGTCGCCAGTTGCGGCTCGATGCGGGTGGGCGGCGGCGCCTTGACGGCACCCGGCAATGCACCTGGCTTCAGCACCACCGGCTTGGCAGGCTTGGCGGCCGGCTTCGGCGTTGCCGCCAGTTCCTCGATGCGGCGTCCGGATTTGACGCTTTCCGGCCGGGCTTCCAGTATGTCGAGCTTGGCGTCGGCGGCCAGATCACGCTCCTTGAACAGCAGCCAGTTCTTCTTGCCCTCATCCTCGCCGGGCTTCGGCTTCAGCCGCGCCAGCATCCAGCCGCCATTGAGCTTCTCGCCGGCTAGCCGGAACTTGAAGGAGCCGGTGCGCAGGCTCTTCTCGACGTCGTCCATTGGCGCCCAGATGCCGGTGTCCCAGACGATCATCGGCCCGCCGCCATATTCGCCCTCGGGAATGACACCTTCGAAATCGATATATTCGAGCGGATGGTCCTCGGTCTCGACCGCCAGCCTTTTGTCGGCCGGATTGAGCGAGGGGCCGCGCGGCACCGCCCAGCTCTTCAGCACGTCGCCGACCTGGAGGCGAAGGTCGTAGTGGTCGGCGGTGGCGTGGTGCTTGTGAACGACGAAGCGGTTGCCTTCCCCGGCAACCAGCCCGCCGGCGGGTTCCGGCGTCCTCGTGAACTCGCGCTTCGCGCGATAGGCCTTGAGCTTCGAAGGAGCTGGCATGGACTAGACGTAGGTGGCGGGCAAAAGCAACGAGCGCAGCATCAAAATCCCATCGCAGCGGCGCTCCAATGTCACGGCATCGATCCCAGGGTCTCCGCGACGCAGCTTCGCTCCTGCTCCGCCCTGGGATGACGAAGATGGGAGGTCACGCCGCTCAATCGTCGGTGGCCGGTGTCAATTCGAGTTCGGCCGGCGACAGGCCCTGCTGCAGCTGGCAGAGCCGGAATTCGTCGACCCAATAGGCCTCGCCATCGACCAGCACGCGCGCGCTGTAGCTGCCGGCCGAAAAACGCTGCGCGGTGATGTAGACCTTGTGGCGGTCGAGCGCCTTGCGCACCGCGGCGCGCTTGGATTTTTGGCTGGTAGCGGAACTGGCCATGCAATTTGCTCATACACGCAGAGCCGCAAGACAAGACGGCCGGCTCAAGGATGGCTGAGACGGGGTGTCGTGTCAATTTCGGCGAGCGAGCGTCCCACGACCGCCGGCGCATAGTGCCCGACGTCCATATATCGGGACGTGACACTTCCCCGGACTGGATGAAGCATCCCTCGAATGGATGAAGCTAAAAGCTCGAATTTATGCGTAGGCTCGTGGTGCACGTCTTCCAGTTGGCGTCGCGGGATAGCAAGCCCCCGACCGAGGTCGCTTTTTTGACGAACGGAAAACGGACAGACATTGGCCTCAAAGCTGCGGTTCCACCTGCAAGCGGCGCCGAGTTGCTGAAATCCAGGGGCTGGTTTCGTGTCAAATGGCAAAAAATACTCTTGGCTAGTATGTTGATCGTCGGCGCGACAATTACGCTCTCGACTGCGTCCGCAGTTGAGATCGAAAAGTTGCGGCAGCAGGCGACCGCCGATCACACGGAGCTGGTGAGCGAAGCCGCCCAGGCGGCTTCGACGGATGCCGCCCCGCTCGATCGCCAGCTGGCCGAGCTCGCGGCTGAGATCGAAAAGCTGCGGCAGGACGCGACGATCGACCGCGCGACTGTAGCGCAACTGCGGACGCAGGTGAGCGAAGCCGCCCGGGCGCCGCCACCGGATTCGGCTACGCTCGATCGCCAGTTGACCGAACTTTTGGGTCAGATCGAAAAATTGCAGCAGGTGGCGGCGGGCGACAGCACGAACCTCCCCCAGTTAGTCGAAAAGCTGCGGCAGGACGCGACCGCCGACCGCGCGGCAGTGGCGCAGCTGCGGACGCAGGTAAGAGAAGCCGCCCGGGCACCGCCACCGGATGCGGTTACGCTCGACCGCCAGCGGACTGAACTCGCGGCCGAGATCGAAAAGTTGCGGCAGGGAGCGACCGCCGACCGCGCGGAGCTGGCGCAGTTGCGAGCGCAGGTGAGCGAAGCCGCCCGGGCGCCTCCGCCGGATGCGGTTGCGCTCGATCGCCAGCGGGCAGAGCTCGCGGCCGAGATCGAAAAGCTGCGGCAGGCGGCGACCGCCGACCGTGCGGCCGTGGCGCAGCTGCGGATGCAGGTAAGCGAAGCCGCCCGAGCGCCTCCGCCGGATGCGCTCGACCGCCAGCGGACCGAGCTCGCGGCCGAGATCGAAAAGCTGCGGCAGGCGGCGACCGCCGACCGCGCGGAGCTGGCACAGCTGCGGACGCAGGTGAGCGAAGCCGCCCGGGCGCCTCCGCCGGATGCGCTCGATCGCCAGCGGACCGAGCTCGTGGCTGAGATCGAAAAGCTGCGGCAGGACGCGACCGCCGACCGTGCGGCCGTGGCGCAGCTGCGGACGCAGGTAAGAGAAGCCGCCCGGGCACAGCCACCGGATGCGGTTACGCTCGATCGCCAGCGGGCAGAGCTCGTGGCTCAGATCGAGAAACTGCGGCAGGCGGCGACCGCCGACCGCACGGAGCTGGCGCAGTTGCGAGCGCAGGTGAGCGACATCGCTCGGGCACCGTCACCGGACGCGGCCGCACTCGATCGCCAGCGGTCCGAGCTCGTGGCTCAGATCGAAAAGCTGCGGCAGGCGGCGACCGCCGACCGTGCGGCCCTGGCGCAGCTGCGGACGCAGGTGAGAGGAGCCGCCCGGGCACCGTCACCGGATGCGGCCGCACTCGATCGCCAGCGGGCAGAGCTCGTGGCCGAGATCGAAAAGCTGCGGCAGGACGCGACCGCCGATCGCACGGAGCTGCGCAGTTGCGAGCGCAGGTGAGCGACGTCGCCCGGGCGCCGTCGCCGGATGCGGCCGCACTCGATCGCCAGCGGTCCGAGCTCGTGGCTCAGATCGAGAAATTGCGGCGGCAGGCGACGGACAATCATGCCGGCATGGATCGCCTTGAAAAGCAGATGGATCGCCTTGAAAAGCAGTTTGCTGAAGCATTTCAGCCTCAAGAGTCGCCTCAGCCTCAGTCTACCGCAACCATCGGCATATCGCCTGATATCGTTCTGCCCTCAGATACAACTCCACGAGTCATTCTGCGCTTTGCGCGTAACCGCGATTCCGCGCGAACACGAGCGGCGACCCTTGAGCGGAGTCTGCGAGCTCAGGGTCTCGACGTCGTAAAATCTGGCAATTCACCCACAAGCTCTCGGGCAAACGAAGTCATGTACTTTTATAATGAAGATCGACCAAGCGCAGAGCGTATAGCGGCTGGGCTTGTGGAAGCTGCACTCATCCAGCGCGCATTTGCGGACGATGGTTCACTCCCCCGCCCCGGAACTATCGAAGTGGTAATCGGGCGGTAACTAGTAAGGTAGCGCAAAACAGGAGTCTGATATGAACCTCAGTTGCTTTGTTCGCCATCTCGCCTTTATTATCCTGCTGGGAAGCACATCTGCTTTCGCGCAAACAGATCCGCCTTCGCCCGCGACGCCGGAAAGCGCGAAACCACAAAGTGGACCGGCCCCATTGGTCATCCATTTCGGCACCGGCAGCAGCACAATTCTTCCCAAGGACAGAGAAGTCCTCGATCAAGCGTCTCGCGCGTTCAACGAGGGCAAGCCGCAAGTCATGATCGTTACTGGCAGTGCCGATCGTGCCGGACCACCAGCGCAGAACCTCTTGCTTTCTCAGCGCAGGGCGACAGCGGTGCTGAAAGCTTTGCTCGATCGCGGACTTCCGGTCGACCGGTTCCAGGTCCTGGCGAAAGGCGAAACAGAACTCGCGGTTCCGACCGAAGAGGGTATTGCCGAACCTGAAAACCGTCGTGTCGAGATCACCTGGCGCTAACGCCGTGCGCCGCTTCGTGACCGCGGCCAGTCTATTGCTCGCGTTCGCACAGTCGGTGACGCCGGCTAGCGCCGAGGATCCGAGTGCTTTGTTTCGCGAGGCACTGCGACAAGACTTGATGGGCGGGCCGACAGGTGCTCGGCTCGCCTTCGACATGTACCGCCGTGCTGCAGAAGCGGGTCTGCCCGAAGCACAATTCAATGTTGCCATCATGCTTGACAGCGGCCGCGGCGTGTCCCCGGATATGGCGCAAGCCGCCACATGGTACGCGCGTGCGGCCTCTCATGGCATTCGAAGAGCGGCATATAATCTCGGCCAGCTTTACGAGGCAGGGCAAGGCGTTCCGCAAAACGTCGATCTCGCCCGTGCGTGGTTCAAAGCATCCGGTCTCCCGGCTGCTCGCGCGCACCTGACTGCCATTCGCTCTGGTGGCGCAAAGGCCGCGACGCTTTCCGCTCCAATACTCATCGCGCCTACATATGGCGAGTTGATTGGCTCCAGCGCAAATAGTGTCGAGCTAGTGTGGACGGCACGCCAGCAACCAGAGGGAGTGCGCTTCTTCGTGGAGTTGCTCGCACTTGTGCCATCTGGTTCAAGTGAGATCTATTCCGGCTTTGTCGATATTTCGAGCCTGAACGTGGCTCTCTCAAGTCATAAGGGAGCCTTCGCATGGCGCGTGCTCGCCGTGGCACGAAGGGGTGGCCGCTACGCTGCCAGCGATTGGTCTTATATGCGCACCGCTGCCAACTGATGGTGTGATTGGTGGCGATCGCATCAATCAAGGCCACGGGTGGTCCGAAGCTAGTAGCTGCTTCTGGCCTTTCCGGCCCGGACCACCCGCCTGCTTGCGTCCTTCCCAAGAGCGGACACTGTAAGCGCATCGATGCGGCGCACTTTGACCTGGATTCAAATGGCCGGTCAGCTATCGGCTGTGGAAACCCAACCGGCGCGCTATATGGGATATGGCGGCTTGGACTGCGACACCGACCCCGGAGAACCTCAGATGACATTGACGATGCGCAAACTCGGCAGCCAGGGGCTGCAAGTCTCGGCAATCGGTCTCGGCTGCATGGGCATGAGCCAGTCATACGGTCCGGCCGACGAGGCGGAATCGACCGCCACGCTGCACCGCGCCATCGAACTCGGCTGCACCTTCCTCGACACTGCGGAAGTCTACGGGCCGTACGCTAACGAGGAGCTGCTCGGCCGCGCGCTGAAGGGCCGGCGCGATGAAGTGACGATCGCGACGAAGTTCGGTTTCCGCATCGAAAACGGCAAGCAAGTCGGCACCGAGCGCGACAGCCGGCCCGAACATATCCGCGAGGCTTTGGAAGGTTCGCTGAGAAGGCTCGCCACCGACCATGTCGACCTCCTCTATCAGCACCGCGTCGATCCGGCGGTGCCGATCGAGGATGTGGCGGGTGCTGTCGGCGAGCTGATCGCTCAGGGCAAGGTTCGCTTCTTCGGCCTGTCGGAAGCCGGTGCCGCCAACATCCGCCGGGCGCATGCCGTTCATCCGGTGTCGGCAGTGCAGAGCGAATACTCGCTATGGGAGCGCAATCTGGAACCGGAAATCATTCCGCTGCTGAAGGAGCTCGGCATCGGCCTGGTGCCGTTCTCGCCGCTCGGCCGCGGCTTTCTCACCGGCGACGTCAGGCGCGCCGAAGACTATCCAGAGGGCGATTACCGGCGCGGCGACCCGCGCTACCAGGGCGCCAACTATGACGCCAATATGCAGGCGGCGGTCATGGTACTCGATATCGCCGCGGCCAAGCGCGTCAAGCCAGGTCAGATCGCGCTGGCCTGGCTGCTCCACAAAGGGAGCGCCTTCGGCATCGACATGGTGCCGATCCCCGGCACCAAGCGCAGAAAATACCTCGAGGAGAACGTCGCCGCGGCTTCGATCAGGCTCGACGCCGCCGAGATGCAGGTGCTCGACGACGCATTGGCGCCCGGCAAGGTCGCCGGTCCGCGCTACGGCGAGCGCACCATGATGATGATCGATCGGTAGGTCTTGCCTTCTCCCGTTCTTGCGCAAAGCTCCGGCCTTGGCTAGCATCCTTGGGCAGGCACCGAGCGGAGGAGAACGTCGCGGTGGACCGGCTGGAGCGCCGTTGCGTCCCTTCAAACACGAGTTGGGCGCTCGAAGGACACTCCATTTTTGAATCGACGCAAGGAACCTTCCGGAAAACCCATTCCGGTTCCGGGGTCGTGCGCTCATCTGGGAGGAGACTAAATTGATCAACAGACGTGAATTCCTGCTGTCGACCGCGGCGATGGGCGCCCTGGCGCTGGCCGCTCCGCAACTAGCTTTTGCCCAGGACAAGCTGACCATCCTCGGCTCGGTGCCGAGCCTGGGCTTTCCGTTCTTCGTGCACATGCTGAACCAGATCAAGGCGGAAGCCCAGGCGCAGGGCGTCAACCTGATCGAGAGCGACGGCCAGAACTCGGCGCCCAAGCAGACCGCCGACATCGAGGCGGCACTCGTGCAGAAGGTCAACGCCATCGTCATCTCGCCGCTCGACGTCAATGCGCTGGCCCCAGCCATCGAAGAAGCGGTCAAGGCCGGCGTTCCCGTCGTCACCATCGACCGCCGCGTCGACGGCGTCGAGGGCATCCTCGCCCATGTCGGCGCCGACAATGTCAAAGGCGGCGAGGCCGAAGCGCAGGCCATGGTGGCGGCGTTCCCGAACGGCGCCAAGATCTTCCATCTGCAGGGCCAGCCCGGTGCCGGCCCGGCGATCGACCGCAACAAGGGTGTGCACAATGTCCTCGATCCGATGAAGGACAAGTACCAGATCATCTTCGAGCAGACCGCCAACTTCGCCCGCGCCGAGGCGCTGTCCGTCACCGAGGCCGGCCTTGCCGCCAACGGCAAGCCCGACGCGATCATCTGCGCCAATGACGACATGGCGCTTGGCGCGGTTGAAGCCTGCGCGGCGCGCAACTTCACCGACGTCAAGATCTACGGCTTCGACGCGCTTCCCGAAGCGCTGGTCGCCGTGCGCGACGGCAAGCTGGCCGGGACGGTCGAGCAATTCCCCGGCGAACAATCGCGCACTGCGGTGCAGATCGCGGTCGCCTACGCCAGGGACAAGACCGAGCCGAAGGAAAAGCTGGTGCTTTTGACGCCGATCGTCATCGGCAAGGAGAATCTCGACAAGGCGGAGAGGCTGGGCGAGACGAAGTAGGCGCCGAGGGCGCACAGCGCCAAAAGCAGCGTTCTGTCGCGCCCCCCTCTGCCCTGCCGGGCATCTCCTCCTCAAGGGGGGAGATTGGCAGTTTCAACGCGTTGCCTTCTCTTCAACGCCGGAGACTAGCGAAAGCCTGGGTGACATCCGATCTCCCCCTGAGGGACCCTGAGGGGGAGATGCCCGGCAGGGCAGAGGGGGGCGCTGTCCCGCTGGCCTTTCGGGTGGATCGCAATTCAAGGAGCATCCTTTGCCAGTCGAAGCCATTGCGCCCTCTCCCGCCCTGCTCGCCGTCGAGGGCGTGACCAAGCGCTTTGCCGGCGTCACCGCGCTGAACGACGTTTCGCTTGAAGTCCGTCCCGGCGAGATCCTCGGCCTGCTCGGCGAGAACGGAGCCGGCAAATCGACGCTGCTCAAGATCCTGTCCGGCGTGATGCCGCCGTCCAGCGGCCGCATCGTCTTCGACGGTGTCGAATTCAGCCCGCACAATCCGCAGGATGCCAAGCGCCACGGCATCGTAACAATCTACCAGGAGCTGAGCCTGATCCCGACGCTGACCGTGGCGGAGAATATCTTCATCGGCCGCGCGCCGCTCGGCCGGTTCGGGCTGGTCAGTTGGCGGCGAATGGAGGAAGATTCCCGCACGATCATCGCTCGCGTCGGGCTCAATCTCGACCCGGCGACGCCGGTTTCCGCACTGTCGGTGGCCGAGCAGCAGCTGGTCGAAATCGCCCGCGCGCTATCGCTGAAGAGCCGCTTGATCATCATGGACGAGCCGACCTCGGCGCTGACCGAAACCGAAGTGCACAGGCTGATGTCGATCATGGACCGGCTGCGCAAGGATGGCGTCGCCATCATGTTCGTCACCCACCGGCTGGAGGAGGCATCGGCGATCTGCGACCGCATGACCGTGCTGCGCGACGGCAGGCTGGCCGGCCATCTCGACCGCGAAGGCGGGCCGATCAGGCTGCCGAAGATCATCGAGAAGATGGTCGGCCGTGCCGCGTCCGAGCTCTATGCCAGGCCGACGCAGCGCGATGTCGCCGGCGACGTCCGGCTCTCGGTGCGCGGCCTGCGCACGGTGCGCGATCCGCAGGCGCCGCACGCCATCGTACTCGAAGGCGTCGATCTCGACCTCAAGGCGGGCGAAATCCTCGGCGTCGCCGGGCTCGTCGGCTCCGGCCGCACCGAGCTCGCCCGCGCCATCTTCGGTGCCGACCGCATTGCCGCCGGCACCATCATGCTCGACGGCAGGCCGATCGCGCCGGCCTCGCCCGCCGACGCCATCGAGCTCGGCATCGGCCTGGTGCCGGAGGACCGCAAGCACCAGGCAATCTTCGCAGCACTCGCGATCCTAACCAATTTCTCGATCGCCGCGCTCGACCGCTACTCCAGTGTCGGTTTCATGGCCGAGCGGCGCGAACGCGAGGCGCTGGCAAACTACAGGAAGATGCTGTCGATCCGCATGGCTTCGCCCGAACAGGCGATCGAGGGCCTGTCCGGCGGCAACCAGCAGAAGGTGATCCTTGCCCGATGGCTGGCGCGCGATCCCAAGGTGCTGATCGTCGATGAACCGACGCGCGGCGTCGATGTCGGCGCCAAGGCGGAAGTGCACCAGATCCTGGTGGAACTCGCCGCGCGCGGCATCGCCATCATGATGATCTCATCGGAGCTGCCCGAGGTGCTTGCAGTGTCGGACAGGATCGTGACCATGCGGCGCGGGCGCATTACCGGCGAGATGCCCGGCGTCGAGGCGACCGAGGAGAAACTGATGGAACTGATGGCGCTCGACCAGAAGCAGGAAGCAACGCAATGACCAGTACGACCGAACGGAGCCAGCGCGGTGGCGTCAATATTGCGCGCCTGCTGATGAGCTTCGGCCCGCTGATGTTCCTGGCGTTGCTGATCGTCGTCTTCACCGTGCTGAAGCCGAGCTTCATCGACCCGATCAACCTGTTCAACATCATGCGCCAGATCTCGATCACCGGCCTGATCGCACTCGGCATGACCTTCGTCATCCTCACCGCCGGCATCGACCTGTCGGTCGGCTCGCTGCTCGCCTTCTGCGGCATGGTCGCGGCGGTGGTGGCCAAAGGCGGCACCGCCAACACGCTGTCGCTGTCGACAACGGGCACGCAGGGCTATGGCTGGTTCGCCGCCCTTCTCGCCGCCGTCGTCGTCGGCGCCGTGGCCGGCGGCGTCCAGGGCTTTGCCATCACCAGGCTGAAAGTGCCGCCTTTCGTCGTCACGCTCGGCGGCCTAACCGTGTTTCGCGGCCTGACCTTGACAATCTCCAATGGCGGCCCGATCTCCGGCTTCGACGCCTCGATGCGCTGGTTCGGTACCGGCCTGATCGGCCCGGTACCGGTGCCGGCGATCATCTTCGCGATTGCCGCCATCCTTTGCCACATCGTGCTGCGCTACACGCGCTACGGCCGCGCGGTCTACGCAGTCGGCGGCAATGCCGAGGCCGCGCGCCTCTCCGGCCTGCGTGTCGACCGCATCCTGATCTCGGTCTACATCATCGTCGGCTTCTTCGCCGGCCTTGCCGCCTTCGTTTTGTCGGCGCGGCTCAACTCCTCCGAAGCCGTCGCCGGCATAGGCTACGAGCTGACGGTGATCTCGGCGGTCGTTATCGGCGGCACCTCGCTGTTCGGCGGCATCGGCAGCGTCGGCGGCACGGTGGTCGGTGCAGGACTGATCGGCGTCTTGCAGAACGGGCTGCAGTTCAACAACGTCTCGTCCTACACGCAAAGCATCGTCATCGGCCTGATCCTCATCCTCGCCGTGGCCTTCGACCGCTGGCTGAAATCGCGGGTAAGGCGGTGATGGCCGAGCGAACGTTGCGGTGCCATAAACTGCCCGGGAGGTGGCGATGCCTCAAATAAGAACCATGACCGAACAGGATGTTCCGGCGGTATCGCGGCTGCTTGGAGGGTCCTGGCGACAGACCTATTCGCCGATCCTGGGTGCCGAGACCACGGCACGGCTGTCGGATGAGAGGCACGCGCCGGAGCGGCTGGCGTCCGAGCTCGGGGACGACAACAAGATGTCCTTCGTCGCCGAGCGGGCTGACGGCTCGCTCGCCGGTTATGCGATGGCAGCGATGGACGACAAGGGCGAGGTCATGCTCGAGCGGCTCCATATAGACAAAAGCGAGTACGGCACCGGCCTTGCCGCCGACCTGCTGCATGCCGTTCTTGCCGCGCATGCGGGTATTCCCAGCATCGCCCTGGAAGTGATCGAGGGCAACGACCGCGCAATCGCCTTCTATCGTAAGCACGGCTTCGAGGTCGTCGAGCGCCGGCCGGCTGCACACGGCGTGGGCGGCCACGCCTCGCTGATCATGCGCCGGCTGCTGCCGATGGCTTAGCAAGCGAAAGCGGCTGAGCGCGTAATCTCCCCCCTTGAGGGGGAGATGTCCTGCAGGACAGAGGGGGGCGCCAACTTTCTCTTTCGTCCAATATGGCGTCGCGCCAGGACGTGCCGACCCCCTCTGTCGCCTTCGGCGACATCTCCCCCTCAAGGGGGGAGATTGGCACTCGCTCAGGCCGGGGCGTTGACGCGCTGTGGGCGCGTTGCCCAGTCGGCAACGGTCGCGCCAGCAACGCTCTCGCCGGCAACCATCCCGTTCGTCTGCGGCGCAAGCAGGTCGTTGCGGCGGGCGAAGGCAACGAAGGTGGCGCGCGCCGTTTCGGCGTCGATCTCTCCTTCCAGTGCTGCACGGCACGCTTTTGCGGCGATGTCATGCGCGGCCGTCCGGCTCGCTGCCGGCCATTCAGCCAAAAGTGCATAGGCCTCAGCCGCGCTTTCTATCTTCGTCGGTGTACCGAGGCCGGTGAGGATAGTAACCGGCTTGTCGAACGAAGCACGATCCATGACACTCTCCTTTCCTGGCTCAATCGGCTCCTTTCGGAACTCCACCGCGCGGGCGCTTCGATCCCCGAGGGCCGCCTGCAGAACGATGCCACCGATCTGCGAGTTGGACGCAATCGGGGGCATGCCCGGCCGCGGCAGCAGCCGATGCACCTTGACCAGCGCCTCGAGCCAGGCCGCCACGCCCAGCGGCGGATGTTCGCGCCCGTAGAGCCACGCCTTTGCCTTGGCGAGCGGGTATCCCGCCTCTTCGGCGAAATCGTTTTCCGACCACCGCAGCAGGCGCAGGCATTCGCGCATCCGCGCCGCGATCATTTGCGCTCCTCCGTGCCGGCCCCCACGCGTTGAGCCGACAGAAACATCAGCGTGTAGGCCGCCTTGCGGCGGTCCCAGCCGGCCGACTCGGCCATATCCAGCAAGCCGTCGACCAAAGGCGCCAGCGCCGCCCTGCAGTCGGCTTCATAGTTGAAATCGTTTTTCGGGCGGGTCGGCGCCGCGATCTTTCCAAAACTGTCCATCATATCCATGGCAACACCTGCTCAGCATTAGTCCCGGACCGGCAAGACCGTGCCCGCTTTTGGCGGACACGGTCCATCTGCCGTTTCGAAGTCGCGCTTTGGAAGCCTGGCTTTAGAAGTCCATGCCGCCACCGCCGGGCATTGCCGGCGCACCAGCTTCCTTCTTCGGCTTCTCGGCCACCATCGCCTCGGTCGTCACCAGCAGGCCGGCGACGGAAGCGGCATCCTGCAGAGCGGTGCGTACCACCTTGGCCGGATCGATGACGCCCTGGCCGAAGAGATCGCCATAGTCGCCGGTCTGCGCGTTCCAGCCGAACGAGAACTCCTGCTTTTCGCGCAGCTTACCGACGATGATCGAACCTTCGGCGCCGGCATTCTCGGCAATCTGGCGCACCGGAGCTTCGATCGCGCGCCGCACGATTTCGACACCGGTCTTCTGGTCGGGATTGTCGACCTGAATATTGTCGAGCGCCTTTGCCGCCCGCAGCAGCGCCACGCCACCGCCGGGCAGGATGCCCTCCTCGACCGCGGCACGGGTGGCATGCATGGCGTCGTCGACCCGATCCTTGCGCTCCTTGACCTCTACCTCGGTCGAGCCGCCGACGCGGATGACGGCGACGCCACCGGCGAGCTTGGCCAGCCGCTCCTGCAGCTTCTCGCGATCATAGTCGGAGGTGGTCTCCTCGATCTGCGCCTTGATCTGGGAGACCCGGCCCTGGATTTCGCTCTTCGAGCCGGCACCGTCGACGATCGTGGTGTTTTCCTTCTCGACCACCACCTTCTTGGCGCGGCCGAGCATGTTGAGCGTGACGTTCTCGAGCTTGATGCCGAGATCCTCGCTGATTGCCGTGCCGCCGGTCAGGATGGCAATATCCTCCAGCATGGCCTTGCGGCGATCGCCGAAGCCCGGTGCCTTGACGGCCGCGACCTTCAGGCCGCCGCGCAGCTTGTTGACGACCAGCGTCGCCAGCGCCTCGCCCTCGACGTCCTCGGCGATGATCAGCAGCGGCTTGGACGACTGCACCACCGCCTCCAGCACCGGAAGCAGCGCCTGCAGGTTGGACAGCTTCTTCTCGTGGATCAGCACATAGGGCTCGTCGAGCTCGACGCGCATCTTGTCCTGGTTGGTGATGAAATAGGGGCTGAGATAGCCGCGGTCGAACTGCATGCCTTCGACGACTTCGAGCTCCGTCTCGGCGGTCTTGGCTTCTTCGACGGTAATGACGCCCTCATTGCCGACCTTTTCCATCGCTTCGGCGAGGAAGCGGCCGATCTCGGCGTCGCCATTGGCCGAGATGGTGCCGACCTGGGCGATTTCGTCGTTCCTGGTCACCTTGCGGGCATTGGCCTTGAGTTCGGCGACGACGGCTTCGACCGCCTTGTCGATACCGCGCTTCAGGTCCATCGGGTTCATGCCGGCGGCAACCGCCTTGGCGCCTTCCTGGACGATCGACTGCGCCAGAACGGTCGCGGTCGTGGTGCCGTCGCCGGCGACGTCACTGGTCTTCGAAGCCACCTCGCGGACCATCTGTGCGCCCATGTTCTCGAACTTGTCCTCGAGCTCGATCTCCTTCGCCACGGTGACGCCGTCCTTGGTGATGCGCGGGGCGCCGAACGACTTGTCGAGGACGACGTTGCGGCCCTTGGGACCGAGCGTCACCCTCACCGCGTCGGCAAGGATGTTGACGCCGCGCAGCATCTTCTCGCGGGCTTCGGTATGAAATTTCACATCTTTGGCAGCCATTGGATCACTCCTTCGATAGGCAGCTTCGTTGACTGGAATGCTTGTTCAGGCCCACTCAGGCAGCCTTCTTCATCTCGCCGGCGCCCTCGATAACGCCCAGCACGTCGCTCTCTTTCATGATGAGCAGATCCTCGCCATTGAGCTTGATCTCGGTGCCGGACCATTTGCCGAACAGGATGCGGTCGCCGACCTTGACGTCGAGCGGCTGCAATTGGCCGCTGTCGTCGCGCGCGCCCGGACCAGCGGCAATGACCTCGCCCTCCTGCGGCTTCTCCTTGGCGGTGTCGGGGATGATGATGCCGCCGGCGGTCTTCTCGTCGACCTCGATACGGCGGACCAGGATACGGTCGTGCAATGGACGGAACGTCATGTCGTTCTCCTCTCGGGACAAACAGATTTTCGAAGATCCTCCTGACCGAACCGGCAATATCGGCCCGGCACGGGGTGCGCGACCCCTTCATCAGGCATCGCGCGCATACGAACTAGTCGCGCTTTTTTCTGCTTTCAAGAGGGTCGCGCAAAAATTTTAGCACTCGACGCATGAGAGTGCCAATGCACTGTAATCGTTCGCACATTAGCCGCTCTCAGCTAAAGTGCGGCTCAAATTTTGGCGCGATATTTCAAAATGCCGCCCGTTCGGAGCCGCTCGTGGCGGCGGGAACCTATGTGGAAGGCGAGGCGTTTTGCAGACCGAGATTTCAACGGGCCGAGATTTCAACGGAAAGGACGATCGCATGACCAGCAGGGACTTTCAGCTCCAGATGCAAGGGTTTGGTCTTACCACGGCGGAGATCCACTACCGCCTGCCCGATCATCGGAGCCTGCTGCAACTCTATATCTGGCAGGAATACGATATTGCCCCCGATTTCCCGACGCTGAAGCATTTCCTCGATTTCTGGGAGCGCGAAATCGAAGGCCCGCTGCATTCGGTGCGCGTCGCCCATCATCACCTGATCCAGCCCTCCGAATGGCGGGCCGTAAACGGCATTATCACCGTCCACTGAAGAGCAAGCCGATCTGCCGCTAGACAGCGGACAAAGTCTCTCGAGGGGGGGAAAGGGCAGTTGCATCTCCCCCCACTTGTTTTGGATCTCACAATATCGGAGGGGTCCGGGCTAGCCGGGCGTGGTCGACAGGCTCGCAGGCGAGCAATCCCGCGTTGCGCGCCGCCCTGACGAAGGCCTTGCGCGCATCACGCGCGCTGCGCCAGCCGTCGAGCGCGTCGCGGCAGGCCCGATAGGCGGCGCGCCAAATCCGGCCGCGTGCACGGTCCGGCCACTGCTGACGCATGCATTCGATGGCTTCCCAACTACTGGCGACCTTGCGCTCGCTGGATTGGAATTTCAACGTGATCGGCTCGGCGAAGCGGACGTCGTCCATCACTTCCTCCTTGTTTTCTGATCGTCTTCTTGTTTGAGCAAGCAACGTCATGCTGGCGGCACCGTCGACCAGCCGGCGCCGCTGAAGGACATGGTTCGTCCCTTTGCGCGGTTCAAGAGCATCGCGGCAACAGCGGTTATTCCTCCTCGTCCGGCCCTTGCAGCAGTTCGATCAGCGTCGCTACTCTTGCCGTCGGCAGCGGTCGGCCTTCGTTCACCAGCGCCTCGTCGGCGGCGATCCAGGCCAGGGCCTCACGCAATTCCTGGACCGTCCCGTCCGTCGCCGCAATGTCGGCGATAACGGCGTCGTCGACCGGGCCCAGCACGGAAATGATCTCGTCGCGTGTCATGGTCAGCTCCATCTGCGAGTGCCGGGAATGGGCCCGGCAACACAAGAATCTGGGTCTTGACCTGCGGCAGACAATAACCGGCCGGGGAACTCGGCGTTGGCGATTGAAGCCAAACAGGCAATCTCCTGCCGGACATCTCTCACAAGTAGATTGGCAGCCTCGCCGAACCGACCAAAAACCGGCCCGAAAACCGGCAACGCGAGAGCCATCGGGGTCTTGACTTGCGGCGGACAATAACCAAATCGATGGCACCGGTCGCCGAAATGGGGCCGGCGAAACCAGGGAGCGCCAGCTCTTTGGCGCTCCTCGTATCTATGTTGCTCGATGGAGGATGTAGCTATGAGAACCGCATTCGACTTTTCCCCGCTCTATCGGTCGAGCATCGGCTTCGACCGCGTCTTCAACCTGCTGGAAAATGCGCCGCAGGCTTTCGACGCCTGGCCGCCCTATGACATCGCGCGCAGCAGCGAGAACAACTACCGCGTCACTATCGCCGTCGCTGGCTTTTCCGAGGACGACCTCGAAATCATTCATGAACCCAACCTCCTGATTGTCTCCGGCCAGCATAAGGAGCCGGACAACGCGGAGTATCTGCATCATGGCCTCGCCACACGGCCCTTTACCCGCCGTTTCGAGCTTGCCGATCACGTCAAGGTCGCAGGCGCCTCGCTCGACAACGGCCTGCTCAGCATCGATCTGGTACGTGAGGTGCCCGAGGAGATGAAGCCTCGGCGCATCGCCATCGCGACCGATGTCGCCTCGCCGAAGACCGGGCCGAAGGCCGCGCAGGTCGAAGCAAACAAGCAGGCTGCCTGAACGAACCAGTCGAGAAAGGAGACTATGCAAATGGCTATTCGTGATCTCATTCCCTGGGGCCGGGAGAATAATCAGGCCCCCAGCCTGTTCCGCAGCGGCGATCGCGATCCCTTCCTGACGTTGCATCGCGAAATGAACCGCCTGTTCGACGAGGCGTTCCGCGGCTTCGACACGAGGCTGCCGTCGCTCGGTGGCTTCGCCGCTGCCCGCGCCGGCTGGCCGAGTGTCGAAATCTCCGATGGTGAAAAGGAAATCCGCGTCACCGCCGAGATCCCCGGCATGGACGAGAAGGACGTCGAGGTGCTGCTCGATGACGGCGTGCTGACGCTGCGCGGCGAGAAGCGTGAAGAGACCGAGGACAAGGACAGGCAGTTCTCCGAACGCTTTTATGGCCGTTTCGAGCGGCGTATCCCGCTCGGCTACGAAGTCGACGAAGACAAGGTGAACGCCGCGTTCCGGAACGGCGTGCTCAGCGTGACGCTGCCGAAGACTGAGCGCGCTCAGGCCAAGGCCAAGCGTATCGCCATCAACGGCGGCAACGGCAAGTCCTGATGGCTCGCAGCAGGACGATGCCCGCTTCTGCCCTGCCGGTTCCGGCGGGCAGAAGCGGGCAATGTCGATGACCCGTTCTCCTGACGCTCCGGTTCCGCCTGACCAGGCGCAGCAAGTCTTGCAGTGCCTGACGACCGAGCATGTCGTGCTGCAAAACGCTCGCGCCGCGACCATTCAGGAAGCGAACCAGCGAGCCAATCTGTTCCTGACCTCGGTCTCGAGCGCAACGATTGCCTTGTCCTTCGTCGCCCAGGTCACGGAGATGGGCAGGCCGTTCGTGTTGTTCAGCCTTATCTTGCTACCTTGCCTTTTCTTCATCGGCCTGGTCACCTTCGTGCGCGCTGTGCAGGTTGCCATCGAGGACATGGTGCATGCCCGCGGCATGGCCAGGATCCGCCACTATTTCGTCGAGCTGGCGCCGGTCCTGCAAAGATACCTTGTCAACTCCACGCATGACGACCTCTCGGCGGTGCTGGTCGACAAGGGCCTCCGCCCCTCGCCGCTGCAATATTTCATGACCACCGCTGGGATGGTGGGCACGATCAACGGCGCCATCGCCGGCGCCTTCACCGGCATCGTTGTTAAGTCCGCTTTCGGCGGAGGCATGTCGCCCGGCGTGATTTGCGGGCTGGCGGTCTTCGCGACATGCATTCTCGTCCTGCGGCGTTATCATAGTCGCGCCTGGGCCACGGCCGAAGAAAGCTTGCCAGCACGGTTCCCGGTCGACAATGACAGGAAAAGCTAGCGCCGACATATCCGGATGTCGAAAAGTGGCAGGGCGCCGCCCTTGCGTCTTGCGCGCCAATTGACCATCCTCGCCAACATCATTTGCACCGCGGCCGGGGGGTTCGCACATGCCGACGCTTTATGCGCTGAAACCGGCCTTCCAGGCCAGGCTGCGGCCGCTTGCCGACGGCCTGGCCAAGGCCGGCGTCACCGCCAACCAGATCACACTGCTGGCCGCTGCCCTCTCGCTCGCCGCCGGCCTTGCGGTGGCAGCCCTTGCAGGCCGCCGCGCGGTCTTTCTGCTGATGCCGCTCGTGCTGTTTACGCGAATGGCGCTAAACGCCATTGACGGCATGCTCGCAAGGGAACATGGCCAGGCCTCGACGCTCGGCATGTATCTCAACGAGCTTTGTGATGTCGTCTCCGATCTCGCTTTGATCCTGGCCTTTACCGTCATTTTTCCTGCCTGGGGCGTCGTTGCATTCGCTATCGCGGCTATGATCGCGGAATTCGCCGGCGTGCTCGGCATCGCGGCCGGAGCTGGGCGCAACTATGCCGGCCCGTTCGGCAAAAGCGACCGGGCGCTGGCGCTTGGCATCCTCGCCGTGCTTATCGCGTCCGGCCTGTGGGTCCCGGCGCTCACGCCGCTCGTGTTTCCGGCCATGGCTACACTCTCGCTGGCGACCGCCATCAACCGGATACGCAGCGGCCTTAACGGGAGCGGTAGCTGAATTCCGGTCTCGCCAGGGAGAACAATATGCTTCACCAACAGACGGTTGCCGCCGTGGCTTCAGTCAATATCGAGCGGGTGGCGCAGGAGCGCAGCTTCAAGAGCCACGATGGCACAGAGATCTTCTATCGCTATTGGCCGGCGCTGTCGGAAAACCCCAAGGGCGCCATCCTGCTGTTCCACCGCGGCCACGAGCATGGCGGCCGTATGGCGCATCTGGTCGACGAGTTCCAGATGCCCGACCACGCCTTCTATGCGTGGGACGCGCGCGGCAATGGCCGCTCCGCCGGCGAACGCGGCTATGCGCCGTCGTTTGCCGCGCTGGTGCGCGACATCGATTGTTTTGTGCGCGAGATCGACAGCGACGGTTTTGCCCGGCGCGACATCGCGCTGATCGCGCAATCCTTCGGCGCCGTACTTGCCGCCGCCTGGGTGCACGATTACGCGCCCGACATTCGCGCCCTGGTGCTGGCCTCGCCAGCCTTCTCGGTCAAGCTCTACGTGCCCTTCGCCAAGCATGGCATTGCGTTGTGGCAGAAGCTGAAGGGCCGCTTCTTCGTGAATTCCTACGTCAAGGCGAAATTCCTGACGCATGACCCCGAGCGTATCGCCTCCTTCGACGCCGACCCGCTGATCACCCGGCCGATCGCCTCCAACATCCTGGTCGAGCTCTACGACCATGCCGCGCGCATCGTCGCCGACGCCCGCGCCATCACCGTGCCGACACAGCTTCTGATCTCCGGCAGTGACTGGGTGGTGCGGCATGAACCGCAGCACGAGTTTTTCGTCAATCTGGCGAGCCCGGCCAAGGAGCGGCATGTGCTGCCCGGCTTCTTCCACGACACGCTGGGCGAGCGCGACCGCCACAAGGCACTCGACCTGATCAGGCCTTTCCTTGAAAAGCAATTCGCGGCGTCGGAAAAGCCAATCGACCTGACCGAGGCCGACCGCGCCAGCTACACGCGCGACGAGGCCGACCGGCTGGCCTCGCCGCTGCCGCTGCTGTCGCTAAGGGGCCTCTACTGGGCAATGAGCCGCGCATCGATCCGCATGGGCGCCTGGCTGTCGTCCGGTATGAAGACGGGGATTGCCACCGGCTTCGATTCGGGCTCGACGCTCGACTATGTCTACGAGAACGAGGCGCGGGGCATCAGCCCCATCGGCCGCATGATCGACCGCACCTTTCTCGATGCCATCGGCTGGCGCGGCATCCGCCAGCGCAAGCTGCATCTGGAAGAACTGATCGGCAGCGCCGCCGCCTCGCTCAAGGCCGCCGGCCGGCCGATCCATATCGTCGATGTCGCCGCCGGCCATGGCCGCTACGTGCTCGATGCCGTGCAGAAATGCGCCGAGCCGCCGGCAAGCGTACGGCTGCAGGATTTCTCCGAGCTCAACGTCTCGCTCGGCCGCAAGCTGATCGCCGAGCGCCAGCTGCCGGCGAGCGTCACTTTCCATCAAGGTGACGCCTTCGACGCAACGATGCTGGCCGGGCTCGACCCGGCGCCGGATCTCGCCATCGTCTCGGGGCTTTACGAATTGTTTGCCGACAATGCCGTGATCGCTCGCTCGCTCGGTGGACTGGCCAGCGCCATGCAGCCGGGAAGCCTGCTCGTCTATACCAACCAGCCCTGGCATCCACAGCTCGAGATGATCGCGCGCAGCCTGACCTCGCATCGCGGCGGCCAGGCCTGGGTGATGCGCCGCCGCACGCAGGCCGAGATGGACCAGCTGGTGGCGGCCGCCGGCTTTGAGAAGCTCGACCAGCGCATCGACCAGTGGGGCATCTTCACCGTTTCGGTCGCGCGGCGCGTCTGAACATGGACTTGCCTGCCTCTGCCTTACCTCGCGATGCCCTTCCGGCCTTGCCGCGCGAGCCGTATCCCGGGATCGTCCTGCGCGCCGCATTGTGGCTGGCATTTCTGGCGCCGTTCTTCTACGCCACCTACGGCTTCGCCAATTGGCTGGCGTCGCGGCGCGACGATGTCGGCAGCATCGTCTTCGGCTGGGAGCATGGCATCCCGTTCCTTGCCTGGACGATCGTGCCCTACTGGTCGATCAACCTGTTCTATGGCTTGTCGTTGCTGTTGAACAATTCGAAGAGCGGCGTCGACCGCCTTGCCGGCCGCTATCTGACGGCGCAGCTCGTCGCCGTCGCCTGCTTCATCCTGTTCCCGCTGACTGCGACCTTCGTGCGCCCGCAGACAAGCGGCCTGCCCGGCTTCATGTTCGCCGTGCTCGGCGGCTTCGACAAACCCTTCAACCAGGCGCCGTCGCTGCATATCGCGCTGCTGGTCATCATCTGGGACCATTGGCGTTACAGATTGACCGGCGTCGCCGGCTTCGCCTGGCATGTCTGGTGTTTCCTGATCGGCGCCTCGGTGCTGACGACGTGGCAGCACCATTTCATCGACATTCCGACCGGCGCGCTGCTCGGCCTTTTCGCCCTGTGGCTGTTTCCGCGCGACAGCGAGCTGCCGTTCACCGGCTTCCGCCTGAGCGCTGACCCGAAGGCGCGGCGGTTGGCGCTGTTCTATGCGCTCGGCGCAAGCCTTGCCCTGGCCGGCGCCGCTGCCGGCGCGTTGGTCTCGGCGCTGTGGCTCATCCTGTTGTGGCCGGCACTGGCGCTGGCCATAGTCGCTTTCGCCTACGCCGGCGCCGGCGCCAAAGTGTTCCAGAAAACAGCCGACGGCCGCGTGTCGCTGGCCAGCCGTCTACTGCTTTGGCCCTACCGCCTTGGCGCCAAGGCCAATGTGTGGGCATGGACGCGAAAGCTTCCGGCGCATATCGTCATTGCCGACGGTGTTTCCCTTGGCCGTTTTCCGACCGCCGCCGAAGCCGACCCTTTCGGCACGGTGATCGACCTTGCCGGCGAACTGGAAAGGCCGCGCGGCACCTCGATCCGCTGGGTGAGCCTGCCCATGGTCGACCTTTTGCCGCCGTCTCGCGAGGCGCGTGCGCAAGCGGTGGCGGCGATCGGGGCGGCGCAGAAGCAGGGCGCGGTGCTGGTCTGCTGTGCGCTCGGCTTCCAACGCAGCGCCGCCGTGGTCGCCGAATGGCTGGTCGCCAGCGGCCGGGCCGCCACGCCCGATCAGGCGCGAGGCAAGCTCGCCGCCGCGGGCCGGCCGGTGCATCTTTGCAGGGACGCACCGGCATGACCCTCTATCGTGACAGGGCCGAAGCGTTCGCTGCCGGGCTGATGGTGCAGGTGACATGGCCGCTGCTGCTGATTGCTGCTGCCTTGCTGGCGGCGCCGGTCATCGGCCTGGCGGCTGCGCCGAAAACATCGTCGCTGTCCGCGGTAGCCTGGCTGATCGCCGCCGCAAGTGCCATAGCCACAATCATTCTCTCGGCCCTGCTTTTGTTCGACGCGCTGCTGTTTCGGTTGATGGCCAGCCACGCCAGCGAGGCAGGCGGCGGCGCGGCGATCGACGACGTGCTGGCGCGCATGCGGCTGAAGTCCACGGCTGCCGGCGGCCGCCCGCTCGAGCAGCGGATGGCCGGCACGCGCCGCCTGCTCGCCAAGCAGCGTATCGCGTTCGGCCTGTTCGCGGCGGCCTCGCTCGTCGCGGCATTCTTTTGAGCCCGTCCATGACAAAGCTTCGCGTCAGCACCTATACCCTGCTGCAGACGGTGACCTCGGTCGGCCTGTCGGCGCTGGCCTGGGCGGTCACCGGCGTGCGGCCGATCTGGAACGGCAGCCAGCCATCGGACCGGCAGCGCATCTACTTCGCCAACCATGCCAGCCACGGCGATTTCATCCTGCTGTCGGCCTGCCTCAGCGAGAAGGAACGCGCCCGTACCCATGCGGTGGCGGCCGCCGATTATTGGGGCAAGACGCGGCTGCGCCGGTTCATTGCCGAGGACATGCTGTCTTCCGTGCTGATCCACCGGCAGTGGACGGATGAAACGCAGCACCCGATCTCGATCATGCTGTCGGTGCTCGACCAGGGCCATTCGCTGATCCTGTTTCCCGAAGGCACGCGCAACATGACCGACGAACCGCTCCTGCCGTTTCGCTCCGGCCTCTACAATCTGTCGATGGCGCGACCCGATGTCGAGCTCATCCCGTGCTGGATCGAGAACATGTCGCGGGTGCTGCCCAAGGGGCAATTCGTGCCGGTGCCGCTGCTCTGCCGCGTCGTCTTCGGCGCGCCGATCGCCATTCAACCTGGTGAGGAACGCCGCGCCTTTCTCGACCGCGCCCGCGAAACGCTGCTGGCGCTGAACCCCCGGCCGGAGCGAGACGATTGAGGATCAAGGCAAAATGCTGCCGATGATGCACGAAACCCTCATTCTGATTGTCGGCCTGCTGGCGGTGCTGATCAGCGCCAGCGTCGTCGCCGGCGTTTTGTCGTGGCGCGCGCCGAAGCCGTTGTCGCCGACGCTGGTCAACCTCACCCAGCGCATCAATGCCTGGTGGGTGATGGTGGTGGCGATCACCGTTGCCTTCTTCTTCGGCCGCCCCGGCATGACCATCCTGTTCGCGCTGATTTCGTTCGCCGCGTTGCGCGAATTCGTGACGCTGACGCACAGCCGCCGCAGCGACCACTGGGTGCTGCTCGGCATGTTCGGCATCGTCATCCCGTTCCAGTACTGGCTGGTGTGGACCGCCTGGTATGGCCTGTTCACCATCTTCATCCCGGTCTACTGCTTCCTGCTGATGCCGGCGATCACCGCGCTGCACGGCGACACCGAGCGCTTTCTCGAGCGCGTCTCGGCGCAGCAATGGGCGGTCATGATTTCGGTCTACTGCGTCAGCCACGTGCCGGCGCTGCTGACGCTCGATGTGCCTGGCTTCGAAGGCCGCAACCTGTTGCTGATCGCTTTCCTGATCATCACCGTGCAAGGCAGCGACGTGCTGCAATATATCTTCGGCAAGCTGTTCGGCCGGCATCTCCTGGCGCCGACGGTCTCGCCGTCGAAGACTTGGGAGGGGCTGGTCGGCGGGCTGGCGGCATCGAGCCTGCTCGGCGTGCTGCTGTCGTTTCTGACGCCGTTTTCGCCGCTGCAGGCAGCCGGCGTCGCCTTCATCGCCTGCCTGATGGGCTTCCTCGGCGGGCTGGTCGCCTCCGCCATCAAGCGCGATCAGGGCGTCAAGGACTGGGGCCATCTGATCGAAGGCCATGGCGGCATGATGGACCGTGCTGACAGCCTGGTCTTCGCCGCCCCGGTCTTCTTCCATACGGTGCGCTATTTCTGGACTGTATGAAGGTTGGCGCCGTTTGCCGGGGCGGACGGTTCAGCGCGACCTTGCGAAGATAACCTGATCCGTTTGGTTATTACCACTTTCGCGAAAGCGGTAATAACCCGACCTGCCGCCGTCGTCGGCCGCGTTCATTTTGCCGCGGCGAGCGGCTCTTTCTTGCGCGCTGGCGTCAGGCGGCGCATGCCGCGTTTGGCGGTGGCCTTCAGCGCCACCGGCGGAGCGCTGGACAACGCGCCGATCACCGCGCCGACCATGCCGTGTGCGACGAAATCGGCGTTGATCTCATTGGCCAATCTGGCGTCTGCCTCCTGGTTGTCGCTGTCGGGCTCCGACCACAATACGACGCCCACCCGCAACCTTGGTTTGGCGCGTTTCAGCCGACGGACCAGGAACCGGCCGTGCTTGACGGAATCGCGGTTCAAAAATCCGACGACGACGGTATCGACGGCGTCGAGTTCAAGGCGGCGAATGCTTCCCGGTTCCAGATCGGCGAAGCTCGCCCTCAACACCGTAGCGCCCTGGACTTCGAGCACCTGCGCCAGCATGGCGGCAGCGGCGTCGTCGAGTTCGCCGCGCCCTCCGGCGCACAGCACCGACATGCCCGTGCCATCCGGCAGTTCGGTGTCGTCCTCGTCCTCCCCCTGAATCTGCTTGTCCTCGCGTACGCCGTTGTCCTCGGCCGCGGCCGTATCGTCCGCTTCCGCCTCCTCCTGCGCGCTGTCGTCGAGGTTCGCCACCATCGTCAGCGCGCTGCCGGCGACCTGCTGTCTTTGCTCATCGCTCAACACACCACGCACACGGTCCTGCTCGCCGAGCAGAAGTGCGGGAATCGCGACCTTGTCGTAGAACTCGACCAGATAGTTTTCCTCCAGCATCTCCTCGGCATGGTCTGTCGCTTCCTCGGGATCGCCGGCCAGCAGCCGCTGGTAAAGCCGGGCGTGCGGTTCGAGCACGGGTTCGTTGCCGAACAGAACGTCGAGGAATTCGAACTGCGGCACATGGCGGCCGAGCACGACGAGGCAGACCGTGAGCGGCGTCGACAGAACCAGGCCCAATGGCCCCCAAAGCCAGGTCCAGAAGATCGCCGCCACGATGATGGCCAATGGCGACAGCCCGGTGCGCGAGCCGTAGAGCCAAGGTTCGATCACGTTGCCGGTGATCAGTTCCACCACGACGAAAAGCCCGGCGGTCCATAGCACGAGCGACCAGCCGGGCGCCACGGCCAGCGCCAGGAACAGAGGCAGCAGCGTCGCGATGACCGGGCCGATATAGGGAACGAAGCGCAGCGCCAGCGCCAGCAAGCCCCACAACAATGGATTGGGTATGCCCAGAACCCAAAGCCCGAACGTAATCGGTACGGCATAGACGATGTTCACGACCAATTGCATGAGCAGATATCGGCCGACCCGCTTGCCGGCATCCTGCAGCGCCTCGGTGGTTCGATGCAGATCGCCGTAGCCGACGAGACGTATGAAACGATCGCGCAGGTCTTCCCGCTCGAGCAGCATGAATATGACGACCACGACGATCAGCCCGGCCGATGCCAGCGGGCTCAGCAGCGGGCCGATCAGATTCTGGAGAACCTCGAGCGGTCGTTCGCGCGCGACGATTTCGACCGGGATCGGCTCCCGCGGAGGCTGATCGGCGGCGGGTTGCACAGGTCCGGGTCTGTCGAGTTCCTGGCCGACGCGTTCGATCACCCGGCTCAATCTGGAAACGATACCGCCGCCGACGCCGGTGTCCTTGAGGGACCGGACCTTGGTCAGGATATTAGCCTGGTAAAGCGGGATGTTCTGCGCCAGTTCACTAACCTGCGTGGCGACGATGAAGGAGAACAGCGCCAGCACCGTGAATGCGCCGAGCACGCTCGCAATCACGGCAGGAAGACGCGGTATGCCGGCGCGCTTGAGTGCCGACACCATCGGTACAAGCGCAAAGGTAAGCAGCAGGGCGATTGCGATCGGCAGAAAGACCTCGCGCCCGAAATAGAGCGCCGCGACGGCCGTCACGACCGACGCTACGCTGGGCAACGATGTGCGCGGAAGCGCCCTGGCAGCGGCAACAATACCCGCCCGCCGGGGCTCCGCCAGGTGCGCGCCGTTTCGACGATTTGCCGCCACTTTATACCTCCGCCCCGCCGTCGTCATGATCGGGCATATTGAGCCGGCGTGCAACGTCGCAGCGCCTCCCCCAACTGGACACCGATTGCCTGGACCTTCGTTGGCTTTGTCGGGCTTCAGATCGGCAGCGCGGCTATTCAGTCACGGTAGAATTTTTTGCATAAATGGCGTCACGGGCAATCCTGTTCCATGTCTGCGCCAGAACGCGGAACTTTTGGGTCAAAACACCGTTCCTTCGTAGATCGCTGATGGATAACCTCAAAGCAGCAGCTCAGGAGGAATGATCATGAACATCAAGATGCTTTGCATGGGCGCGATGGCGCTTTCGATGATGACCGGCGCAGCGCTCGCCGCCGGTGCCACTGGCACTTCGGCGCTCGACGATCCGCAGAAAATGTCACCCTTCTTCACCGACGCCGGCATGAAGAGCATGAAGTCGGAAGCCGAATTCAAGACCGCATGGATGGCCATGTCCACGAGCGACCGGGCCATGGTGTTGAAGGAATGCAGCGACGCCGGCATTGCCAAGACGCATGCCGACTTCTGCAAGATGGCCAACCAGCTCGGTAACAAGTGACCGCCGGCTTCTTGCCGATTGCAATAACGGACCAAGCGAAAGGCGGCAGGTCCGCCATTGTGCGACCTTCCAGTCTGCACCGGCGGGCGTTCAGCCATTTGATGTCGCTACGCCGGAATGTCCGCGCAATGAAGGCCACGGCTTTTGTTCGATTGCCGTGGCGCCATCGGCATGGCCTGGTCGGAACGCATGTCGCGGAGTGGCAATGCCACCCCGAGCGGTCCCGTCTGCTCGTAGCCCGCCGGTTAGCCTCCGCATGGCATTGCCGGCACCGGCAATCCAGGCGAGATCGAATGCAGCACCAGGCAGGTGAAGGGCCTGGTGCTGAAGACCGAGTTTTTGAAAAAGGCCTGATCGCCTCGGCACCCTTCGCTTCCATATCAATCGCCTCATGACTGAACCGCCAATGTGAGCGAATCGCCCATGCGACGAGTGGGAGGAGCCTGTCCCCTCGCCCTATGTTGCACTGCGTTAGATTTGTTGCATTGCAATATCGGCGCATCGGGTCGAGCCTCTGCGAGGTGGGCATTCCTTGCACGAGGTGATTGTGTCGGCATCATTTCGGCCTGACATCGAAGGGCTGCGCGCACTGGCGGTGGCGGGTGTCATCGCCTTCCATTTTGGTCTCTCCGGCCTGCCCGGCGGCTTTGCTGGCGTCGACATCTTCTTCGTCATCTCCGGCTACCTGATTACAAAACACCTGGTTACGGAAATAACCGAAACCGGGCGGCTGAACCTCTGGCGCTTCTACGCCCGGCGCGCCCGGCGCCTGCTGCCGGCGGCACTGTTCGTCATTCTCGCCACGCTGTTTGCTGGTTACTTCATCCTGTCGCCGGAGGAACAGGCGCTCTATTCGAAAGGCGCTATGTTCGCCTCCGCCTACATGATCAACCTCTGGCTGATCCGCTGGTCGTTCGACTATTTCGCCGCCGACGCCACCAACAACCCCTTCATCCACTTCTGGTCGCTCTCGGTCGAAGAACAATTCTATTTGGCATGGCCGGCGCTGCTTTTGATGGCCGCATGGCTGCGCCCAGGCAAGCGCACCGCTATAATCGTCATTGGCCTCGCCGGCCTAGCCTCCTTCGCCGCCTGCGCCTGGCTGACGGAAGTGTCGCAGCCCTGGGCCTTCTACTTCTCGCCTCTCAGGGCCTGGGAATTCGCCGCCGGCGGCCTCGCGACCATGGCGCCGGCAAAGATCTGGCGCGACCGGCCGCTGCTGGCCACGCTCCAGGCATGCCTCGGTCTGGTGCTGATCGCCTGGGCCTATCTGATGCTGGACGAAGACTCGCCGTTTCCCGGGGTGAATGCGCTGGCGCCTGTCGCCGGCACCGTGCTGCTGCTGCTCAGCGGCAGCGGCGGCCGCAATCTGCCGAGCGCCGTGCTGGCGCTGGCGCCCCTGCAATGGCTGGGCCGGCTGTCGTATTCACTCTATCTCTGGCACTGGCCGGTTATAGTCTACGCGGCAATGGTGGTTCCCAACCTGTCCATCCTGGACCGCTTTGCCTGCGCGGCGCTGACGCTGGTTCTGTCGATGTTCACCTATCATTTCATCGAGAACCCGATCCGCCGCAACGGCTGGCTGATGGCCGGAGCAGCGCGGGCGCTGGTGCCCGCCGCCGCGCTGACCGGCGCCGGCGTGGTCGCGGCCTATGGCAATGCGCGCTTTGCCGAGCACAATCTCAGCCCCGAACAGCACGTCATCGCCGACAACGCCGCCCAGCTCTCCACCGTGCGCGCGACCAATGGCGGCTGCGTGCTCGATTTCGAGACCGTCAAGCCGAAGCCCTGCATGTTCGGCCGCAAGGATGCCCAGCGCTCGGTCGTGCTGTTCGGCGACTCGCATGCCGACCATTGGTCGACGCCGCTGATCAAGGCGGCCGAGAAGAACAATTTTCGCGTCGTCACCTTTCTCAAATCCTCCTGCCGGGCTTCGCGGGTGACGACCTGGAACTGGCGGCTGAAGCGCGACTACACCGAATGCGACCAGTGGCGCGAGCAGTCGGTCCAGGACATCATCGCGCTGCACCCGCAACTGGTGGTGATTTCGGAATTCTCGATCGGCAATGTGATGAAGGAATCGCCCGAGGAGTTGAAGCACGCCGATTGGCAAGCGCAGTGGCGGACGGGTCTCGCCTGGACGCTTCAGGCCTTCAGCCAGGCCGGCATCAAGGTCGCGGTCATCAGGGACGTGCCCTACAATGCAAGCTATGCCGACAAATGCGTGGCACGGGCGCTGTGGCGGGGCCAGACGCCCGCGACATGCGACACGCCGAGGATCATGGCGGCAAACGACGACATCGCCACCGTCGAGCGCGACATCGTGCGCTCGACGCCGAACGCCACTTACGTCGACATGACCGACCGGTTTTGCGACCAGACCACCTGCCACGTCTTCATCGACGGCAAACTAGCCTTCCGCGACCGCCACCACCTGGCAACGCCCTTCGCCGAAACGCTGGAGCCGGCGGTGGAACGGGCGCTGTTTTCGGATGTGATGGCGGCGGCTGTGAAGTAACAGTGCGGGATCTTGTCGGATCACGACCGACCAGCCCTTGGCGAGCAACCCACGCCAGGTCAGCTAAGGATGAGACCAGCCAGTAAAACGGTAAGGATAAGCGACAGCGGAACTGCAAGAAGGCAGCACAGCTCGAAAGTATTGGCTCGCCAAGAAGTCATTGGTCGCTTTTCCATGTTGGCCTCCTCCCTCAACGGCCAAACCGGGACGGCAGTTCCTAGATGGTGCTCATCCCCACCACTCATCACGCAATTGGCGCAGTTCGTTCCGCTTCCTGGTCATCCACCGTGCACGCGCCAAATGTGTCGCCCACGCCCGGAAAGCCCTCTCCGGTTCCCGCTCCGGATCAATGTGCAGAACGATACGGGCGACCTCGCGCCAATCGGTTCCTTCCGCCGAAGCATCGAGCAGCCGGATATAAGTAAGCATGCGATCTTCGTCATAACCGGTCAGAACCGAAGACGTCGGCGCTGCGTTCGCGATATGAAGGTTTGGCGGCTTTAGCATTGCGACCTACCAGCAATGGCGCACCGTAGCAGCCTATGAAGAAGCCCGCGCCCTTTGATCGGAGGATGCGGATCGAGATTCGCCTCGACGGTCGACAAATGCCGACCTCGGGCGGGGGTTCCGCGCAGTTGGGCTCACGTCTTGCCCATCGCGATCGGGTGGGCGCAATCTATGTATTTTACTATGTATTTCAGTGGAACCTAATTTAGTCGGCGCAATTATGCGTGCGTGAGAAAGCGTGAAATCCAGACCGTCACTGAGAGCCGGCTATCGCGGGATCAGTTGGCCGATGATCCAGTGATTGCAGTCGATTTGACCGAACGGATATTACAGGCGGCCGACAACGACAGGATAGTCTGCCTCGTCGTGGCAACGGAGCAGCTGGAAGCCGACCGCGTCGAGAAAGCGGAGCCTCAGGAGACCAGGATTGCTGCAAGCTTCGTCCGGGACTTTGAGGTCATGCTGCTTGTTCTTTATGCGGCCTACGCCCTCGCTGTGCTGGGTGCGACCGCTTTCGTTTTGCTGGAACTGGGCCATGTCCTATAGGTCGGTGACGGGACTGGCACCCCCCGATTGTCGCTGTTTGACGGGACACCGGGATACATACGGCGCGGACCACAACCGGCTCGAGGCTTGCGTCGACGGCCACCCTGCCGCACAGCCAGAGGCGTTTTCGCCCACGCGGCGCTAATTTAGGGCTCTAGGTTCGTGGCATCTTGCAAATTTGTGGAACGAGCCTGCCCTTCGCGGGTTTTTCTATTAGAGGGACGTTAAAGAAGGAGGTAGCTATGAAGAAGCTCCTGCTTGCCTCGGTGATTGCCGTCGCCTCGGCGGCTTCCGTGATCGGCCCGGCCAACGCCGGCGGCAGCGTCACGATCGGCATCGGCAACGGCTATGACGACGACTATTATTATCGCCACCATCGGTATTCCGATTACGACGATGAGTACGTCCCCCGTTACCGCTATGATGTCTATAACGAGGACTACGCGCCGCGCTACCGGTACCGGTACCACCGGCGCTGCCATACCGAAGTGATCAGGCACTGGCGTCATCATCACCGGATCATCGAAAGAATCCGTGTCTGCCGTCGTTGACGGATCGATCCGGCCGGTAGTGCCGGCCGGATCGGGCGGGGCTCCTCATCTTGGCTTGCGCATCAGCATCATGCCGTAATGCACGGCCAAAATGTCGAGCCCGATCTTGAGCAGTTTCACCACCACGTCGCGCGGCTCGCCCGCCTGTTCGGCCAGGCTCTTGACCGTTGCGTCGGCACAGCAGACCTTTTGCACGATGCCGGCGATCTCCCAATGGACAAGCGCCCTGGTGGCCTCCGCATGGTCGCGGCCGGCGGACAGGATGTGTTCTGCGACGCCGCTGCCGGTGCGGCCGCCGTCGACGCGCTCGGCCCAAGCCATCGGCTTGGCGGTTGCCTCCGACGAGTTGCGGAAATCCTGGCGGTAGCGCATCCCCGCCTCGCGCTGCTGGCGCGACAGCGAGGTGAGGCCGCTCAGCGGGTCGACATTGCGCACCCGCACGATGCCGCCGGTCGCGGTGTGGCCGTCATTGGAGACCTCATAGACGCGCGCCGCCTCCTTCGTTCCTTTGGCCAGCCGCTTACGGCCGAACCTGTCGTCCTTCAGCGCGAAATCATGGCCGATCTCCTTGCGGATGCGCACCTGCTCGGCCTCGCCTTTCGGCAATCGCGGCAGCCTGGCTTTTGTCTTTTGGGCGGTTTTGTTGCTCATCGGCTCGGTCCTCCTGTTTTTCTGTCGTCGGGCTCTGTCGAATTTCCGTCATCCACTGGGCTCAAATCGCTTCGGCCGGCAGCGTGCGCAGGAAGCGCGCCGCGTGATAGGCGCAGTAGCTTTTCGAAGGCTTTGTGCGCAGCCCGCAGCACAGCATGTCTAAACCGGGGCGACTGCCGGGGGCATCGTTCTCGGCATCCTCCTGCAGCGTCGTGTCGAGCGGCGCGCGGCAACGGTCGAACAGGCAATCGATGAAGCGCATGGCGGCGGAATGTGGCTGGCGGCCGCCGGCGGCGATCGGGCGCGGCGCCGGCATTTCGAGCGGCTCGCCATCGGACCCGGTGATCCGAGCCGGACCCGGCTGCCAGGCCGGCGGCGCCAGCCTGGCCGACAGCCTTGCGGGGCGGCAGCGTGGCTCGGCCTTCGGAGCGGCCTCCGCTTGGCTTGCGGCATTTGATGGCTCAGGCGCCGAATCTCCGAGCCGGCCGCCCGAGCGTCCGCCACACCGGCCCTTGGATCTGGCAAGGCCGATGGTGCGCAAACGGGCGGTGCGGTGGACGATGCCGATGATGGCCGCGCGTGAGACCGGGCTACCACGCTGCGCACCGAGCCTGGTGGCGATCTTCGCGGCCGACAGCCCGCTCATCAACCAGTTCTTGATTTGTTCCAATTCAGAGGCGGAATAGCGGGCGGCCATGATGTTTTATTCCCTGCAAGGGTGGTTGTGTGTGGCGCCGGCTTCGCCGGCTCTCAGGCTCGAAAGCCGATCAGCCTTCGCGTGGCCTGCTACGATCGAGCTTCATCTCGGCCGCCTGCCTGGTTGCGCCGGAGACTGCCTTACCCGTCCGCTTGTCGAAGGCGATGACCGTGCCATCTTCGGTACGGATCCAGGAAACCGCGGCATCCGCGTTGCCGGTCGACGGGTAATTCGTAGCCGGAGCCGTGAGGGGAACGGCTCCGGCCGTTCCGGCCGCTTGCGCTGCCGGGTCCGAGGCGCGAGCCTCGGGCATAGCCCCGGCCGGGGAGGAGGACAGCCGCGACGAAGGGGAAAGGTTTGGCACATGCATGGCCTTGGCGATCGGTTGCGCTACCGCCTCCAGGCGAGCGCTGCCGGCGCGCTGAAGGGAGGATTCGAGGACCGAAAGCTGGTGAAGCGACTTGTGCATGATCGTATAAGAGCATAACTCAAACAGAAATGCAAGCGATTCTTGCATAGACGAAACCGAATCTTATGCCTCAGATGGAGCCATGGCGAAAACTGCACTGTCGATCAAGGTCGGGGCGGCGATCCGCCGGGCGCGCAAGCAGCGCGGCCTGGTGATGCGCCATATTGCCGAGCACAACGACACCGACGTCGCTGCCGTCGGCAATTGGGAAACCGGGCGCAACCTGCCCAAGACCGAGAACCTTTTGAAGACCGCCGCCTTCCTGCGCGTCGACCCGGTGGCGCTCGGCAAGGGCGAGGTCGTCTTCCTCGAAGATGCCGGGCCGGTTGCCGATGCGGAGATCGTCACCGATCCTGGCCCCCTGCCCGCCGGGCCGATGGATATCCAGCTTCTCGGCACCGCCGTCGGCGGCGACGATGGCGACTTCACCTTCAACGGCCAGCCGGCCGGCTATGTCCAGCGGCCGCCGGGGATCCGGCATCTGCGGAACGTGTTTGCGCTGCACGTGCTGAGCGATTCGATGGTGCCGCGCTACGAACCCGGCGAGATGATCTATTGCGGCGGCCGCGAGGCGGTGCCCGGCGACCATGTGGTAATCGAGACGCTGCCCGAAGAGAACGAGCAAAACGGCAAGGCTTTCATCAAGAAGCTGGTCAAGCGCACCGCCGCCGAGTTGATCGTCGAGCAGTACAATCCGCCCAAGACGCTGACCTTCAACCGCTACGCCATCAAGAACGTCTTCCGCGTCATCCCGCTCAAGGAACTGCTGGGGTATTGAGGAGGGAGCTTTCCCTTCTCCCCTTGTGGGAGAAGGTGGCCGAGCGAAGCTCGGTCGGATGAGGGGTGCCGGACGGATCGCTACGTAAGGCTTTAAAATCGTTCCATATTTTAACGCCGAGTTTCTTCCAGCACCCCTCATCCGGCTCGGCGCTACGCGCCGATCCACCTTCTCCCACAAGGGGAGAAGGAAGTTCCCCCCTCAAGCCCGCCTCGACTGCTCCGGCTCTTGACCGTTGAGCAGGCGCGCCTCGGCGCGCACCCGTTGCCGGTCGTCGATGAAGGCGGCCTGGATCGAAACGGCGGCGCCCGGCAGGCCATCGGCACGGCAGGCCTTGCAGATGAGGCGCCCCGAAAGTGCTGATAGCGGCGTCTCCGGCCTCACCCCATGCCGCTTGAGCTCGGCCGGCTTCCACCACCTGTTACGGCCGCAATCGATGCACTCGACGGCAATCGAGACGACATCGGCGATCGTCGCTTCCTTGCCCGCCAATGCCATAGCCATCCCCATCATTGTTCCTGCTTTGTTCCACATCATTATCGGTTTTAGAGGCGGAGTCGAGTCGGTTCCGCTTACATCAACGCTAAAGTTTCACTTGTTCCATTATTTGAGTTATGCTTATATCTCATGCGGGCTGGTATCGGCGCGAGCCACGGAACCGCAGCCGGCCGGCAGCAAGGAAACGATGATGAACCCAGCCCAGTTCGCCCATGCCTGCGGCTATAGCGGCGACAGCCCGGCCATGCTTGCCGCTTTCGCGGCCATCCGCCAGGACGGCATCCGCAAGGCACGCCAGGGCCATCGCCAGCGCAAGGTGGCGATTGACCAGATGAAGCCGAGCCGCGTTCTGTTCCTGGCGGCGATCCGCCCGGCGCAGACAGCCGAGGAGGCACTCGAGGACGCCGCCCGCTTCCTGGCGATGTTCCGCAACATGCCGCGCTGGCGGCAGGAAAGGCGCGCCGCCGACCTCGCCCGTGCCAGACAGCAGCGCCTCTTCGCCCGCTTCTTCCGCCGCTACGGCCACCGCCTCTGGGCGTTCGAGATCACCTGAAGGCGCGGGCCTTCCCTTGCAAGTCAAAACGGATATTGCGATCGCCGACGTCGCACCGTATGTCTTCGCGCGATGAGCGAGATCGAATTCCGTCGCGCGCAGGCGCCCGACCTGCCGGCGATCGTTGCAATGCTTGCCGACGATGTGCTCGGCGCAGACCGGGAAGACCTATCCACGCCGCTTGCGCCATCCTATCTCGATGCCTTCAGCGCAATCGATGCCGACCCCAACCAGTTGCTGGCCGTGGCTGTCGAGGCCGGGCAAGTGGTCGGGACCCTGCAACTCACCTTCCTTCCGGGTATCTCCAGGAAGGGTGCCTGGCGCGGCCAGATCGAAGGCGTTCGCGTCGCCCGGCAATGGCGCTCGCGCGGCGTCGGCAAGCTGATGGTCGAATGGGCGATTGAAACGTGCCGTTCGCGCAATTGCAGCTTCGTCCAACTCACCACAGACAAAGGTCGACGGGAAGCGCACGATTTTTACGAGCGCCTCGGTTTCACCGCCAGTCATCTCGGCTACAAGATGGCGCTGTAGGTTGCGGCGGCAGCCTCCACGCTGCTTGACAATTCGCCCGCAATGTTCTCTTTATGTTCCTATCATAACGCGAGACAATGCGGCCTTCGAGCGGCCGCAGGCGAACGGGCCGGATGGAAGCCAACATCCTCCACGCGGATCTGGATGCCTTCTATGCCTCGGTCGAACAATTGCTCGACCCGGCCTTGCGCGGCAAGCCGATTGCCGTCGGCGGCGGGGTAGTGCTTGCCGCATCCTATGAGGCCAAGGCGTTCGGCGTGCGCGGCGGCATGCCGGGACGGCGGGCGCGGGAACTCTGCCCGCAACTCATTTTCGTCGGCGGCCATTTCAAGGACTATCAGCGGCTGGGCGATGCGGCAATCAAGGTGCTCGGCGACTTCACGCCGGTGGTCGAGCGGATTTCGATCGACGAGGCCTTTGCCGACGTGGCCGGCTGCACCCACCTGTTTGGCTCGCCGGCCGAGATCGCCGGCAAGATACGCCGCCGCGTGCGGGCTGAGCTCGGCTTGCCGATCTCGGTCGGCGTGGCCCGCACCAAGCATCTGGCCAAGATCGCCTCACAGGTCGCAAAGCCGGACGGGCTGGTGGTGGTCGATCCGCGCCACGAGCTGGAGTTCCTGCACCACCTGCCGGTCGAGCTGATGTGGGGTGTCGGCCCGGTCACCAGGGAGCGGCTGGCCGGTATCGGCGTCAACACCATCGGCGAGTTGGCGAAGACCAACAGTGGCGCGCTGGAGCGCCTGCTCGGGCCGGCGGCGGGAGAGAAACTGAATGCGCTGGCGTGGAACCGCGATCCGCGCAAGCTTGAGACGCAGCGCCGGGCGCGCTCGGCCGGCGCGCAATCGGCGCTCGGCCGAAAACCGGCCGACGAGCAGGTCTTCGTCCCCGCTTTGCTGCATCTGGCCGACAGGGTCGCCACCAGGTTGCGTGCGAAATCCCGGCCCGGCCGCACGGTGACGGTTCGTGTCCGCTTTGCCGATTTGCGCTCGGTGACGCGCTCGGTCACGCTCGACCAGCCGATTTCGGCAACCGCCGTGCTGGCCGAAATCGCCGAGGCGCTGGTGCGCAAGGTGCTCATCGACCATCCGCACGAAAAGACCATCTCGCTGCTGGCGATCGCCGTATCGCATCTGGAGCAGCATGCCGGGCTGCAACTGGAGCTGCCGCTCGGGCTCGACGACCGCCGCCGCCCCGGCACCCGGAAGGGCGCGGCGCGCTGGATCGCGGATCGCGCCATCGACAAGATCCGCGACCGCTTCGGCTGGGAGGCGGTCGGCTACGCCTCGGTCGCGCTCGGACTACAGCGGTCGGTTCCCGACGCATTTCGGGAGCTGGCCGAGAAGGAATTGTGAGTTGCGCGGCGGGGGCGAAAAAAAAATTATCCGACAGGAGCCAGGGGCGATACGGCCGGCCCGTTCAAAGCCGTGCCGTCGACGGCAAAATGCGAGCCGTGGCAGGGGCAGTCCCAGCAGCGTTCCAATGAGTTCCAATGGACGTGGCAGCCGACATGGGTGCATGCGGCCGAGCGCTTGTGGAGCGTGCCGTCCTCATCGCGAAAAGCCGCGACTTTGGTAAGCCCTTCGCGCACGATGGCGCCCTCTCCCGGCCGCAGCTTGTCGGCGGAATCGATTTCGCCAGGCGCGACATACTCGGCAAAACTCCTGATCGCTGTCGCATTCTCCGCCAAATAGTCGCCGATCGCGCGTGCCGTCTTGCGGGAGGGTTCGTAAAGTTCCCGCCAAGGGCTTTCCCCCTTCAGGATCAGGTCGGAAACCAATTGGCCGGCAACAACCCCATGGGTGATGCCCTGACCGGAATCGCCGGTGACCACGAAGACATGCCGGTTGCCGGGATTGCGGCCGATGAAGCCGGCATAGTCGACGGTCTCCATCACCTGCCCGGACCATCGATTGGTTTCCGCGCCGATATCGGGCACCAATTTTTTGATCCAGTCCGCCAGGGCCGCGAAGCGGTTGTCGGCATCGTCGGCCTGCCCTGTCTTGTGGTCCTCACCACCGACGATCAGAAAGTCGGTTTTGCCTTCACCAGGCTGCAGGCGAACGTAGTGATAGGGATCCAGCGTGTCCCAATAAAGTGCATCCGGCAAAACGTCGCGCACGATCTCGAATGCCATGGCGTAAGTCCGATACGGCGCTTGCTTGGTGTGGAGCGCGACGCGATCGTTGATCGGCGAATTGGTGGCGACAACGGCCGATCTGGCAGACACGGTAAAGCCTGAGACCGTGCTTACGCGGACGCCGCCGTCGGTCTCCGCGACCTTGTCGACGATGGTCTCCGCATGAAGCATGCCGCCGCGCGCGCGAATGCCCGCAGCCAGCCCGCGGAGATATTTGAGCGGGTGAAATGTCGCCTGATTGGCGTAGCGAAGGACGGGCGTATCCGAAAAGCCTGCAAACGGCACGCCTGCGGTTTTCTCGACGTCGACACCAATCTTCAGGGCGGCGCCCAGTTCGCGCTCGATGACGGATTCCCTTCTGGCTGACGCCGGAAACAGAAAGCCGTCGAGGCGGCGGAAATCACACGCGATACCCTCTGCTTCCTGGATCGATTGGACACGGTCGATAGCCGCCGACTGACTTTGGTAGTAAATCCGCGCCAGTTCCTCGCCGCGCAATTTGATCAGTTCCGAAAAGTAGTCGTCGCAGATCGACGACAGATGCGCGGTGGTGCGTGCAGTCATGCCGCTTCCGATCCGGCCGCGATCGAGCACCGCCACCTTTTGCCCGGCGACGGCCAATTCGTAGGCGACCGACAGTCCGGCAATGCCAGATCCGACGACCACCACATCGACCTGTTCACTCCGCTCGAGCGGAACCGCCTCAGGCGCGACTTCGGTTGCCGCCCAAAGCGATACAGTCCTTTCATCGCTGACATTCATTGGCGGAGCCCTTCATACCCGACATTCGGATAAACGGACGCCAAGATTCAAAGTTCCTCGACGCCTGAATGCCTGCGTAAGCTTGACGTCACCGCCGGTCCGCCCCGACGCGTTGTGAGCCGGCCTGGCTGGGGCGGTGCGATGCACTTTGCGTCAGGAGGTATCGTTTCCTGCAAATGCGACATTCGAGGCAGCCCTGGTCGTCAGACCACAAGCGTTGCACCGCCCCAAGCGATCAGGGCGGTGCCGGCCGCACGGCCAACCCACCGGCCGGCAGGAAACACCGGTTCGACGAGAACCTACGAAGGTCCCGAAATGACCCAGAAGCGGGCGTTCGGCAGCGATCCGAGCAGCAACGATTTGGCAGGACCGAAAATCGGCATGGAATGTCGCAATCATCATCATGTCCCGTCCAAGTTGTGGACACTTCCTTCTCAAAGGCGCACTCTTGGCATGCGAAACGCGAGCCAGAGTTTCGTCCAACGCTTCACATGCCTGACTTGCGTCGGTGATCGTCTGAGCTATCCGGATATTTCCGGGTTGGCAGACTTCACATTGTGTCGCCTATCCGTGATCAGGCTACGGCCTAAGGCACGTTGCAGCCCGTTCCGGATCAACTGGGAGGTAAACAACATGCCTGATTTTCAGCGCAGAGAACTTCTTGTTCAAGGAAGCGCGGCTCTTGCCGCAATTGCTGCTCTCCATACCTCGCGTCGGGCTTACGCTTTTCCAACACGGCCGAGCGAGGAAGTTATTCCATGGCTGGATCAGCCGACCGAAAATCCCGATCCGGTAGGTATCCAGAAGCAGCTTGTCTGGGAGGATTTGGATAGCTGGATAACGCCAAACGACAAGTTCTTCAGCATCTCGCATTTCAACCGACCAACGATCGACGAGAAGACATGGTCGATGGAGATCGGAGGCCTGGTCAAGAAGCCCTTAAAATTGACGCTCGCCGACATCAGGGCACGACCGCGGCAGGAGGTCGTTTTCACAGTGGAATGCTCGGGCAACCACGGGTTTCCCTTTTTCACCGGCGGCATCGGCAATGCCCGCTGGGCTGGGACGCCGCTCGCCCCGATCCTCGAGGAAGCCGGCGTTCTGGAGAAGGGCATCGAGGTCGTCTTTTTCGGTACTGACAAAGGCGAGGTCGCAATACGCGACGTCAAGATGCAGCAGAACTTCGCTCGCAGCATGTCGCTCGCCGACGCGATGAACCCCGATAATCTCCTCTGCTATGAAATGAATGGAGCCGTCTTGCCGGCGCCCAATGGCTTCCCGGTACGGCTCATTGCGCCAGGCTGGTACGGGATCGCCAACGTCAAGTGGCTAAAGCGCATCGAGGTTCGCGATACGCGGTTCATGAGCCTTCTGATGGCCCGTGACTATGTGACCATCCGGGAGGAGGACCACAACGGCGAGACCGTATGGGCCGAGACGTCAGTCGGGCGAGCGCTGATAAAGTCCGCGCCTGCGAAGGTTACCCGGAAAGACTCAGATTACCGCATCGTTGGCGCAGCCTGGGGGGCGCCGATCGACCGGGTCGAAGTGCAAATCGACCAGGGGCCTTGGGCACCAGCGACCATTGACCACAGTGAGGAGGCAGAACACGCCTGGAAAATTTGGTCCCTGGCTTGGGCAAATCCCTCTCCTGGAGAACACACGGTGACCTCGCGCGCGGTCAGCACCACGGGACAAATTCAACCGGCGATGGACGATCCCTTGATTGCCAAGAAACACACATACTGGGAGAGCAATGGCCAGGTGACGCGCCGCGTGCGTATCGGCTAGAGCATTTTGCAGCCAAATGGAATCATTTTGCGTCCGCATAAATGCGGCAAAACAAATAGTTAGAGCGGGCTACCGGTTCCAGGAGAGCCGGAACCGCTCTAAGAACTTGCTGCCATGTGGCAATTGCGTTTGGGTCAACCAGGAAGAGGCTGCCTGATCCGAAAGCTGGCGCCGCTCTATATCGAGCATGACGGCTGTGGGCCGTAGATCCTCTTCGCGACGATACCGCTCCCCGAAATCGGACGCGGACCCCTTCAGCTTGGTGGCCGAGGCGATGGCAGACTTGTTCGGTGGCGCAACCTTGGCCACGTCGCCTCCGCGCGCCATCTCGGCAAGCCCCTCACCGCTCTATCGTACTGATCTCCGCATCGGGCAAGCACCAGGGTGCGTAGCGGAAATCGCGGATCTGGACGACCTGCTCGTCTCGCCATTCGACCAGCATGAAGCCGCGCACGGCGCCGTCCGGGTCCCCAGGGTTGCGGATGAGAACCGCCGGCCGGCCGTCGACAAAGCCCAGCGACAGCGCCCAATCGGTCGCGCGGTCGTAATTGCCGAAATAAGTCGACACTTCGGCCTTGCCGCGCAGGCGGACGCGGTTGACGACATCGAGCCGGATGTCCTCGGCGATCAGAGCCCTGACCGCGTCGAAGTCGCGCGCGTTGAACAGGTCGACATAGCGCCGCAGCCGGCGCTCGTCATCGGCGTCGAGCCTCGGCGCGAGCGCCTGCTCGGGCTGCAGGGCCAGCAGCTTGAGCTGCGCCCGCCCGCGATGCAGCGCGGCCTTGGTGGCGGCGAGCGTCGCGCCGGTGACTTCGCAGGTCTCGTGCAGGCTGAGGCCGAGCACATCGACCAGGATCACGGCGCTGCGCTGCGGCACCGAAAGCTGCATGAAGGAGCGCAGGCCGGTCTGGGCGGCGAGCCGGCTGTCGGCGCTGCCGGAGGGATCCTCGATGACGCTCATGTCGGCCTCGGTCATGCGCGACCTTTCCCGATTGCGCCGCCGCAGATGATCCTGCGCGGCATTGTGGGCGATGCGAAACAGCCATTGCTCCGGCCGTTCGACCATCGCGCCGCCGTCGATCGCCTGCAGCGCCTTGATCAGCACCTCCTGGACGATATCCTCGCCGTCGATCACCGAGCCGGCCATGCGCGCGCAGTAACGATGCAGCCTTGGCCGCAACTCGACGAGCATCGCCTCCAAAGTCGCCCTGTTCATTTTCGGCGTAGCGTCCCATTTCTGCGCGAGCGGCATGGCAGGCGCTACCCGGCTTTTTGATCCGCCAGCATACGATAGTTGCCGATGACTTTGACAGGCGATCGCATTGCCGGGGTGGAGCGGCGCTGGGCGTGGTTTTCCGTAAACGCCTTGAAGGCCGCAAGCCCGGTCAGCGCCGACGAATCGCCGTCCTGACCGACGATGTGGACGAACGAACCGTCGTCCAGCTCGAGTACGAGATAGCGGACCGTCGACGGTGCCGCCTCGCCAAGCGCTTCGAACACTTTTTCGACCAGCGCGCGGTTATTGTCCAGGTCGGCTTGGTTCACACCATATCGAATGAGCGCATAGTTCATCGTCGTCTCCTGACTGGTTGGTATGAACGAAGGACGACCGGCCGCGCTGAAAAGATTCTCATTACCGAAGAATCTTTTCGGTTGCCCGCATCGTCTTTCCCGCGTGGGCGGCTGCGCGGCAGCCATCAAGCAGGAGAGACGATCATGCATATCCAGTTTGCCGAGCTTCCAGTGTTCGATCAGGACCGTGCCAAGGCGTTCTACACCAGGCATCTCGCCTGTCAGGTGCTGGCCGACCAGAAGATGGGCGATGGCGGCTGGCGCTGGATCGAGCTGGCGTTTCCGCATGCCGTGACGAACCTGCATTTCATCAGGCGCGCCGACGACACCCCCGCCGCGGAGCCGGTATTGGTGCTGGTCGACGAAAATGTCGGAGCAATGACCGCGGCGTTGAAGGCGGGCGGCGTCGAGATCGTCACCGAACCTCATGAGGCGCCGTGGCAGCCGGGCCGCATGGTGGCGGAGTTTCGCGACAGCGAAGGCAACCGCATGGTCCTCGCCAGCCGATAAGCCTCCGGAACCCTCTGTCTGGCGGGGCGTCGTACCTAAGTCCTACCTCCGGCCGGACCATCGGCCGTGCTTCCTTCGCATTATTATTTCGTGACCTCTGCGCGCCGGAACCTTCCCTTGCATCGGGCGTTCGGGCGCTGTATTCGCGATGCCTCATATTTAGGCAGGCGGAGGAACTGCGAATAAGGGCGGGTGGCAAAACAAACATGGGCCGGGGAGGAGCATCTTACCATGTCGAACCGTAAAATCGGAATGTCCCACAGTTTGGGGCTGCGCGTTGCTGACCTCAAAGCCAGAATGCGAAGCGCCCAGATCACCGAGCACGAGATAAAGACGTTTCAGAAAGTTGCCGCCATCATGGGAGGCGCCGAAGGCTCCCTGCGGCTGGATGCCGACGATCTGATCGCCGCATCCTTCCTTGCCGACCCCTTAGAAGATCTCCCGCTACCCAGGTGAAGGGGGTGAACGCTGGTCAAATCCTATCGGGACTGAACCTGCGATTCCCTCCGGCGGAGCATCCGCCAGCCCAAGCCGCATGCCAGGAGGACGTTGGCTAGCGCCAGACCGGAAAGCGCGGCCAACGTCCCATGCGGGCCGAAGCGCTCCAGCAGCAATGCGCCGGCCGAGGGTGCCGCCGCCTGGGCGATCAGGCTCGGCATGGCGAGGCGACCCATTAGTCTCGCATAGCCGTTCGAGCCGAACAGCGCGAGCGGCAGCGTTCCCCGTGCGATGGATTCGAGGCCGATGCCCGCGCCATAGAAACCGAGCGCCAGCGGGATGATTGGCATGCCGGCCCAGAGCGCCGAAACGCCGATCGCCACAAAGGCAACCGAGGCGAACTTGGTCAGGATCGGATGGTGGTAGCGCGCGATCATCATCTCGATCGCGCGCGCCGCCACCTGAGACGGGCCGACCAGAGCGCCGAGCCCGACGGCCGCGGCCAGCGCCATGCCGCTGCCCTGCAGGATGGTGAGCAGATGCACCGACAGCGTCGAGGAGATTACCGCCGCAAGCGTGAGGGTCGCGGCCAGAACGATCATGATCGACGGATCCATATTGTTTTCCAGGACCGGTGCCGCCTCCTGCAATTCTGGTTTGACTGCCGGTTGCGGCGCCGCGCGGGGCAGGATCACCAGATAGAGCGGAAGCGCAATTGCCAGCTGAAAGGCGGCGTAAACCAGGCAGGTGCCGCGCCAGCCGACCTCCCCCAGCAGCAAGGCTGAGATCGGCCAGCAGATCGTGCTCGCAAGACCGCCGAACAGCGTCAGCGCGGTGATGGCGGAGCGCGCGCCGTGGCCGTAGTGGCGGCCAAGCGTGGCGAAAGCGGCATCGTAGAGCCCCGCACCCATGCCCAGTCCGATGATCAGCCAGGCAGCGATATAGGCCGCAAGGTTGGGAGCAAGGGCTAGCCCGATCTGGCCGACCCCGATGCATCCGGCGCTGAATGCCAGGACGTTGCGGCCGCCATGCCGCTCGATCGATGAACCGACGCGCGGAGAGATCAATCCCGCCATGAGCAAGCCGAGAGACAGCCCGCCGACAACCCATGCCAGCGGCCAGCCGGTATCGGAGGAGACCGCCGGTGCAATGACCGCGGGAAGATAGTAGGACGATCCCCACGCCATGATCTGCGTCAGGCCAAGCGTGGTTATGATCACGCCGCGGCTGCGCAGGACGGCCGTCGAAGGCGGCGAAAGGCTCATGCCGCGACGCTGCAGCCGCAACCGCTTTTGCCGATCGTCTTCGCCTCGACATCGGCGACACAGCAGGCATCCGAAGCGGTGGGCGCCGGACCGCCGCAGCACCCCTTGTCGGCAGTACCGATGGTCGGCACGGTGCAGACGCCGGTCTCCGGCAGCACGAGCTGTACATTGTCGGCCGCCACCATGTCGCCGGCGATCGCTGCGGCGACGGAGCGGACCTGCTCATAGCCGGTCAGCAGCAGGAAGGTCGGCGCGCGGCCATAGCTCTTGATGCCGACCGTATAGAACCCTTGCTCTGGATGGCTGAGCTCGCGGTGGCCGTGCGGCGGCACGTCGCCGCAGGAGTGCTCGTTGGGATCGATCAGCGGCCCCAGTGCCTTGACGCTTTCCAGCCACGGATCGAGCTCGAGCCGAAGCTCGCGCGTCAGCGACAGATCCGGGCGTTGTCCGGTCGCGGCGATGATACGGTCGACCGGGCCAAGCGCCTGCAAGCCGCCCCTGGTCTGGCCTTCGACGACCAGCCGTCCGTCGGCATCGCGGATCGAAACAGCCGCAAAGCCCGTCACCAGCCTGACGCCGCCGCTCTCGGCGAGTTCGCGCACTTCGGCGCCGAGTTCGCCGCGTGCCGGCAATTGGTCGGCATCGCCGCCGCCATAGATGCGCACCAGATCGGTGCCGCGCGTTGTCCAGATGAAAGCCGTGCCGGCCTCCACATCCGCCAGCCTGGCGAGATCCAGCACCGCATTGGCGGCCGAATGGCCGGAGCCGGCGACCAGCGTCGTCTTCCCCGCATAAAGGCTGCGATCGCGGCCGAGAATATCGGGTATGCCGTACGCGATGCGGTCGGCAAATTCGGCTTCGCCTTCTGCAGGAATTCCGCCGGCGCCGAGCGGGTTCGGCATCTGCCAGGTTCCCGAAGCATCGATGACGGCGCGGGCGCTGTCGCGCCTGGTGCCGGTGGCGGTTTCGACCACCAGCATGAATGGCCGGTTCCCGCGTCCCTTGCTCAGCACCTTGTCGGCGCCCCAGCGCGAAATGCCGACGACGCGGGCGCCGGTTTCGATCGACTGCGACAATTGCGGAAGCTTTGCAAGCGGCTCGAGATAGTCCGCGACGAGGTCGTCCGCGGTCGGGAATGCCTCGGGCTCGGGCATCCGCCAGCCATGCGCCTCGAGCAGGTCTCTGGCCGCCTGATCGACGCAATAGCGCCAGGGCGTGAACACCCGGACATGGCCCCAATCCCTGAGATTGGATGCAACCGCATTGCCGGCTTCATAGACTTTGACAGGAATGCCCTGCGCGATGAGGTGGACCGCTGCCGCCAGACCGACCGGCCCGGCGCCGATCACCGCCACAGGGAGTTTTTCGATCGTGTCCATATCTTCCGTCCTTCCGGTAATTTCGAATTATAATGCCAAAAAAATCACGCCGCCGTTTTGGCGACCGCTTCCGCCGATGCCGGCGCACAGGTGCCGTCGGCGCAGCATTCGTCCGCGAGGTATCCGATGAGCCCGTTCATGGCGGGATAGTTGGCCCGGCAGATCAGCGTGGTCGCCTTGCGCTCCTGCGTTACCAGGCCGGTGTCGACCAGCCGCTTGAGGTGATGCGACAGCGTCGAAGCGGCGATGCCGAGCCTGTCCTGGATGCGCCCAACCGGCAGCCCCTCATCGCCGGCTCGCACCAGCGTCCGATAGAGCTGCAACCGCGTCGGGTTGCCGAGGGCTTCAAGTTGCGCGGCTGCTTTTTCGAGTTTCATGGAAATAAGCTATTTCCAGAATCGCTGCACGTCAAGAGAATTTCGACAAAGATCGAAATAAGACGATATCTAGCCGACGCGCTTACCGCTGGCGTCGATGACGACCTCGCCGTCCTCCTTGGTGAACGGGCCGATATCCGGATTGGGCAGGATATCGAGCACCGCTTCGGAGGGTCGGGCGAGCATGGTGCCGAGCGGCGTCACCACGATGGGCCGGTTGATCAGGATCGGATGCGCCAGCATGAAATCGAGGATCTCGTCGTCGCTCCACTTGGGGTCGCCCAGGCCGAGTTCGCCATAGGGCGTGCCCTTCTCTCGTAGCAATTGGCGCGGCGTCATGCCCATCGCCGCGATCAGCTCGACGAGTTTTTGCCGCGATGGCGGGTTCTTCAGATATTCGATCACCTCCGGCTCCTCGCCGGACTGCCTGATCATGGCCAGCGTGTTGCGCGAGGTGCCGCAATCGGGGTTGTGGTAGATGGTGATGGTCATTGCGCAGCTTTCATCTGTCCGACTGGTTTCGGTTGGGCGAGCAGCCACCCTGCCAATGCCATGGCCAGCAACGCGCCTAAAAGCTCGGCGGCGATGAAGCCCGCCAGATCGGCGGGGCGGATCCCGGCAAACGTGTTGGAGAACGCACGGGCGATGGCGACGGCCGGATTGGCGAAGGATGTCGACGCGGTGAACCAATAGGCGGCGGTGATATAGAGCCCGACCAGCCAGGGGATCGAATCCGGACGTGAGCGCAGGCCGGCGAGGATGGTGAAGACCAGCCCGAAGGCGGCAACCAACTCCGCAATCCATTGCCCGCTTCCGGTCCGCACCGTCGCCGACGCTTGCAGGATCGGCAGTTCGAACATCGCGTGCGCGAGCAACGTTCCGGCGATGCCGCCGGCAATCTGGGCGGCGACGTAAGCAAGCGCAGCGTTCGTTTCGATCTCGCGTCGAAGCGCGAATACCAGCGTCACCGCCGGGTTGAAGTGCGCTCCGGATATCGGCCCGAATATGGTGATGAGCACGACCAGGATCGCCCCGGTCGGCAAGGTGTTGCCGAGCAGGGAGACGGCGACATCATTGCTCAGCCTGTCAGCCATGATGCCGGAACCGACCACGGTGGCGACCAGCAGAGCTGTGCCAAGGGCTTCGGCGGTAAGGCGGCGGGAAAGATTGGCCATGATGCTCAGCCGGCCTTCGGCAGATTGCGGCCGATCTCATCGAGGCGCTTCTGCAAGGCAAGCTTGTCGACCGCATTGATCGGCAGGCTGACAAAGATCGAAATCCGGTTGTTGAGCATGCGGTAGGCTTCGGCAAAGGCGAGATGCTTTTCCGCCTCGGTGCCTTCAACAGCGGCAGGATCAGGTATGCCCCAATGCGCCGTCATCGGTTGCCCTGGCCAGACAGGGCAGGATTCCTTGGCGGCATTGTCGCAGACCGTGAAGACGAAGTTCATCTCCGGGGCTCCGGGCACGGCAAACTCTTGCCAGTCCTTCGAACGGGCAAAGGACGTATCGTAGTTGAGGCTTTTTAAAAGCTGGAGGGCATAGGGATGAACCTCTCCCTTCGGATGCGACCCAGCCGAATAGGCCTTGAACTTGCCGGCGCCGACGCGGTTCAGGATCGCCTCGGCGAGGATCGATCTTGCCGAATTGCCGGTGCAGAGAAAAAGAACATTGTATGGCTCGCTCATGGCGTACCCTCCCTTCTAGCAGTTGCAGGTCACGGCCTGGATGACCGGCTGGCAAAGTTCCGGCGCGCCATTGCAGCAATCCTCCATGAGGTAGGCCAGCAGATCGCGAAAGCCGGTCATATCTGCGAAGTAGCGCACGCTGCGGCCCTCTCGTTCGGTCCGCACCAGGCCGGCATGCGACAGTATCTTGAGATGGGCCGACATCGTATTCGGCAACGCGGCGAGCCGTGAGGCGATCTCGCCCGCAGCTACGCCCTCGGCGCCGGCCCGCACCAAAAGGCGAAAAACGTCCAGCCGGGTCTCCTGGCCGAGCGCGGCAAGTGCGGAAAGGGCGAGCGTCTTGTCCATATTTCCAGATTTCCAGAAATGGGGAATAGAGTCAACGCGCCTATGCCGGTGACGGCTCGCCTAGCTTATCAGCCAGGCACTGTGGCGGCGACCGCATCAGCGCGACCAAGGCTTGCAACCGCTTTCCTGACCCGCTGCAGATGCGCCTGGCGACCGGCGGCCGAGACGCTGTCCATCCGGTAGAGCGCCACGAATTTGGTCCGGCACAGCGGATGGCAGACGGAGCGGAAGCCGCGCAGCAGGGTTCGCCGGCCGGGCTGTCCCATGATCCACGACATCAGCGGCGTGGCACCGCATGTGGTCATCGCCATCACCCGGCGTATGTGCCGCAATTTGGGCCGTGGACCGCGGCGTGCGGTCGGCATCTCGAAAGCGAAGCCCGGCACCAGCACGCGCTCCAGCCAGCCTTTCAGCATCGCCGGCAGGCCATACCACCAGGTCGGGTAAATGAAGACGACCGCCTCCGCCCAGAGCAGCTCCTGCGCATGTTCGTGCACGAGTTGCAGGTTCGCCGCCTTGTCGTGGTAGCCGCGCCACTCCTGCGTGCGCATGACTGGGTCGAAGCCGGTCGCATAGAGGTCGAGCAGATGGACCTGATGGCCGCGTTCGGCAAGCGTCTCCAGCACCATATCGCGGACGGCGCCATTGAAGCTGTCCGTGCAGGGATGGCAATAGACGACGAGGACCTTCATCTTGCGCTTAGCCCGGTCGGTCACGAAAGGATAGCGGTGGTGCCTGCAGGCGCGTCGCATGCAAACAAGCCACCCGCAGACATAGTCGATCAGCTGTTTTCATGCGAAGCCCCGCAGCCCGTATCAAGACGCAACAGCTCCAGTCACGTCAAGGCCCGCTCGTTCGCTCAAAGAAAATTGCGCAGACATGGGCTTGCCGGAGGGCGCTGTCCCGGCCCTTCTGTCCCGCAAGCCGTCCGGTCCTTCAGTCGCCCATAAGCATTGCTTTCAGAGCATCCGCACCTAGCTTCAGGGCGTATCCAAAACCTCGGGAGAAAAAGATGCAGACAGGAAAACTGAGCGGCAAGATCGCCTTGGTGACTGGTGCCTCCTCAGGCATCGGCCAGGCCACCGCCTTGGCGCTGGCGGCCGAGGGCGCCACGCTGGCGATTGCTGCGCGGCGCGCCGAGCGCCTGGACAATCTGGCGAGGCGGATCCGTGAGACCGGCAGTGCGGCGCTGCCGATTGTCGTCGACGTCACCGACGAAACGCAAGCCACGGCGATGGTCGAACGGGTCCAGCAGGAGTACGGCCGGCTCGACATTCTGCTTGCGGTTGCAGGCGTCGGCGTCGCCGCGCCGTTCCGCAACACGACGCCGGAAGAGTACCGCCGGATGGTCGACGTCAACATTCTCGGGCTGCTTTATCCGATCCATGCGGCACTGCCCTCGATGCAGCGGCAAGGCGCCGGCCACATCGTCGTCGTCTCGTCCGGCACCGGCCGTTATATCCACCCTTCGGTGGTCTATTCCGGCACCAAGCACGCGGTGAGCGCGATGGCGGAATCGCTGCGCCGCGAGATCGGAAAGGACGGTATCCGCGTCACCTGCATCGAGCCCGGCGCCGTCAAGACCGAGTTCACCCAGAATATGCGCGCCGATGTGCGCCAAGCGGTCGAGCAAAGGCTGGGCGACATGGAGCAGCTGGAAAGCGAGGACATCGCCGCCGCCATCTTGTACGCGGTGACCCAGCCGCCACGGGTCAACGTCAACATCCTGACCCTCTATCCGACCGAGCAGGCGTGAGGGCCGCAAAGGTGGTACCCTGCCGCCCCCGCAGCCCTGCAGCATCATCCGCCGGTCATCAGCGTGAACACAAGCTGCCGCAGCTTGCCGCCCGGGCCGAATTCGACCCGGTCGAAATCGCGGCTCGCCTGCCGCTGTGCCTGCGAAATTCCGGCGAGACGTCTCGTCACTTCGGTCCTGATCTTGCTGCAGCCACGGTCATCGGCGACGGTCAGGCCGATGGTGGCCGCCTCGATCTTATGCACCATGTCGATGATGCTGGCGCCATGCACCTTCTCGTGGGCGGCAAGGCCGGCTGAGAAAACCTCCCAGTTCTTCTGGATTGCGCCCGGCAGCCGCGCGGCCGGCTTCGGCAAAGTGTAGGTGATGATCAGCTTCGGTCGCGCCGACACCAGTACGCAGGCGTCGCCTTGCGGCTGGTAGTCCCTCACCCAGGTCAGCTTGAAATTGGTATGCGCGATAACGCGGCGCTCGCCGAGCAGCGGCCCGCGCCCGCCGATCGAGGCATAGAGCTCCGGGCCGGACTGCCCCGAGATGGCGTAGGTCTCGACCTTCTCGACCGCCTGCCAGCCGGCATGCGCCAGCGATGTCGGCAGACAGGCGAGCAGCAGGCAAAGGCGAACGGCTGTTTTCATGCAAGTCCTCGCAGCCGCCGTGATCGATGCAAGTGGCGAGCAGTTCCCTTCCGTGGACACAGCCGGCAGCCGGCTATGCTGGGATGCTCGTATACAAGAATCCACAGGCAACGCCATGTCGCCGCGACCGAACATTGCCCGGCAACGCCCTGCCCCCCGGACCCAGCCTCCCGGTGTCAGCCTGCCGCGCGCTGTCTAACTTGGCCTGTGCTCGCGCAAGTCGGAGTGCGTTATCGCTTCTAGCTGACACCTGAATGCTTCGAGTCAGGGTTGACATTCTGTGAAGGTGCGCCGGTTGCCGCCCGCCCGCGAACGCTGCCCTCACCTCTCCTCAACTTGCCGCCAACTTCCCATGCGCATGCGTTCGGTCGGCGAGCGTTTCGATCACGCGACACTCGCCGACCCGCCCGCAGGCGCATTCCTCGACCATCTTCCGCAATTCCCTGCGCAGAGCGGTGAGACTGGCGATGCGCTTCTCCACCTCGACCAGCCGCGCCTTCGCGATCTCGTCGGCGCGGGCGCATGATTGATCCGGATCATCCTGCAGCGAAAGCAGCGTACGGATCGCATCAACCTCGAAGCCGAGTTCTCGCGCGTGCCGGATGAAGGCAAGCCGCGCTACTGCCCTCCTTCCATAGCGTCGCTGCTTTCCTTCGGTTCGACCCGTTTCGGGCAACAGGCCAATTTGCTCGTAGTAGCGGATCGTCGGTATTTTCACCTCCGCGCGACGAGACAATTCACCGATCGACAAATCCATAAAAAGCCTCTTGAGCCTCTAGCCACTAGAGATCCTACAGTGTCTTCACTGAGGAGTCACCCCATGTCTGAAGCTTGCTGCGATCATAAAACCAAAAGCTGTGCGGGACCGCCGCCGCTGGTTCTGCCGGCGAAGCTGCACGGTCATTCGCATGATCGTGCAGCGGAAGCCTCATGCTGTTCGGACGGCGTGCTGGTCTTTGACGGCATGAACCCGCGCTACAAGCGTGTGCTGTGGACGGTCATCGCTATTAATGCGGCCATGTTCCTGACCGAAATGACTGCCGGCTCACTTGCCGGTTCTCAGGCGCTGAAGGCCGACGCGCTGGATTTCGTCGCCGACACCCTCACCTATGGGCTGAGCCTCGCGGTCATCGGCGCGAGCTCGAGGACGCGCGCAACGGCTGCGCTGCTCAAGGGTCTGTCGCTCAGCCTGATGGCGCTTTGGGTTTCCGGCTCGACCGTCTATCAGACGCTGATCCTCGGCGTACCCAGCGCGGAAGTCATGGGCATCATCGGCTTTCTGGCCCTTGCCGCCAATCTTGCTTCCGTTGGTTTTCTGATGCCCTACAAGGATGGTGACGCGAATGTCCGCTCGGTTTGGCTGTGCTCGCGCAACGACGCGATCGGCAATATGGTGGTGATGGCCGCAGCTCTCGGCATTTGGAGTACGTCAAGCGCATGGCCGGATCTGGCCGTCGCCGCACTTATGGCCGGTATCTTTCTAACCTCATCGGTGCAAATCCTGCGGCAGGCCTGGAGCGAATACCGCGAAGGCGCACCAGACCGAACGACTGTGCCTGCCGCATGATCTGTCGGTTATGTGGGCAAGAGCGGATGTCCAGGATCCCCGTCTCGTTGTCTGTAATCGGGTCACGGAGCGACGCTTTGTGAAAGCGCCGCTCCCTGTCTTCTGCACGATCACGGCCTAATCACCCACGCTGCCGGAAAGGGCGACGTCTCCGACGGTGATCGTGACCAGGTCGCAACCCCGCAGCTTGCTGTCGTTGGCAAGATTGAACAGCGCAAGATCGCGTTCTGCACCTGATACACTGCAGTCGTTCGGATGCTCCAGACCTCTCGTGCCTTGGGCGGAGACTTCTGGCCGACGATGTGGCCCGTGTTCCAACTGCGCATGGTGCTTCTCCTATGCCGCCCTCCACAGCCGCAGCGGCCGATGCGGGCCTGCGAAATTGCAACGTCTAACCTGGAGCCGCCTCCGAGGATTCTGTTCGGAAGGTTACCGACTTGCGCCGCGTCCGATGAGGTGGATCACGCAATGCGCGCAGTCGCGCCATTCGTTGCGCTTCTAAAAAGCGTAAGGGCTCAAGTCGACCAAGGACGCCCGTCTGGAGCATAAATCGACTTCGCCGCTGGGTCGCCCCCCACGGACGAGACGACCCACTGTTCCGCGGCGCTCGAGACGGCTCGCGAAACGGGCGACCCGCAGATGAATTTTTCGTGTTATGATGAGCTTGCAACACGCGTAATCTCGACCTCGGCAATATGGCAGAGGTCGAAAGCTATTGCCTTGGCACCAGGAAGCTTTCGCCCCCGGCAACTTGATCGCCTCCGAAACGCTGGGTGTGCTGCTTTCCCTGACTGACCCAGGGCGAGGAGGTTGTCCATGTCCACGAGTAGTGTTGACCGCCCGCTGCAGCCGGGCGATCGGGCACCGAATGTTGTGCTCAATGCGATCTCACGCGAAGGCAAGATCGCGCTCGATGATTTTCGAGGCCGTAGCCCGTTGTTGATCGGTTTGTTCCGAGGCCTGCACTGTCCGTTCTGCCGGCGCCATGTCGCGGCGATGGCGCAACTTAAGCCGGCCCTGCGTGAGCAAGGCGTCGAATGCCTGGCGGTGGTCAATACGCCAGTCGAGCGGGCGCGGCTCTATTTCCGTTACCACCCGGCACCCGATCTTCTCGCTGCATCCGACCCGGAGCGGGCCTCGCACCGTGCCTTCGGCTTGCGCGAGGTCGGGATGGAAACGGTCATGGCGATACCGTTCCATCTCCCGGGCGAGTTGCCCGAGCCTATGGACGTCATGGCAATGAATGAATTTCTTAACAAGAAGGAAGGTTATGAGATTACGGAAGTCGATCAGCAGGCGATGGCTTCCAGCCAGGCGCAGCTTGTCGGTCAGTTCCTAATCGACCGGGCGGGCATCGTACGCTGGAACTTCACTGAAGTTCTGGAGGATGGCCTCAACACCTTCAGAGCGCCGAATCCCGAGGAATTGATGTCGGCAGCTTCCGAAGTTGCACATACTTAGGCTGCGGAACCAGGCTGCTGAAAGCTCGCTCGACGAGCACCGAACTGTGGTGATTTTGGATTCAACCATCATCGAGATGCTCAGGCGTGGAGAGCTAACGGCCGGCTGGCGTGCCGTCCAAGTGGTACAGCGCGTGGTCCAGGCGGAGTGGCGCGTGGTCGTCTTCGATCCCCATCAAATCCCCCGCATGAGTTAGGACGTCCCGTGGGCACTGGGATGGTTTGCTGCCCGGGTGCGTACCCGGCGCGTTTACCTGAGGTGTCGCCCGGTGTCGGGCGGCAGCATCGGGAAGGTTCCTGGGCGCGTTGAAAGCGCACGGCGCTGAGCGGATCAAGATGGATCCGGCGCGGTCTTCTGCTCAACATTGCCGAAAGCTTGCGCCGCAAAGGGGCGGATCGCTGGTTGCTAGCGGGCGGCGAGCTTGTCGGACCGTTTGCAATACAGGCGGACGCCGACGGGCACGATCTCATAGCCGGCGTTGTTCAACTGGAGCTTCATCTCCTCGAAATGCCGCTTTGAGCCGCTGACGATCGATTCAGGCGTGTAGTCCCAGCCGTTGCGGGCGGCATTGGCCAGGATGTCGGCGTAGAGTCGCATGCTCGTGATTTTCACATCCGATTCCAGCACCTGCCTGCATCCTCTTGCGAACGACGGCGACAGACCCGCCGAAAAACTCAAAATCGTGCATGCAATAACGACCGAAACGGTACGCATGGAAGCCCTCCCCTGACTACAGCTGTTGCTGCGGGCGACCTTGCAGTTTGTGCGTCAGCGGCGGCATCGGGCAGATGCAGTATTCGACCTCCTGCATTTGTAGTATTCTTCCGCTGGGGACGGGTTCCAGCATGATGCTCAACGACGCTTCGAAAGCGCAGGCGCTCGACGCCTTGTCGGGTCGCGAGCGCGCGGTTGCGGAAAAATTCGCGTCCGGTATGACTTACCGTGAAATCGGCAAGGCGCTTTTCATTGCCCCGACCACAGTTCGCACTCATCTTGCGAGCATCTACGAAAAGCTCGGCGTTCGGACCAAGATCGGGCTCGCGACCTACTTTAGCGGTATCCCGCGCGCGTCGCAGGAAGCGCTTTTGCCTTTGTCCGAAGCCCCGCCAGCGCTTGCCATATTCCCGATTGAATGCCTCAATTCCGAAGAGCGATGGCGTCGCTTTGCCGATGGCCTGTCGTCGGACATCACCATCGACCTGGCGCGCTACGCAGGCCTGCCTGTCATAGCCTTTCACACGATGAAATCACTGGGCAGCAAGCCGGCCGATTTTGCCGCGGACGGTAAGACGCTCGGCGTCACCTATATAGTTTCGGGCCGGTTGCGCGCCGACGACCAGAGGGTTCGCTTGACGATAGAGCTTGCCGATGCTCGTAACGGCGTCAGCCTGTGGAGGGAGCGCTACGACCGGCCTGTCGAGGACATTTTCGAGCTGCAAGACAGCCTGACCGAAAGCATCATCAATGTGTTGGCCGGCAGTTACGGAACCCTCGCCACCGTCGGCCGCAACGCGGTTCGCCGCAAGCCGCCGGCCAGCCTGCGCGCCTATGATTGCTATTTGCTCGGTGTAGAACAGCACACGACGTTCAGCCGCGCCGGCAATGCGGCGGCGATCCGTCTGTTTTTACGAGCGCTGGAGCTTGACCCCACTTTCGCCAACTGCTGGGCCGAACTCGCCTATGCCTATTCGATCGAGGCCTGCAACGGCTTTGGCGACGACGTGCTGACCTCGATCGAGAACTGGCGGACGGCGGCCGAAAACGCACTGCGCCTCGACCCGACGGACAGTTGCGCCCACGCGTGCCTTGGCAACCTCAGAGCATGCATTGGCGATCTCGAAGGAGCGGAGCGCGCCCACCGGCGCGCTCTCGAATACGGCTTCAATCATGCCGGCATATTGCCGCTACTTGCCGGCAGCAAGGCGCTTGTCGTTGGCGATCCGGCCGAGGCAATTCCGCTCATCGAGCGTGCCATGCGGCTTAACCCACTGGCCCCGCCCTGGTATTTCGGCATGCAGGGCCGCATTCTGTTCGCCGCCGGCAGACACCGGCAAGCCATTGCAGCGCTCCGCCGGAGTTCGCCGGAGTCGCCGGACGTGCTGATGTTTCTGGCGCTCGCGCATGCGGTCATGGGTGAGGCCGGCGAAGCGGCCAGGTTTGCCGCCCGTTTGAAAGCCGAATTCCCCGAATTTTCGGTCGAACGCTTCATCACTGCCTATCCCGTGACCAATCCGGATGCCGTGCTGGCCATACGCGACGCCGCAAGGCTGGCCAGGCTCATCTAACAGGGCCACATGCATCCGAGGCGACATTCCAGTCCTTGCATGGACACAGCCGGCAGCCGGTTATACTGGAAACGCGTAACGAGAACCAACGCCATGTCGCCGCGACCGAACATTGCCCGGCAGCGCCCTGCCCCCGGGACCCAACCTCCCGGCGTCAGCCTCTGTCGCGCGCTGTCGAAGCTTGGCCTGTGCTCGCGCAAGCAGGCCGAGCTTCTGGTTGCCGAGGGCCGCGTGCGGGTCGCCGGCAAGATCGTGCGCAACGGCTCGATGCGCGTCGATCCAGGCCGCGACCGCATCGAGGTCGACGGCCGCCGCGTCGCCGCCGAGCGCAAGGTCTATCTGATGCTCAACAAGCCGCGCGGGCTGGTCACCACCCGTGACGACCCGCAGGACCGCGGCACCGTCTATGATTGTCTGGCCGGGCTTGACCTGCCTTTCGTCTCGCCCGTCGGCCGCCTCGACAAGGCCAGCGAAGGCCTGCTGTTGATGACCAACGACACGCGCCTCGCGCAGCGCCTGCTCGACCCCGCCTCGCATGTCGCCAAGACCTATCACGTGCAGATCGGCGCGCTGCCCGACGAGGCCATGCTGGCGCGGCTGCGCGCCGGCGCGACAGTCGACGGCGAATTGCTGACGGCCCGCTCGATCGAGCTGCTGCGCGGCGGCACCAGCACCGCCTGGCTGGAAATCGTGCTCGACGAGGGCCGCAACCGCCATATCCGCCGGCTGCTCGCCGCCCACGACGTCGAGGTGCTGCGCCTGGTCCGGATCGCGATCGGATCTCTGCAACTCGGCGACCTTGCCAAGGGCAAGGTACGCCATCTGACTGCCGAAGAGCTGGCGCTGCTTCGGGCCTGAGCGACCAGGCACTGGAGACCCCTCGAACCGAAGCGGCAATTGACATTTGCATCTCTGTTTCATATTTTCCATTTGTGAAACCGAAATGCGCCGATGCAGTCAAAGTGTCAGGCTGACACGCATGGGCGAAGCTGGCTTGGAAGCCGGAGAGAAAATATGGCTACGGCGTTGCGGGCGGTTCCCAGATTCCTGGACGAATTGGGCACGTTTGGCGGTCTCAAGGGAACCGATATTGCAAACATCACCGACGTGTCCAAGGCCACGGTTTCGAGGTGGAAGGCCGGCGACATCAAGCCCCAGCCACGCAGCGAGCTCATTCTATCGGATCTGCACTATATCGTCGGCCGACTGCAGGAATTCTACGAGCCAAGCGATATCCGCACCTGGCTTTACGCTCGCCACCCGCAATTGAACGGTGAAAGGGCGATAGATCTCATTCACGACGACCGTGCTCTCGACGTGCTCAAAGTCATCGATCGGCTTGAGAACGAGGTCTTTCTCTAGTTGGCGATCGCCGGGCGGAAACGACGCGATAGCCGGCTCATCGACGCTATCGAGGCAATAGTTCCGGTCGAATACTCCGGAACGGTTTGGCGTGTCGCGCGCCAGGGCCGCAGCCCGATCCAATGCTCGAGCTCCGGTGGCCGTTGGGACGATGGAACATTCGACGTGCTCTACACCTCGCAAGAGCGCGAAGGTGCCTTGAGCGAGATGAGATTCCACCTGACGCGGGGGCAGCCAGTGGTCCCTTCGCGTGTCAGATACAATCTCTTCGAGATCGATCTTTCTTTGGACCGAACGCTCAGACTGCTCGACCTGGCAGCCTTGCAGACCCTTGGCCTCGACACCTCGCGCTACGGCCAGCTTTCGTATCAGGAAAAGCACGCCGAATATCCGAGGTCGCAAGACATCGGCGAGGCCGCATATTTCCTCGATTATGACGGTCTGATCGTGCCCAGCGCGCGATATGACTGCCTGAACGTCGTCGCGTTTTGTGATCGGCTGCCGGCCGGGGCGATAACGACAAGAACCGATCACGGGGAAATCGACTGGACTTAGCGGCGGGTCCGCCGCCCTCAGGTAAGGCCGCCGACCTCGTCTATGTGGCGCGACATGTCGTCGGGTCTGCACAGCCGCGGGACGTCACCCGCCGCGAAGCGTCATGGATTTCGGCAAAATCCAGCCCATATCCTAGGTGTGGAGCTTTGAGCGTGAAACTCGCGCGTGCGGTCTTGCTTGCCGCGGCTTTCGTGGCTGTTGCGGCCGTTTGTCCCTCTTCCGCAACCGGAGAGGCGAATGGCCGGGAGAAAATTGCGTTGCGCGTCGAGATAGACGGCGCCATCGGTCCGGCGAGTGCCAGGCAGCTCGAGGAAGCGCTGGCGGTGGCCGCGGACCGAAACGTCGAGGCTCTCATCCTGCAGATGGACACGCCCGGCGGGCTGGTCACCAGCATGCGCGAGATGATCGCCGGCATCCTCGCCTCGCCGGTTCCAGTCATCGGCTATGTCGCGCCCGCCGGCGGGCATGCGGCGAGCGCCGGAACCTATATCCTCTACGCCACCCATCTGGCGGCGATGGCGCCCGGCACCAATCTGGGCGCGGCAACGCCGATCGAGATGGGCGGGCCGCTGCCATCGTTTCCCGGTGGCAAGAACGATGCCCCCGAGGCGGACAAGGACAAGAAGAACGCCCCCGCGGGCGATGCGATGATCGCCAAGGCGACGAACGATGCCGTTGCCCTGATCCGCAGCCTGGCTGAATTGCGCGGGCGCAATGCCGAATGGGGAGAAAAGGCCGTGCGCGAGGCGGCCAGCCTGTCGGCCGGCGCGGCGCTGCAGGAGCATGTCATCGACTTCGTCGCCCGCGACACCACCGAACTGCTTCAACTGGCCGACGGCCGGACCGTCGAGATCGCCGGCAAAAAAGAGGCATTGGCGACGAAAGGGCTGCCGGTCGAAACGCTCGAGCCAGGCTGGCTCATACGGCTTCTCGCCGTCATCACGGACCCCAACATCGCCGTCATCCTGATGCTGGTCGGCGTCTATGGCCTCGTCTTCGAGTTCACGAGCCCGGGCGCGGTCGCGCCCGGCGTGATCGGCACGATTTGCCTGCTGCTCGGGCTCTATGCGCTCAATCTCCTGCCGATCAGCTATGCCGGCCTGGCCTTGATGCTGCTTGGCATCATCTTCCTGGTCGTCGAAGCCTTGAACCCGACTGTGGTCCTTGGGCTGGGAGGCGTGGCTGCGTTTCTGCTGGGCGCAGCCATGCTGCTCAGGATCGAGGGGCCCGGCTTCGAGATGTCGTGGGCCGTTATCGGCACCGCCGCCGTCCTGACGCTCGGCCTGGCACTGTTGACCGGCAGCTATCTGTGGGCGGCCCGCAAGAACGTTCCGCGTGTTGGCGCACAGGCCATGCAGGGGCTGACGGCGGAGGTCCTCGACTGGCAGGGCAGCGAGGGCCACGTGCTCGCCCGGGGCGAGCGCTGGCGGGCAAAGGCCGACGAACCGCTTGCAGTGGGCGACAGCGTCGAGGTGGCCGATGTCAGAGATCTTGTGCTGACGATACGGCGCCGCAATGTGAGAAGCGATGGAGCAAGGCAATGATCATCGGTTATGTGGCCTATCTGGCAGCAGCACTTGTCGTGGTCATGTTCCTATCCGCGGCCATTCGCATCCTGCGGGAATATGAGCGCGGCGTGGTCTTCACGCTCGGCCGCTTCACCGGGGTCAAGGGCCCCGGCCTTATCATCCTCATCCCCTTCGTGCAGCAGATGGTGAAGGTCGACCTGCGAGTGGTGGTCCAGGACGTGCCGCCGCAGGACGTGATCTCGCGCGACAACGTCTCCGTGAAAGTGAACGCGGTGCTGTATTTTCGTATCGTCGACGCTGAGCGGGCGGTGATCCAGGTCGAAGACTTCATGACCGCCACCAACCAGCTGGCACAGACCACGTTGCGCTCGGTGCTCGGCAAGCATGAGCTCGATGAAATGCTGGCCGAACGTGACAAGCTCAACAGCGACATCCAGGAGATCCTCGATCAGCGAACCGATGCCTGGGGCATCAAGGTCTCCGATGTCGAGATCAAGCATGTCGACCTCAACGAGAATATGGTCCGCGCCATCGCCAAGCAGGCCGAGGCCGAACGGCTGCGGCGTGCCAAAGTGATCAATGCCGACGGCGAACAGCAGGCGGCGGCAAAACTCGTCGAGGCCGGCAAGATGCTGGCCGAGACACCGCAGGCCATGCAGCTGCGCTATTTCGAGGCTCTCCATGACATCGCCGGTGAGCGCTCGTCGACGGTCGTGTTTCCGGTGCCGATGGACCTGCTCGGTCATTTCATCAAGCAGGGAGGTGGAGGCGGCTGAGCGCGTAATCTCCCGCCTCGAGGGGTCCTCAAAGGGGGGAGATCAGCACCCTCACCTCCGCCACGGCGGAACCGGCGCAAAGCGTTTGCCGATCCAGTCGGCGAAGGCACGTGTCTTGGCGGCTTGCCCCTTGGCAGAAGGCATGACGACATAGACGGCGCCCTCATCGGCAAGCGTCCAGTCCTCCAGCACTGGCACCAGCCGGCCGTCGGCGAGCTCGCGTCCGACCAGCCAATCCGTGCTCATCATCAGCCCGACGCCTTGCACCGCGGCTTCGACCAGCACCTCGGCATCGTCGGTGACCAGCGGGCCGGAAACCTCGATACTGACGCGCCGGCCAGAACTGTCGGTCATCTCCCAGGCCGGAAAGGTCTGGAAGCCTGAGAAGCCGAGACAGCTGTGTCCCAGCAGCGCTTCAGGTTCGGTCGGCGTGCCCCGGCGGGCGAGATAGGACGGTGCGGCGCACAGCAGCCGTCGCCGTGTTGCGACCTTGCGCGCCACCAGCCGCGAATCCTCCAGTGCGCCGAGACGCACGGCGACATCGAAATTCTCGGCGACGAGATCGGCGAAGCGGTTGGAGAACTCGGCCTCGATACGAACGTCGGGAAATTCGGCGAGAAACTGCGGCAGCAGCGGGGCGATCCACATGCGCCCGAACGAGCCGGGCAGCGCCAGCCGCAGCACGCCGCGCGGCCCGCCGCCGGCATGCGCCGACGCGGCAGCCTCGGCCTCGTCGACCGCGGCCAGGATGGCGCGGACGCGGACGAGAAATTCCGAACCCGCCTCGGTCAGCGACACGCTTCGCGTCGTCCGGTGCAGCAGGCGCACGCCCAACCGCTCTTCCAGCGAGGCAAGACGCCGCGACAGGATCGTCGCGTCGCGGCCGATGCGAGCCGCCGCCTTGGTAAACGAGCGTGCTTCGGCGATTGCCGCGAAGGCGGCCATTTCGGCCAATGCCGCCGGTTCGTACGATTGCTGCATCAGGCGCAGAGCTCAAATGTAGAAGCCAAGGATTATATACCAATAGCGCAGCAGCTAGTTTCACTCAATCCCGGCCCGTCAATCGGCCATCAACCGGAGTGAGACATGAAAGCGATCGAACTGACTGCCCCGAGACTGGACGCGTTTCGCGCGGCCACCGTTCCCACGCCTGAACCGCAGCGCGGCGAAGTGCTGATCCGCCTGCGCGCCGCAAGCCTCAATTTTGTCGATGTCGCGGTAGCGAGCGGCAACTATCCAGGTCCGAGCTTTCCGCTCATTCCCGTCGTCGACGGCGCCGGCGAGATCGTCGGCATCGGCGAGGGCGTGTCGAGGGTTGCCATCAACGACCGCGTCATCGCCCACGCAAAACCGCGCTGGATCGGCGGCCGTCCTCGGCCTTACGAGACCAGAGAGATGCGCGGCCTGACGCTGCCCGGCTCGCTCGCCGAGTATGTCGCGCTGCCGGCCAATGCCGTCGTGCCGATGCCGGCGCATCTTTCCTTCGAAGCGGCAGCGACGCTGCCGATCGCCGGCACCACCGCGTGGAATGCGCTTCGCGCCGCCGATGCCGGGCCGGGGTCGGTCGTCGTCCTGCTCGGTACCGGCGGTGTCTCGATCCTGACCCTGCAGTTGGCCAAGGCAGCCGGCGCGACGGTCATCATCACCTCGTCGTCGGACGAAAAGCTGGCCCGCGCCAAGGCTTTGGGTGCTGATCACCTCATCAATTATCGTCAGACGCCGGACTGGGACGCCAAGGTGCTCGAGTTGACCGACGGCCTCGGCGCCGATCTGATCGTCGAAACCGGCGGCTCGGCCACCTTCGCCCGCTCCATCAATGCCGCGGCGCCTGGCGGCACGGTGTTCGCCATCGGCTTCGTCACCGGCGCCGAGGCCACCACGAACCTGCTGCCGATCATCATCAAGGCACTCAAGGTGGTGGGCAACAACACCGGTTCGGTATCCGACCTGCGCGACGCGGCGCGCGCCATCGGCGCCGCCCATATCGATCCGGTCATCGACACGGTCTACAGCCAGCACCAGGCGACCGAGTCCTACGCCCATATGGCAGCTGGCGGCCGGCATTTCGGCAAGCTTGCGTTTGCGTTGACGTGGTGAGCCTGGAGAAGGCGCCGTCGCTGAAGCTGCCGATCTCCCCCCTCGTGGGGGAGATGTCCGGCAGGGCAGAGGGGGGCGCGAAGGATCGCCGGCATTCCGGTCGACCTATGATGAGCTGAGAAATTTGGGCAGTTATGTGAACTGCGATGGAAGATAGGTCGGCGGGACAGCGCCCCCCTCTGCCCTGCCGGCCATCTCTCCCTCAAGGGGGAAGATCGGCACCTTCGCCGTCTGCCCCTAAATCAGCTTCTCCAGCGTGATCGGCAGGTCCCGCACCCTTTTCCCGGTGGCGTGGAACACCGCGTTGGCGATCGCTGGCGCCACGCCAACAATGCCCAGTTCGCCGACCCCCTTGCCGCCAAGCACCGAGGAATGCGGATCGGGAATGCCGACCGAGATCACCTCGATATCGGGAATGTCGGCATTCGTGGCGATGAGATAGTCGGCGAGATTGTTGTTGACGATGCGCCCATGCCGGCGGTCGACGATGCCTTCCTCCAGCAGGGCCTGGCCGATGCCCATGATGATGCCGCCCTTCCACTGGCTTTCGGCGAGCTTGGGGTTGTAGAGCCGGCCCGAATCCAGCGCCGACACCACACGCGACACACGAACCGTGCCAAAGTCCTCGTCGACGCGCACTTCGATGAAATGCGCGCACCAGCTGTAGCGGGAATAGTCGCCCTCGGTGTGTGGCAGCGCCATGGCTATGGTGGTGTAGTTCTTGTAGCGGTCCTCGACCGTCGAATTGGCCGGCATGGTGTCGCCCTTCGCCTCGATATGCTCGCGCCCGACGCTCCTGAGCAGTTCGGCGATGGAAACTTCAGGGCCGTTGCCGCGCGGTGAAGCGATGCGGCCATTGGCGACGACGAGCGTGTTGGCCTGCAGCGCATGGAACGGCGAAGCCGGATCGCTGATGGCGAGCCCGATCAGTTGGTCGAGCGCGGCACTCGCCGCCTTGTGGACGGCGCCGGTCATCACCCCGGCCAGCCGCGAACCGCCGGTGACGCCGGCTCGCGCATAGCGGGAATCGCCAAGCTTGACGACGACGTTTTCCGCCGGCACGCCCACCACCTCGGCGGCGGTCTGCGCCAGGATCGTGTAGGTGCCTTGCCCCATGTCGATCGATGAGCTTTCGACCTCGACCGAGCCGTCGGCCAGGATGCGCACCATGGCCTCGCCATAGGCGCGCCGCACCGGATAGGTGCCGGCGGCGACGCCCCAGCCGATCAGCTGGTTGCCGTCGCGCATCGAACGCGGCCGGGGGTTCCGCTTAGACCAGCCAAAGGCTTCGGCGCCGGCGGCGAAGGCCTCACGCAGCTGCCGTGTCGACCACGGCTTCTTCGCATGCGGGTCCTGCTCGGCATAGTTCCTGAGCCGGATTTCCAGCGGATCGATGCCGGCCTCGTAAGCGAGCTCGTCAATGGCGCTTTCGATGCCGAAGGCGCTCGGGTTCTCGCCCGGCGCGCGCAATGCCCCCGGCACCACCGTGTTGACCCGCACGACGTTCTGCCGCGACGAGAAATTCGGCGTCGCGTACATGACCGAGGTGACCGAGCCGAGCGGCTCGACCCACATGCCGTCGACAGAGGTCTCGTTGACGCCGCGATGCACGATCGACTGGATTTTGCCGTCGCGATCGGCGCCGAGCGCTACCGTCTGGCGCGTCGCCGCCCGTCCGCCATAGGCGGTGAAGGTCTGCGGCCTGGTGACCGCCAGCTTCACCGGCCGTCCCAGCATTTTCGCGGCCGCTGCCGCCACCGCGCCGTAGCCATAGGCGAACGCCTTGGAGCCGAAGCCGCCGCCAATAAAGGGCGAGACAAGGCGCACATTCTCGAACGGCACGCCAAACCATTCGGCATAGGTCCGCGCCATGCCGTCGACCCATTGGCTTGGCTCCCAGACCGTCAGCTGGTCGCCCTGCCACTTTGCGATCAGGCCATGCGGCTCCATCGGCGCCTGGTATTCGCGCGGCGTGTTGTAAGCGTTGCAGATCCTGACCGGAGCCGAGGCGAACGCTGTCTCCGCCTCGCCCCATTCCTTGGTCATGGCGTCGACCGGGATGCCGTCGCCGGCCTTCGGATCGCTGAGGTCGACGATCGCCGGCGCCTCGTCATAGGCGATCTTGACCAGCGCCGCGGCCGCTGCCGCCTGCTCGAAACTCTCGGCCACCACCGCTGCGACATGCTGGCCGCTGAAGGTGATGTCGCGCGCCAGCGGGCAATAGGCGACATCCGGCGGCGGCGTGCCCAGCCAGTCCGTTGCGGTTCTCAGCGGCAGGATATTGTCAGGCGTCAGCACCAGCAGCACGCCGGGCGACGCTTCGGCCGCGGCTGTGTCGATCGAACGCACCTGGCCGGCGGCAATGGTGCTCTCGACCAGCACCGCATGGGTGAGCCCCTCGAGCTGCTGCTCGACGGCGTATTTGGCGGCACCGGTGATCTTGGCCGGGCCGTCGACCCGAGACAGCCGGCCGCCGACCTGATCGGCGAGGACGGCACCGTCCGAAGCGTCGCCGCGTTTGGCATCGCCGGGTCTTGTTCTCAACTCGTGAACGGTCATGCCGTTTCTCCCATTTTTAGGATGGCGCGGGCGACGACGCGCGGCGCCAGTTGGATCTTGTAGTGGTTGGCGCCATGGTCGACGGCGCCCTCGACGGCGAGCAGGCTGGCTTGCCTGACGACCTCCGGCTCGAGCACTTTGCCTTTCAGCGCCTCTTCCACGGCACGCGCCCGCCACGGTTTTGTGGCGACGCCGCCAAGCGCCACGCGCAGGTCGCGGATCGTGCGGCCGTCCGCCTCGAATTCGACACCGACGGCGGCACTTGCGGCGGCAAATTCATAGGATTGCCGGTCGCGGACTTTCAGATAGGTCGAGCGGCGGGCGGCGGCCGAAGCGGGAATGCCGATCGCGGTGATCACCTCGCCCGGCTCGATCGCATGTTCGTTGTCGGGCGTGCTGCCCGGCAGCAGAAAAAAGTTATCGACGGCGATTTGGCGGTCACCGAGATGGACGATTGCGTCGAAAGCGACGAGTGCAACCGCCAGGTCGCCGGGATAGGTGGCGATGCAGGCCTCGCTGGTGCCGAGCACGGCATGGCTGCGGGTGACGCCGCCGATCGCCGAGCAGCCGCTGCCGGGCGAGCGCTTGTTGCAGGCGGGGAAATTCGACGGATCGCGGAAATAGGGGCAGCGTGTACGCTGCATCAAATTGCCGCCGATCGTCGCCATGTTGCGCAGCTGCGCCGATGCCGCCTGCCACAGCGCCTCTGAGACGGCAGGGAACCCGCTCTTGATGCCGGCATGGTCGGCCAGGGTGCTCATCCTGGCCAGCGCCCCGACCATGGCGCCCCGGTCATCGATCACGATCGTGTCCAGTCCGGTGAGATGGGTGATGTCGACCACGGTCTCGGGTTCGGCAACGCCGCATTTGGCGAGATCGACAAGCGTCGTGCCGCCGGCGAGCAGCATGGCGCCCGGCAGTGCTGCTGCCTCACGCGCTGCGTCGACCGAGCCGGCACGGAGATACGAAAAGTCCCTCATGATGTGGCCTCCACGGCTGCCTGGCGCACGGCGGCGACGATATGCGGATATGCGCCGCAACGGCAGAGATTGCCGGCCATGTATTCGCGGATCTCTTCATCGGAGCCGGCATGGCCTTCGCGAATGCAGGCGACCGCCGACATGATCTGGCCCGGCGTGCAATAGCCGCACTGGAAGGCATCCTGTTCGAGGAAGGCGCGTCGATATGGACCGTGCAGGCGCCGCACTGGCCCTGGTCGCAGCCCTTCTTGGTGCCGGTCAGGCCGAGATGATCGCGCAAGGCGTCGAGCAGGGTAACACGCGGCTCGGCCTCGAGCTCATGTCGATGTCCGTTGATTTGAAGTTGGATTGGAGTTCGGGTTTTGCTTGTCATGGGGCGTCTGGCTCCAATTGCTTGACGCGGGAGGGGATGATCTGGCGCCCGGCCGGCGAGCGGCAAGGTCAGCTTATGGCTAGGTGAGGCTAACCTCCCCTTGCGGGGAGATGCCCGGCAGGGCAGCGGGGGTCCGCTTGACTTGATGCGACCTCCGGGAGGGCCGCGGCTTGCGAGGTCGAAAGACGTGACATACCCGATCCCGTGATTACATGATAAAGGCGCCACAAATCGGAGGCGCCTCCGTTTATTAACTAGGAGCGTGCTCCGCCCTGTTCAAGCCCCGGATCGAAATTGATCGAGATTGGAGAAAATTGGGGGCGGGCAGCAGCCGCCATGCCAGAAGACAAAAAAGCACCACCGGCCCAAGCCGGTGGTGCTCTCTGGACTGTCTGTAGGGGCAGGACAGTCCAATGATCCTGAGGGGATCGCGCTCAACCTGGGCTCATTTTTGCCCCACGGCATCGGCCGAACAGATGAGGAGTGCGGGCCGTGAGGAAATATCCTCCGTCGTCATCCACCGGCCGTGCACCGGAGGCGGGCAAGATGCCTCGCCTGCCGGAACGCCGGCCCAAACTCGATCCTGTGATTATAGTTACTTGCGATTATATTTGTCGGAGACGTAACGAAGGTGGAACAGTCTGCGTTCTTGAAACGGGCCTGCCTATCCGATTATGCTTCGGATCAGCACTGGAGAAGAAATTGGCCGCGGAGCCGCCCGTCATACCTGGAGACAAAACCGAAGCCGCCGTTGCAAAACCGCTGCGCGCCGACGCGCAGCGCAACCGCGACGCGCTGGTCGAGGTCGCGGCAAAGGCCTTTGCCGCGCATGGCGTCGACGCCTCGCTGGAGGAGATTGCGCGCCAGGCCGGCGTCGGCATCGGCACGCTCTACCGGCATTTCCCAACCCGCGAGCATCTGGTCGAGGTGGTTTATCGGCGCGAAGTGGAAGGGCTGTGCCAGGCGGCCGACGAACTCGCCCACGATCATGCGCCCGACGTGGCGCTTGAACAATGGATGCAGCGCTTCGTCGACTACATCGCCACCAAGCGCGGGCTGTCGACAAGCCTGCGCATCCTGCTCACGACCAACTCCACCCTGTTCTCCGACGTTTCGGGCAGGGTGACGCTCGCCTTGCGGCGGCTGATCGATGCCGCGGTCGCCGACGGCTCGATCCGCAGCGACGTCGATGCCTCCGATGTGCTGCATGCGCTGGGCGGCATCTATTCGGCCCCGGACACCAAGGACTGGCGCGACCGCTCGCGCCGATTGGTGTCGCTGCTGATGGATGGGCTGCGGTTTGGAGCGGCCAAATCCGGCCCATCCAAGGAATAGCGAATGCAGTGACTGTCCTTATTTCAGCGAGATGCTCATACCGCTGAGATCGGCATTGACTTGCAGACCTACCTGCCTGCCTGTGAGTTCGAGTTGGGCACCCTTGTCGTTGGTCATGACGATCACCTGGGCTCCTTTGCCGAGCGCGCCGCCACCGCCCGCTGCGCCGTAAACCCCCGTCACATCCCGGGCGCGCCGTATGTGGCGCACGGTACCTTTGAAATAGGTCTTGGAGGCACCGAAGGCGAGGCCGCCCGAGATGCCGCCGACCGAGATGGGATACCGGCGGCCATGGAAGGTCAGTGTGCCCTCGCCTCCAGCGCCGCCGATGAAGAAGGCCGCCTTGTAGATGGCGAAGCGGATCGTACCGCTGTCGGCATGTGCGACACTGGTAAAGCTAACTGCCGCCGCAGTTATGACGGCAACCGCGACTGAACGAAATCTGGACGAAATCTTCATGATGAGAACTCCTCAAGATCGCCGCATGCCCAGCCGGCCGGGCACGTCGGCGCCGTATCAAAGTCATAGCTGAACAGTCTCGCCCGTCATTGGTTCCAAGCACGCGGCCTGAATCCGCTGCGAGAAGACCGCTACGAAACGAGGCGGATGGCGAGCGTAGTCCTGGCTGTAAGAACAGTGGCAGAATGGTGGGGATGATCGTAGGTGTTGAGGTGGAAATGGTATTAGTCTGCGCTGTCTGGGGTTTCGGGGGCGCGGCAAGGGAATGGACTTCAACTCACGGCATGGCTACCTCCTGATCGGCGGCCTGATCCTGGTCGGTGCCGGGCTCCTGATCCTTTCGCTGATCGTCAATCTTCGCGTGGCGCACAGCGTACGTGACGACGTACGCCATCGTGAAAAACTGCTGGAATATTATCGCAACATCTTTTCGCAGCTGGGCGTGATCATGATCGGGATTGGCGTGTCCCTGTTCATCTTCTTTTTCCAGCAGAATTATCAGGACCAGCGCAAACGCGAAGCGGAGCTCCAGCAGGTTCTCGCCAAACTGGCGGCGCGTGTTGCCCGCGGCAGCGCTGTCGTGGAGGCCCTCGGCGAATTCGACGCGCTGCTGGATGATGGTGGTGCTTATGTCAGTCCGGAACACGGCGGTGACAACGCCGCTGTCAGCGCCCACGGAACGGCGCTCGCCAAGCAGGTTTCCCAGATCCTTCTGGTCGAGCGCGACGTCGATGTTCAGGGGTTCGATATCCTGAATCTGTCGCGCGATTTCGAGGCATCGTTCGTCGTCAACGAGCTCAACCCAACGCTATGGTTCAACATCGTCCGGGACGAGAGCGACATCAAATATGCCACCACCCAGATCGCCCTTGATTACAAGGACCTGCAGGATGCGATCGGCGGCGAGCCTATCGAGGTTGCGATCGCCAATCCCGAAAAGGAGCGGAAGATCAAGCAGGAGGTGCTCGACGTGTTTTATGATGCCGACCTCCTGCGCCAGCGCAGCAGGCGGTTTCTCGGCCGCGCGTGCTGGCTTTTCAGCAAGGGGCGCGACTTCGTCAAGCTTGCACCCGCCAATGAGATCGAAGCCGATGCCAAGTCGCACCAGGAATGGATCGATCGGTCGAAAGGCTTCCTGACGCAGTTGAAGTCGGGAAGCGGCGATTGCTTCAAATTGCTCCAGTTCGGCCCGGCATCCTGAACCGGCAAGCATCGCCCGCCCCGCGGCGGCTAATCCCCCACGCGTTGCAGCGTGCCGAGATGATTGTCGTCGAGAAATTCGACGGTCATGGCCGACGCCTTGCCGTCGGGGCCGAGGGCAAAGCTGACGGCCGAAGGCCTGTCCGGCATCTCGGCATCGGGGAAGGTCACGAAGAGGTCGCGGTTGAAATGCTTCAGTGGATAGGACCGCGCACCGGCAGGCCCGACCTTGAGGACAAGAGCGTCTCCTTCGCCTGACACAATAGCATCGCCGATGAAGTCGTTGAAGTAACGGCCCGCATAGGCGCTGGCCGGCGCCGCCGGACTTGCTGGAGAGGGCGGCGCGGCATAGGTAGCCTTGGCCGCCGCAATCACCGGGCCGAACATGCCTGCATAGATATTATTCCAAGCCTTTACCTTATCCTTTCCCAGCGTTCCGTCGAAGACGAGATCGGCGAAGCTGTCGGACAGTCCCTCCGGCACGCCTGTCGGAAAGGCGTTGGCGATGACGACGATGCCAAGCTTCTCCTCGGGAAAGAGCATCACCAGACTGCGGGCGCCGGCGCTGAAGGCGCCCGCATGACCCCAGATCGGTCCGTGCCGGCCGAATTCGACATTCCAGCCGAGGCCGTAGAAGGCCTCGCCTCCGGAGACGGGGTTCTTGCCGCGAACCATCAAGGGAATATGTGTCTGGTCCAGCGCATCGGCGGCAATGAGTCTCTTGCCGGCGTAGGCCCCGTTGCCGAGCACAAGGCGCATCCATTGCGAGAGGTCGCGTGCGGTGGAACTGACGCCGCCTGCTGGCGCCTGCGCATCCGGATAGCGCTGGACCTTGGCGGTCCACGCGCCATCGATTTTGGCGTGGAGCTCGGCGCGGTTGGCGTGCTTGATGAAGTCCGAATGACGGGAGCTGGTCGAGGCCATTCCAAGCGGTCGGTAGAGCTTCTCTTCGGCGACCTCTTCCCATGATTTGCCCGTCGGCTTCGCGGCCGCGACGGCACCCTCGGTCAGTCCGAAATTGCTGTAGGAATAGCCCGCACGAAAGCTGGATGACGGCGACACGAGCCGCAGGCGGCGCAGGATCTCCGCGCGGTCATAGCCGATGTCCTCGAGGTCGTCGCCGGCGGTGCCGGGAAGCCCGCTGCGGTGCGCAAACAGGTCGCGGACCGTGAGTTCGCTGGTCGGATAGGGCTGAGCGAGCCGGAAAGCCGGATCGAGGTCGGCGATCTTGGAATCCCACGAAGCGATCCCGTCGCTGACCAGCGCCGCCACGACGGTGGCGGAGACCGGCTTGGAGAGCGAGGCAATCTGGAAGACCGTGTCAGCATCGACGATCTCCGGTTTTCCGGCTTCGCGATGCCCGAACCCCTTGAGGAAGATCACCTCGTCGCCGTGCACGACGCCGATGGCCAGACCGGGCACGCTACCATCCGCGACGACGCCTTCGGCAAGCAATTCGAGCTTCGACAGAGCTGCGGCGATCCTGTCGGGTGGGATGGTTTCGGCCGACGCCGCCTTCGGCAAAAGCGTCATGATTGCGATGAAAGCCAACCTCCTCCACCGGAGGTGATTCCGGTTTGTGAACAGCCGCATGCTCAGCCCCTCCGCTTCACCGGCGTGCACTATTGCAGGCCGACGCAGGGAAGGCCAGCCTCACCCTCGACCCGCCATCCATTGACGGATGTCCGCATCACACCAGTCGAAATTCAGACAGCCGCGCCTGAGCTAGGATGCAGCGCGCAGGCGGAGGCGCCGCCTGCCGGCGCGGGCCTTCTCCGCCACCGCGGCGGTGATCTCGACCACGCCGTCTTCACGCGGTCTGGCGTTGGTGACCTTGTGGAGCCGCTCATAGGGCAACAGTTCCTTGACCCGGGCTTGAAGCGACGCGACTTCGGCTCGCAGATCCTCGCATTCCTGCCTCTGGACGTCGAACTGTATCTGTTCGGATGCCTGTTGCAGAGAAAGCTGCGAAAAATTTGCGCTGATTGCGGAAAGGTTCATCTTGTCGTTTTCGCTCTCTTTCATGAGAGCAGACAATTTTTGCTCGATAATTTGCTTTTCGGCCACCGCGTCGCTCTCTTGGGCCTTGAGCCTGGCGATCTCACTGGCGGCTTCGCTGTTCTGGTTGGAGGCGGCCTCCAGCCGCGATCGAAGGTCCTCGATTTCAGAACGCAGGCCGGTCATCTCCGCGACACTGCGTGCAAGCTCGGCTTCCCTGTCACCGTCCCTGAGGCGGGCTGCTTCCGTTATTTCCGATAGCTTCGCCTGCGCCATATCGAGCGATTTCTGCAGCCGCATCTCCTCTTTCTCGCTCTTGCCAAGCGCGGCCAGCAGTTCCGAAACCTGCGCGGCATCATTGGCATGGACAGTCGAGAGTTCGTCCAGCCTGTGGCGGGCCTCGGCCTCCCGTTTCAGCGCCTTGTCGAGGTCGACCGATAGGCTGACATGTTTCTCCCGCAGCATTTCGTTCTCGCGCGAGCGTCTGTTGGCCTCGACGGCTCTGGCCGAGAGTGTTTTGACAAGCTCGCCAAACTCGGCCTCGCGTTTTGCGCTCGCATTGCCTGCCACGACGAGTTCCAGCCTTGCCGCAGCCAGCGCGCCGCGAAGTGCTTCCTTGTCCTCGACCAGGCTCGCCTCGTGCTGCTGCAGGGCCTCGATAGCGCTGTCGCGCTCGCGCTGCTTTCTGGTTGCATCGTGGAGCTGTTCGGACAGCACCCTTTGCTGCGCGGTCAGGCCGGTATTTGCCAGCTCCAATTCGTTGGCGCGAAGAATGTCGCCGTGGAGCAGTTTTAGAAATTCGCCCGTCAGATGATGCGAGGTCGCGATCTCCGACAGTTTCGCATTGATCTCCCCCAGATACTCCTGCGCGTCGTGAAAGAGCCCATCGACCGCGCTTAAGGCAGCCAGCCGGGTTTGCGTATGGGGGGACAGCCGTCGTGCCGTCTCGAAGGCGTCCGCATTGGCCTCGATCTGCGAGCTGTCATCCGTTGCCCCGAGATTCTCATCCGATACCGTCTCATCATCCGGCACAGTGACGTCGTTCAGCGGCGGCTGATCGTCCACGTTGAGACATTCGCTAAACGCATCCGCCAAATCGGTTTCGAGCTCCTTGAACGCTCTCTCCACAGTCTCGGCACGCTTGATCAAACCTTTGAAATTCATGACCGAATATCCCTCTCGCGCAGCGCCGTTAAGGAGCGGACTTTCAACACTTGACCTCGCCTCCCCGAATACGGGTTCATCTCCTGACGTGCGCTCTGGCCGACGCAGGCTAGGGACAGGCTTGGCCACTGTCCTCGTGTGTTTGAATGACGTAAAGCCGTGTTCTGCGGCGCTCCATACCCGAGGCGTTGGCACCGCTCGCAAAATGCCACTCATTTCACCCGAAACGAATATCAAGCGGCGCAAGCCTGAGAATCGCCTGGTAATTGTCTTAAGGACCGGCCGAGCGCCTCGGTGTTCTGCAGCAGCTACAAGGTCACGGCCTAAGACGACGCGTGTCACTGCCGAGAGGCCTGACCTAATAAATGATTGTGTTGAATACGTTTCGCTGATTAGCTGCTGTGAATAGACCAGGGACAAGACCGACAAATGTTGTCCCGGGAGGACCGCGATGCCGGTGCTTGAGGTTCGCCACGTCTCCAAGAATTTCGGGGCTATACAGGCCCTGACCGACGTCAGCTTCCAGGTGGAGCGAGGCGAAGTCGTTGGTCTCATGGGGGATAACGGCGCCGGCAAGTCGACGATAGTCAAGACGGTGGCCGGGAATTTTCCTCCGAGCGACGGCGAAATTGTAGTCGAGGGCGAGGTGTGCCACTTCCACCAGCCTGTGCAGGCCCGCGCCAAAGGGATCGAAGTTGTTTATCAGGACCTGGCGCTCGCCGATAACTTGACGGCCGCGCAGAACGTCTTTCTGGGGCGTGAGATCAAGAAAGGCTTCTGGCCGATCAGGATTCTTGACAAGCAGGCGATGATCGATCGCTCGGCAGCGCTGTTCAAGGAACTCAAATCGGAAACCCGGCCGCGCGACCTCGTCAGGAAGATGTCGGGTGGGCAGCGCCAGGCGGTCGCCATCGCGCGGACCCGGCTTTCAAATGCCAAGCTGGTGCTGATGGACGAACCAACGGCCGCCATCTCAGTGCGCCAGGTGGCGGAAGTACTCGAACTGATCCGACGCCTCAAAGCACAAGGAGTCGGCGTCATGCTGATCAGTCACCGAATGCCTGATGTGTTCGCCGTGGCAGATCGTATTATCGTCCTCAGGCGGGGCTCGAAAGTTGCCGACAAGCCAGCCGACAAAACATCGCCCGAGGAAATCACTGGACTGATAACGGGGGCCATCCGTGGCGAATAGTGTTCAGGAGTCAGTTGGCGTTCAGGGCTCAGTCGAAGAACATGGCCGGCCGGCCATGTCGGATTTCGTTCCGACCAAAGAAAAAACAGTTCTCCAACGTGTGATTTCAAGTCAGCCCTTCTGGGTGACGATCGCGCTCATCGCGCTCGTCATGTTGATGACTGCGATGGAGCCGAGCTTCGGCACTTCTGAAAACGTCGCCAATGTGACGCGCAATTTCGCACCTTTCGGCATCATGGCACTTGGCATGACGATCGTCATCATCACCGGCGGTATAGATCTGTCGGTCGGCTCCGTCATGGGTCTCGTGGTCATCGTCGCCGGCCTGTTCCTCACCTGGCATTATCCCTGGTACGTCGCCTTCGCCATGGGCCTTTTCTCCGGTCTGGCGTGTGGCGCGGTCAATGGATTCTTTGTCGCCTATGTCGGGATGCCGTCCTTTGTGGTCACCCTCGGCATGCTGTCCGTCGCGCGCTCGCTGGCGGTCGTATTCTCGGCCAACCAGATGCTCTACCAGTTCGGGCCCGATGCCCCGATCGTAAAGGCAATCGGTCAGTGGAAATGGCCGCGGCATGGTCTGGACGACTGGGCACCGCATTGGATACCAGAGCTGTCGTCACAATTCTGGACCATGGTGGTCCTGGCCCTGATTGTCGGCTTCGTGTTTAACTTCACTGCCTGGGCCCGGCATCTCTTCGCCATCGGCGGCAATGAGGAGGCGGCACGGCTCACCGGCGTTCCGGTCAACTGGATCAAATTCCAGGCCTATGTCTTCTCGGCTTTCACCGCCGCGCTCGCCTCGCTCCTGCTCCTCGGCTATAACGGCTCGGCTATCAATGCCATGGGCCAAGGCTATGAGCTGCGCGTTATCGCCGCGACAGTCATTGGCGGCGCCAGCCTCATGGGCGGCGCCGGCACGGCCTTCGGTGCGATCATCGGTTCCGCCTTCCTCGAGGTGATCAGGAACGCGCTGCTGATGGCCGGCATCGATTCAAACTGGCAGGGTGCCTTCGTCGGCGCCTTCATCGTTCTTGCGGTTCTCTTGGGCATGCAAACCGGCGGCAAATCGATTCTCGCCGCGTCGCTGGCAGTCTTGATGCCCAAAAAACGCCGCTAGAAACCCGCCGGCGGGAGGCTTGCGGGACATCACACCAAGGAGGAGAACGTCACATGAAAAAACATCTGCTCACGGCCGCCGTCGCGCTTGGCGCAATGGTGCTCGCCGTTTCCGGCGCCCAGGCGAAATACACCTTCGCCCTGGTGCCGAAGAACATGAACAATCCTTTCTTCGACCAGGCACGCGACGGCTGCAAGAAGGCCGAGGCCGAATCCAAGGGCGCTGTGGAGTGCATGTATATCGGTCCCGGCGAACATGGCGGCGGCGACGAGCAGGTGCAGATCGTGCAGGACCTCGTGGCCAAGAAGGTGGACGGCATCGCCGTGTCGCCTTCGAACGCCGCGGCGATGGCGGTTGCGCTGCAGGCCGCCAAGGAGGCCGGTATCCCGGTCCTCACCTGGGACTCCGATCTCCTGCCCGAAAACAAGGATCTGCGCGTTGCCTACATCGGCACCCACAATTACGAGATCGGCGTGAACCTCGCCAAGCTTGTCATGCAGATCAAGCCCAAAGGCGGCACGATCTGCATCCAGTCCGGCGGCGCCGCGGCGGCCAACCACAACGAGCGCATGCAGGGCATTCGCGATACGCTTTCGGGCACCAAATCGGCAGCCTCGCCCGGGGATCGGCTGACAGGCCAGAACGGCTGGACCGAGATCGAAGGCTGTCCGCTCTACACCAACGATGATTTCCCGCTTTCGGTGCAACAGTTCGAGGATATCATGGCGAAAAACCCGAACCTCGACGCGTTTGTCCCAACCGGTGGCTTCCCGCAGTTCATTCCTGATGCCAACCGCGCCGCCGTCGCACCGTACAAGGACAAGATCGCCTCGAAGGCCCTGGCCCTTGTCGTCGCCGACACGCTTCCGGTACAGATCGACCAGATGAAGGAAGGTTTCTCGCTTGGCCAAGTCGGCCAGCGGCCGTTCGAGATGGGCTACAAGACGATGATGGCGCTGAAGGACATGAAGGACGGCAAGGCTCCGCCGGCCGACCCGACCTACACGGGCCTCGATGTCTGCACTCCGGAGACAGCCGACACCTGCGTCGCCAAATAGTGCTTTTGGGCGGGAGGAAACTCCCGCCCTTTTCCATAGGGGATCTCAATGCCGGAATTGTTCTCGCTCAAGGGCCGTGTCGCATTGGTCACGGGTGCCTCGCGTGGTCTTGGTTTTGCCATGGCCAAGGCACTTGCGGAAAACGGCGCGACGGTGGTCGTCAACGCCCGCGACGTGGCCGCCCTTTCCGCCGCGGCGGACAGGATCGGTGCAGAAGCCCTGCCGTTCGATGTCACCGACGCGGCGATCTCAAGGGCGTCGCTCGAAGGAATCGTCGAACGCCACGGCCGCCTCGACATTCTGGTCAACAACGCCGGCATCCAGCATCGTAAACCGCTAGTCGAATGGCAGGACGAGGATTTCGACCACGTGGTTGCCGTCAATCTGTCGGCTTGCTTCCGCATGATGCGCGACGCGGTGCGCCTGATGCTGCCAAACAAGTTCGGGCGCATAATAAACACCGGATCGGTCGCAGCGATCCTTGGCCGTCCCACCATTCACGCCTATGTGGCGGCAAAGGCGGGGCTGCACGGGCTGACACGCTCCACTGCCGCTGAGCTGGGCCGCCACGGCATCACCGTCAACGCGATCGCCCCAGGCTATTTCGCCACCGAGCTCAACACCGCACTTATGCACGACGAGGCCTTCACCAAATGGGTCGAGGCACGAACCCCCGCGGGCCGCTGGGCCCAGCCTGAGGAACTCGGCGGAGCGGTGGTGTTTCTCGCCTCCGACGCTGCCGCTTACGTCAACGGGCACGTGCTGGCCGTTGACGGCGGGCTATCGGTTTCCCTGTGATTTCAACCGGCGACACCGTGCCGACAGGGCGTGCCTGCTAGCCGCCTGAAATGACGACTTGCTGCATGCGCTGCTGGCCCGGTCCCCTGCGCGGACGCAGACGCCACACGATTGGATGGCGCGCCGTATTGCAGCCGCCGACTTTCGATTCGCAACGGGTTATTTCGACGTCTGGCGGCATCGATGCTTGATGCCGCCAATATTTCATTCCACACACCGGCCACGATGAGAAACGACATACGGGATCAGCGCCGGGTATTCGGGTGGGCCTTGCCCACTTCGATTGCCCTGCATCTGCTCATCGTCGCGTTTTTGTTGTTCGGACTGCCGGCAACGCTGTCGCAGCCAGGGAAGGAGCAGGCCATTGCGGTGGATATCGTGCCGCCGCCTAAACCGCCGGAAAAAACCAAACCTCCGTCTCCCGCTGAACCGCCCAAGCCGGAAAAGCCGCCGGAAGCAAAGGTCGAGCCGACGGCGAGCCGTGAGGTCGCGGCGCAGAGACCTGTCTTCCAATTCGGTGAGAAGGACGCCGGTCCGCGCAAGTCTCTGGACGGCAACAGTGCGGAGGATGGTTCGGAACAACCGCCAGCGCCGCAAGATCCCAATAACCAGGATCTTGCACAGCCACCTGCCGTGACTGCGGTCGACGGGAACGACCAGGCTCCGCCGCCTGGCGCATCACAGCCGCCGAAGCCCAAGCCAGCGGATGTCGCTAACGTGCAAAAGCCGTTGAAGCTTGAAGAAGCGAAAAGATTGTTCTCGCAAGCAGCAACCGATGATCCGATCGCGACAACCGCCATGAAAAACGTGCCGCGCGCCGTACGAATCGGTCAGCTCTGCAACACGGAGCTCGCACAGCAATTGGTGCACGCGTCGCCCCCCTATTTCCCAGACAGCTTGCTTGAGTATCGGCTGAAGGCCGGCACGGTCATGAACGTCGCCAGTGCGCCGTTCCCCGCAAACGGGCAGTGGTACGATCTGAGCTTTCGTTGTGAGGTCGATCCGGACGCAACGAAAGTCGTGTCGTTCGCCTTCCGTGTTGGAAATCCGGTGCCGCGCAGTGAATGGAAGCGCCGCGGGTTGCCCGCCAATTAGGTGGTCAAGGCCACGGAGGCTGGCTGTCCGGCGCCATCAAATCCGGCTGGCGATGTCTTCGCGCGGCCCGGGTGACCGAATCAACACGCGCCAAAAATGGCTTTCGTCAGTGGCCGCCGAAGTCTAGCATACGGCTTTGGGAGGAGGCTTCGATGACTTCAAGTTTCAATGTTCACCATGCTGCCGGCTATGAGCAGCTCATGGGCCGCTGGAGCCAAAGGCTCGCGCCGCTGTTCATCGACTTTGCGGGCCTTAAAGACGGCGAAAAGATCCTCGACGTCGGTTGCGGCACCGGCAGCCTGACCTTCGCGCTCGTCAAGGCCGCTGACCTCCGTGAGGTCGCCGCGATCGACTTTTCAGGCGTTTTTGTCGAGGAGGCAATCCGGCGCAACTCCGATCCGCGGATAAAAATCCATCAGGCGGATGCCTGCGCCCTGCCCTTTGAGGACGGCGCGTTCGACCGTGCCCTGGCCCTGCTCGTGCTCCATTTCGTGCCCGAAGCCGGCAAGGCAGTCGCGCAGATGCGCCGCGTCGTGGGGCCGGGCGGCGTGGTCGCGGCGACGGTATGGGACCATCTCGGCGGCATGCCGGGGATGCGCATGATGATCGACACGGTGGCGGTGCTCAGCGAAGGCGGACGCCAGCTGCGCGCCCGCTATTGCACGCAGCCGATGATGCAGCCGGGTGAAATGAAACGGGCCTTTGTCGAGCAGGGTCTCCGCGACGTTACGGAGACCGAGCTGATGATCCGCATGGACTATCAAAACTTCGACGATTACTGGGCGCCGATAGCCGCCGGCGAAGGGCCGCTCGGCAAGTATGTGGCCACGCTCGATCCAGAAGAGCGGGCGCGCGTCGACGCCGCCATGCGCGACGCCTATGAGGCCGGCCGGCCCGACGGCCCGAGATCCTTTGCGAATGTCGCGTGGGCCTGCCGCGGCATCGTTGCCTGACCGGCCGGCAGCCGGGATGCATTCATCGCATAGGAAGCATCGCTCTCCTCGCGCCGGCTTGTCCCGCTGGTGACGGGACGGCCTGCGCTTCGGCGCCGCTAGATCCGCCAAGGGTGGTTGCGTTAGCCGATCCCGTAGACCAGCCCGACGCGGCCGTCCGAAAGCTGCTCCACTTTGCGCAGTTCGAGCCCACGACGATTTTTCGCCGTCCCAAACAGCGCCTTTCCTTCACCGGCGAGCAGCGGATAGACGATCAGCCTGAGCTCATCGACCAGCCCGGCATCGATAAGGCTCGCGGTAATTTGGGCGCCGCCCATAAGGTAGATGTCTTTGCCGGGCTGCTGTTTCAGCGCAGCGATATCCTCGAAATTCCGCACGAAGCGCGTCTTTGGCCAGGCCGCCGAAGTCATTGTGTTCGACAGCACATAATGCGGGGTCTGCGCGGCGAAGCGGGCCCATTCGAGCTCGGCCGGCTTCGGCAATTTGCCGGTCATCGGCAGCGGCTTGTCGGGCTCGTTCTGGATGGCGCTCCAGTAGCGCTCGTAGCCGGCATACATGACGCTGCCAAGCAGGCAGGCGTCGATTTGCGGCGTCAGGCCATATTCGTCCGACCACGCGCCGACCCAATCGGCGTAACCCTCGGGCCCCTCCATCTTGCCGTCGACGGAGATTTTCATTCCAGCGATCAATTTGCGCATGACTTCCTCCATCAGGCTTGCGGGATGCAAGCACGTTTCATCGTTGCTTCGTGTTGCTGGCGGCGACCTCAGGGATGGACGCCGCGAGTTACATCAGGCCGGCAGGCGGCGATCGTATTCTTCCCGCAGGCGGCTCCAGCCGTCCCAGAACGAGGTCGGCGTCTTGCCAGCCAGGCGGGCGGCCAGCAGGTCGAGGTGTATGTGCCAGCCGGCCGTGATGTTGAGCTGGATTGCACGTTCCGGCAGGCGGCGATGGACGACGGTGAGCAGCACATCGCTACCCTTCGCCTCCAGCAAGAAGGAGACGCCGCCGGTATTTCCCCAGGTGATGGAAAGCTTGCGCGGCGGATCGAGGTCGGTGATCCGGCCCTCCATCCGATGCTCTTCGGGAAAGCCCGCGGGGCGCTGGCCAGGCGGGTCCGTCAGCTCGTCGTTACGCCAGACCAATTCGAACGAACTGCCCGCCTTCATTTCCATCTGCCCCGCTGCCATCCACTGCCGGCGCAGGTCACTCTCGGTGAGATAAGCCCAGACGCGCTCGATGGGTCCGGGCAAAAGGCGCTGGATGGTGAACGTGGCGGGCTCGCTTAGCGCGCCATAGGCGTCGATGCTTCTCATCTGGTTCATTGCTCGTCTCCTTCTTTCGGATTGGGCGATTTCCTGGGCTCATCCTGGGCTTTGCGTGCGTCCTCTTCGCGAAGAAGGCGTTCGAGGACGTCGAGACGACCTGTCCAGAAGCGCTCGTAGAAGCTGAGCCACTGATGGGCGCTGGCCAGCGGTCCGGGGGCTAGTCGGCACAGATGCGTGCGGCCCCTCACCTCTCGACGAATAAGCCCTGCGTTCTCCAGCGTCTTGATGTGCTTGGAGGCGGCCGCGAGCGACATCGCGAAGGGCTCCGCCAGCTGGCTTACCGTTTTCTCGCCATCGGCGAGATCGCGAAGCATGTGCCGGCGCGTGGCGTCGCCAAGGGCGTGAAAGACCGCATCCATCTGAGGTGTTTGTAATTCAACCATGTAGTTGAATATAGACGCACGCTTTGAGATAGTCAACCGTTTGGTTGAATAAATTATGTGAAGCGCCGCAGGGCGGTTTGCGCCATCGAGCGCATCGACGTGACGGGAGATACGGACGGCCCGCGACAGTAAGGGCGAGGCCCTTATTTGCCGTTGAAGAAACTGTGGATCGCGGCTTCCAGCTTTTCGATAAGCTGAGGGTTGTGGCAGCTGCCAGCCCAGATCAGGGCGTTTAGCCTTATTTCTTTGTTGATAAAGCTCACTTTCCCAGAATCCAGCAGGTATTCCGCGATCTCGTAGTGCCGCCCTTTGATAGCCTCGATGAGCGCGTTGTTTCTCCCCGTCTTGTCGGTCAGATTTACTTCCGCGCCATTCTCCACGAGCAACTTGACGACTTCGAGATGCCCGTTCTTCGCCGCCTCGATAAGAGCCGTTCTGCCGTAGTAGTCAGCTCGCGCGTTGATCTCTATTTGGGGGTGTCTCACGAGGCCTGAGATACACGCGTAATGTCCCTTGGCCGACGCAAGGCTCAAGGGCGTGCTCTTCCACTTGTTTCTGGCATTCACATCAATTTCCGGGTCTTCGATCAGCACCTCGACCACCGCTGTGCGGTCATTGAGGGCTGAAAGGTGAAGTGCAGACCAGCCGCCGTCGTCCGACTGATTGATGTCGGCGCCAGCCGCCAATTCCGATCGAACCGCATCCGCATCGCCTTGTTCTGCCGCGACCAGCAGGGGCGACCAGTCTCTTGCTCCTTCGGCTTCCAAGCTGTTGGTCAACGCAGTCGCCTCCTCGGATAGTCCACAGAATACCACAGAATCCGCGACAGCGGGATGGTCCTGAATGGAGTTCCCTGGAGTCCGTGGGTCACAGAGAGCTGTCGGCCCGAAGCGGAGGATCAGCGCTTCACGTCCGTCTCCTCACATTCTCCTGATATCGACTGGCTTTGGCGGCCATTCAGACTAGATAGAGCGTGCGCCGGGCGGAATGATGCAGAAGGACCTGAACATGCCTGAACAGATTACCCTGGATAGACCTGAACAAATCAGATTGAACGACGGCTCCGCCATTCCGCAAATCGGCCTCGGCGTGTGGCAGGTCGATCCAGCCATCACCGCCAAGGTGGTGCGCTGGGGAATCGAGGCCGGCTACAGGCTGATCGACACCGCCGAAGGCTATCAGAACGAGGAAGGTGTCGGGCAGGCAATCCGCTCGGCCGGCGTGCCGAGAAGCGAGTTGTTCATCACCTCGAAACTGCGCAACGGCGCGCATCAGCGCGACGCCGCCTTGCGCGCCTTCGATGGGACGATGAGCAAGCTCGGCATCGGGCACATCGACCTGTTCCTGATCCATTGGCCGGTACCCAGCCAGGACAGATATGTCGAGGCCTGGAAGACGCTGATCGAACTCAGGCAATCAGGCCGCATCAAGTCGATCGGCGTTTCGAACTTCAACCAGGACCATCTCGAACGAATCATCAGCGAGACCGGCGTCACGCCGACCGTCAACCAGATCGAGCTCCACCCCCGCTTCCAGCAGCGTGACAAACGTGAATTCCACGACAGGCACAACATCCGCATCGAGAGTTGGAGCCCGCTGGGCAGCGGCCGGCTGTTGAGCGATCCGACGCTTGAAAGCATCGCCAGGAAACACGGCAAGTCGGTGGCGCAGACGATCGTCAGGTGGCATCTTCAGGAAGGGCTGATCGTCATTCCAAAGTCGATCCACCAGGACCGCATCGCCGCCAATTTCGATGTCTTCGATTTCGAGCTGGAAGCGAAGGACCTCGAGCTAATTCGGGGCATGGATTCGCCCGACGGCCGCACCGGCCCGAACCCCGCTACGGCCGCATTCCTGTTCTGAGGAGGCGGGCCAACCGGGAGGGAGATCGGCAGCTTCAATAGGCCGCGCCCTTCTTACAGCGTCGGAGATTAACGAAGGCCGCGATGAGGGCCAATCTCCCCCTGAGGGCCCCTTGAGGGGGAGATGGCCGGCAGGCCAGAGGGGTGCTGTCCCGCCAGCGATCAAGACCACCCTTCCCGCTAGCCTCATATCCCCGAGCCATCCACCAACGGCACATCTTCCCCTTCCCAGGGGCTAGGCATCGATCCCTTGCTCAGATTGGCCGACGGCAGCGGCATCCAGCACTTCAGTTCGGGTTCGGCATATTCGACGATGCGTCCTGGCGACGAATCGGAAGCGCGCCAGCCTTCGCTGCCGAACTGGTCGGCGCGGGCCCAGTAAGCCATGTCGACCTCGGCCGGACCCTGTTCGGACGGCCGAACCGTGACAAGGATTCTGCTGCCGTCCCTTGGCGCGCTCGACATGTGGCGCCACTGACCGGGCTCGTCCATTGCATTCCTCCTGCGATCTTCGCCTCGAACGGATAGTCGCTTCGAGCTCGGAAGCGGTCAACCCGAACTTTTTTGCCTGAGGCAAAACCCTGCCCCGTCGTCGCGGAACAAGTCATGGCACGCCGGGTTTGGGCAAGTTGTTGAAGGAAGCAAAAATGAGACCAGCGCCCCGACCGATCCTTACCATTGGTGCATGGCAGGCCGCGTCTTTCGTTCGCAACCCGGTCCGGTCGCAATGAGGCAGGCCGGTTCTGACCATTCCCACCCACCCAAGGAGGGCAAAGGCGGCATAGGACGAGCGCTCGGCCTCGGCCTGATAACCGGGGCAGCCGACGACGATTGTTCTGCGATAGGCACCTATGCGAGCGCCGGCGCCCGCTTCGGACCCGACCTGCTTTGGACGGCTCCGGTGACGTTGCCGATGATGTATGTGGTCGTCTACCTGTCATCGAAGCTTGGCCAGGTATCCGGGCGCGGATTGTTCCACGTCATCAAGGACTTCTATCCGCGGTGGCTGCTCTGGTCGGTGCTGTTGGGTGTTCTCGTCGGCAACACCATCGAGGCAGCGGCGGATCTTGGTGGAATGGCGGCCGCAATCAACATGTTCGTGCCACTTCCCATCCCGCTGATCGTGCTGTTCGTCGCCGCCATCATCTTCGCCCTCCAGGTCTTCGGCTCCTATACTTTGATCCGCAACATCTTTCGGTGGCTGGCGTTGGCACTGCTCGCCTATGTCGGTGCCGCCATTCTGGCCAAGCCGGACGCCGCGGCCGTACTGCGCGGAACGCTGCTTCCGCGGATCGAATTCAACCGTGAGTTCCTGTCGATCCTGGTCGCCATTATCGGCACGACGCTGTCCGCCTATCTCTACACGTGGCAGTCCAATGAGGAGGTCGAGGAGGAGATTGCCCAGGGGCGAACGACGCTCGGGCAAAGGAAGGGCGCTACCGACAGCGAACTCCGTCGCTCTCGCCGGGACATCCTCATCGGCATGATGTTTTCAAATCTCATCATGTATTTCATCATTCTGTCGACGGGTGCTACGCTCTACAAGACGGGCCACCACGATATCGACACGGCTGCGCAAGCGGCGGAGGCGCTGCGCCCGCTAGCCGGGCAGGCCGCAAGCGTCCTGTTCGCCGCAGGCGTGATCGGCGTCGGTTTCCTAGCGGTTCCTGTCATGACTACCGGCGCTGCCTATGACGTGGCACAAGCCATCGGCTGGAAAAACAGCCTGCACGCCCGGGCTCGAGAGGCGCCCAAATTTTATCTCGCCATCGGATTTTTTACGGTGATCGCCGCCGGCCTCAACTTCCTCGGCTTCAATCCGATGAAGGCGCTGGTCTGGTCCGGCATAGTTCAGGGCTTCTCGACGCCGCCCTTGCTGCTGCTCATCATGCTGATGACGAACAGCCGCAGGATCATGGGCAACCAGGTGAACAGCCGCAGCACCAACATACTCGGTTGGGCAACGACCGCCGCCATCTTCTCGGCGACGATCGGCCTGGTGGCAACCTGGTTCATGTGATCAGGCAGGACAAAAGGACGCCGCCGGTTGAGTTAACCCGTCCCGCTTGCGGATTGTCCCAGCTTTGCCGGTCCTGGAAATTCCACTACGTCGCCCATCGGCCGTTTGTATTGCACTGCGACAATCGCATCGATCAGATGATCCACAGCCGCACGAGCCGTGCGGCTCGTCTCGTCCTCGCCGCTCAAATAATGGCTGGCTCGTTCAAGATGGAGGTGTGCGGCGGCAAAGTCGCTTGTCATCGGCTTCTCCCTGTTGCCCGCCGGCCGGCAAGATGACCGCCTCGATTTACCCAAAAGCAAATATCCACAGCCGGATTTGAATCAAATTGACCTGATTCACCGCAGCCCGAAGGACAAGGTGCTGGCAGGCCTGTGCGCCGCTGGTTGATGCGCTGCGCCGGCGCAGTACGCCGCATTGAATGAACCAACTACGGGCGGTGTTCCGCAAACTCCGTTCGCTCAATGCGCTACCTTTGAAATTTTCTCGCTCTTTTAATTCTATAAACTCTCTAGACTTAACGTAGATCATTTGGACAGGGAGCCAGGAATGTCGAAAAAGCTCGTGGTAGGGCTGTCGGGCAATTTGACCCGGCCGTCGAAGACCAAGGCGTTCATCAGCCACATTGTCGGGCAGGCCGCAGAAAGCATCAGTGCGGCCTCCGCCGTCTTCGACATCGAGGATCTCGGCGCGTCCCTGCCGCAGGCAAGGCGCCTCGGCGACCTCGACCCGGCGGCGCGCAACATCGTCGAACGGCTGCTGGGCGCCGACATCCTGGTGGCCGGCTCGCCGACCTTCAAAGGGAGCTATACCGGGCTTTTCAAGCACTTCTTCGACCTGCTCGACCCGTCATCGCTGAGGGGCAAGCCGGTCATCCTTGCCGCGACCGGCGGCGGCGAACGCCATTCGCTGATCGTCGAGCACCAGTTGCGGCCATTGTTCGGCTTCTTCGAGGCGCTGACCGTGCCGACCGCGATCTACGCCTCCGAGAAGGATTTTGCCAATGGCGTGCTGGTGTCGGAAGCCATCCACGCCCGCGCCCGGCAAGCGGTTGCCGAGGCATGCCGGGTGACCGGGGTGCCCTACGGCGTCGGCCTTGCCGCCTGAACGCACCACTGACCCGAGATTCGCCCCCCGATCCACCCAGGAGCACGCCGCGATGACCAGATCCACCAAATCCAGGCAAATCAAACTTGGCGCTTTCCTGCCCGGCGGCGGACAGCATATCGCCGCCTGGCGTCACCCCGAGGCGCCGGCCGATGGCGCCACCAGTTTCGAGTTCCACAAGCAGCTCGCCCTGACCGCCGAGCGCGGCCTGTTCGATGCCTATTTCCTCGCCGACAATCTGACGGTCGGCCTCGGCGCCCGCGAAGGCGGCAACGCCAAGATCGCCGGCTTCGAGCCGGTGACGCTGTTTGCAGCGCTGGCGCCGCTCACCACGCATCTCGGCTTCATCGCCACCGCCTCGACCACCTATGAGGAGCCCTACACGCTCGCCCGCAAATTCGCCTCGCTCGATCATCTGTCGAATGGCCGCGCCGGCTGGAACGTCGTCACTTCGGCCGGCGACGAAACCGCGCGCAACTTCAATCGCGATACGCAGCCTGCCCACGCCGAGCGCTATGCCCGCGCGCATGAGCATGTCGAAACGGTCAAGGCGCTGTGGGACAGCTGGGAGGACGACGCCTTCATCCGCGACAAGAAATCGGGGCGCTTCTACGACAAGGACAAGCTCCACGACATCGACCACAAGGGCGCGCATTTCAGCGTCAAGGGTCCGCTCAATGTGCCGCGCCCGGTGCAGGGGCACCCGGTCGTGGTGCAGGCGGGACAATCCGAAGACGGTCGCAAGCTCGCCGCCGCCTCGGCGGAAGTCATCTTCACCGCCCATCAGAACCTGGCGTCGGCGCAGGAATTCTATCGCGACATCAAAGCCCGCGTGACAGCGGTTGGCCGCGATCCCGAGCAGGTGCTGATCATGCCGGGTGTAGCGCCCTTCGTCGGCCGCACCGAAGAAGAAGCGCGCGCCAAATACCAGCAGCTGAACGATCTCATCCTGCCCGAAGACGGCGTCGCCCTGCTCAACGGGCTGGCCGGCCAGACGCTCGACATCAGGGGCTATCCGCTCGACGGCCCGCTGCCGCCAAGCAAGGAAACCGAAGGCATGAAGAGCCGCCAGGCGCTGATCCGCCAGATTGCCGACGAGCACAACTTCACCATCCGCCAGCTCTATCAATGGGTGGCGACGGCCCGCGGCCATTACACCGTCATCGGCAGCGCCACGCAGGTCGCCGACCAGCTGGAGGAATGGTTCGGCAACGAAGCCGCCGACGGCTTCAACATCCTGCCGCCCTGGCTGCCCGGCGGGCTCGACGACTTCGTCGAGCTGGTGATCCCCGAACTGCAGCGCCGCGGCCTGTTCCGCACCGCCTATGAAGGCAGGACCCTGCGCGAGAACCTCGGCCTCAGGCGGCCGGAAAACCCGTGGACCGCCGCGCGCTCGGCCGTGCTGGCCGCCGAATAATTCCACGAAGCCCACTACCCTCGAAGCGAGAGGCACGACGATGACCTTGCAGCACATCGGACAGGCCGCCAGCCTCGGCACGCGTGACAGCACGACAAGCCTCGGCACGGATTTCCTGCGCCTCGGCGGCCGGGCGGGAATTCGCTTCCTGTCGCGCTACGGCGTCCTCATCGCTTTCCTCGCACTGTGGCAAGTGTCGAGCAGCGCCGGCTGGGTCAACACGGCCGTGCTGCCGCCGATCGACATGATTGTCGCGGCACTTTGGAAGGGGCTGGCCGGCGGCACTCTACTCGGCGACATCGCCATCAGCCTGCAGCGCGCCGGTCTCGCCTTCGCGGCCGCCGTGCTGGTCGCGATCCCGCTTGGCCTGTTCATGGGTCAGGTGCGCACGGTCGAAACCGCGCTCGATCCCATCCTGCAGGTTTTCCGCCAGACCTCGGCGCTGGCGCTCTATCCGGTGTTCATCCTGCTGCTTGGGCTCGGCGAAGCCTCCAAGGTGTTCGTCATCTTCTGGGCAACGCTGTTTCCGCTGCTGCTCAACACCATCGGCGGCGTCAAGCAAGTCGATCCGAAACTGCTGGAGATGGCGCGCGTCTATGGCGCCAGGCAGCTCACCGTCTTCCGCCGTGTCGTGCTGCCCGGCGCTGTACCGTCGATCTTCGTTGGGCTGAGGCTCAGCGCCACCACGGCGCTGCTGTTGTTGATCGCGTCCGAAATGATCGGCGCCAACAAGGGCATCGGCTTCCAGGTGATGAACGCGCAATACAACTTCCAGATCCCGCTGATGTTTGCGGCAATCGTCATCCTCGCCAGCCTCGGCCTGATCGCCAACCAGGCACTGATGAGCCTGCAGCGGTGGCTCTGCCGCTGGAGCAATGCCGTCGACTGACCACCGCCTTTATCAATCTCAACCAGGCCAGAACTCAAATCAGGAAAGACCCGGACCATGAAAATCTCCCGCCGTTCCCTGCTTGCCGGCGCGCCCTTCGCCGCCGGCCTTCTCGCCGCCGGCCTGCCGCGCTTCGCCTTTGCCGAAGCCGCACCCGTCAATTTCCGCTCCCTCGCCAGCCGCGGCAGCATCTCTCCGCATGAGCTGGCCGGCGAGCTCGGCTATTTCAAAGGCCTCGGTATCGAGATCGAGAATGTCGGCTATTCCGGCGGCGGCCCGGAATCGTTGTTTGCGCTCGCCTCTGGCAGCGTCGATATCGGCTCGGCCGCAACCGCCGCCGTGATCAATTCGATCTCCGGCGGCAACGACTTCGTCGCCGTCTATCCGAGCAACGGCATCAACAGCAAGGTGCGCAGCGTCTTCTACGTGCTGGACGACAGCCCGATCAAATCGATCGCCGACATTGCCGGCAAGACCATCGCCGTCAACACGCTCGGCGCCCATCTCGACTACACCGTGCGCGAGGCGCTGCACAGCGTCGGCCTGTCTCCGGACGCCGCCAATCTCGTTGTCGTACCCGGACCGCAGCTCGAGCAGACCTTGCGCTCCCGCCAGGTCGACATCGCGGCGCTCGGCTACTGGCAGGCGACGTTTGCCGGGGCGCTGGTCGACAATGGCGGCGTGCGCGGCGTGTTCAACGACACCGACGTGCTGGGCGAGCTGGCCGGCGGCTTCGTCGTGCTCAGGCGCGACTTCATCGCCGCGCATCCGGACGCCGCCCGCAACTTCGTTGAGCAATCGGCGCGCGCCTCCGACTGGTCGCTGCAGAACCCCGACGAAGCGCGCAAGGTGCTGGCAAACATCCTCGACAAGCGCGGCGAGAACGGCGAGCTGGCGCGCTACTGGACCGGCTTCGGGCTGCGCCAGGGGGCCAAGGCGACGGACCGCGACATCGACTTCTGGGTCAGCGTGCTCGAGCGCGACGGCCGCCTGCCAAAGGGTAAGCTGAAGGCAGCAGATATCCTCTACCGGCCCGGCGAAACCAAGACCAACTGAGAAGGCCAACCGGCAAGGCAATCAGCTGGGAGATGAGCGCGATGAGCGGCACAAGCGGCGGTGAGGTCAGCATACGCGACCTGTCCAAATCGTTCAGCATCGGCGGGCGTTCGCTTGCGGTGCTGAGGACCCTCAATCTCGACATCCGCTCGGGTGAATGCCTGGTCATCGTCGGCGCCAGCGGATCGGGCAAGACCACGCTGCTGCGCATCCTGGCCGGACTGGAGGCGGCCGACAGCGGCGGCGTCGCCATTGACGGCAAGCCGGTGCACGGCGTCGGCGCCGAGCGCGCGGTGATTTTCCAGGAGCCGCGCCTGCTGCCCTGGCTGACGGTGCTCGGCAACGTCGCCTTCGGCCTCGAAGTGCGCGGCGTGCCGAAGGCCGAGGCCGAGGAACGGGCGCGCTTCTATATCGCGCTCGTCGGCCTCGCCGAATTCGGCGATGCGTTTCCAAGGCAGCTGTCGGGCGGCATGGCGCAGCGCGTCGGCATTGCCCGCGCCCTGACCGTGCAGCCCGAGATCCTGCTGCTTGACGAGCCGCTGGGCGCGCTCGACGCGATGACCAAGATCGGCATGCAGGAGGAACTGGCGCGCATCTGGAGCGAGGAGAACGTCACCATGGTGATGGTGACGCACGACCTCGAGGAAGCGCTCTACCTCGCCGACAGGGTGCTGATCCTGCCCAAGGAGAAAGGCGGCGCGGCGCGGCTGATCGACATCGACCTGCCCCGCCCGCGCGAGCGCAGCGAAAGCCGCTTCGTACGCTACCGCGAAGAACTACTGCGCGAATTCGGGCTGCACTGAAAGCCGCCTAAGAGGGCTTGGATCCCGCGTCCCGCGAAGCGGGGAGAGGTGTCTCGGCGAAGCCGAGACGGAGATGGGCCTTCCTTCGAGTGCCCTGCACTACGCTCTTTCCTGGAACCGGATTCCCCGCCCCGGCATTTCCTTAACCGGGAGGCAAAGGAGCGCGGCATGAAAGCTTTGTTCGCAATCTTTGGCGGCTTCGTGCTGACGCTCGCCGTATTCGCCAGCGGTCTCGCCTTCGCCACCTGGCTATTGATAGCCAAGCCGGTACCGCCGGCCGCCCCGGTCTCCAGCGTCGCCGAACTGTGGGCCAAGGATCCGCGCCCGGTAAACCCGGCCTCGCAGCGCCTCGAGCGCCTCCCGGCCCGCCCGGTTCCCGTTCGCACCTCGGAAGTTGATCGCACCGCGAGACCCGCCGATACGGCCGCAGCTTCGACACCCGACACCACCGGCTCTATCAAACCGGCGGTGGAAGAGCGGCAGACGCTACCCGTCGCCCATGTCGAATGGTGCGCAAGCCGCTACCGCTCCTACAGGCCCGACGACAACCGTTACACCTCCTACAGCGGGCAACAGCGCCCCTGCATCTCGCCCTATCTCGACATCACCGATGACGGCAGCTACGTCGAGGCGACCGATACATCGTCAGTGGAGGGCTACCCGCGGCCGGACGAAACCGGCGACGCCGAGCTCTCATCCGATCACGTGCAATACTGCTTCAGCCGCTACCGGTCATATCGACCGGAAGACAACACCTACCAGCCATATTCCGGCGGGCCGCGCCGGCAGTGCGAGTAGCGCGGGCCGCGGTGGCTGGCGGCCGCAGTGCATGGCGCCTTGTGCGACCCCACCCAACGATCACGCAGATTTCTTGGATCGTTCGGGTTGGCACGGCGTTCATCCGATACCCAAAGGAGAAATCAACATGGGCGACGACCGGGAAGACAAGATTCGTGAGCGCGCATACCAGATCTGGGAACGTGAAGGCGGGATCCATGGCGATCCCGAGCGGCACTGGCACCGGGCCGGGGCCGAGATCGACAGGGAGGCAGCCCTGCCGCTGACGGCAGGCGATGCCCTGCCGGAAACCCGCGAGGTCGCGAGCTCCGACGTCTTGACGGTTGAGGCCCTGGCGGTGCGCACCGGCATATCGGGCGAACAGGCGCAGGAGCTGATCGACAGGCTGGGAAACGACCGGGCGGCGATCGAGCAAGCCGCGCGCAACCTCGAGGGGAAGCGCCGGCCCTAGCCAAGGAGACACAGATGATCAGAAAACTCAAAGACGGAAAATACCGCCTCTATTCGCGCAAGAAGGACGAAAAGACCGGCAAGCGCCGTAATCTCGGCACCTTCGATACCCGCGAGGCCGCCGAGAAGCACGAACGCGAGGTGCAGTATTTCAAGAGGCATTGAGGGGGCGTTGGTGGCCGGTGCCCGCCAGCCAGTCGCGCGGCATGCCCGGCGGAACCTGAATTCCAGCCCGCAACAAGCCGCCGCGAAGCCACTCCTACAGGCCAAGCGACGACCACTACACTTCCTACAGCGGAGAGCTGCGCCCCTGCATCTCGCCCCATCTCAATGCCGGCGCTGCCGACCGCGCCGTGCAACTCCCCGCCGATGGCGGCGACTACGTCGAGGCGAACGACGCGGGGTCGATGGATGGCTAGGTTCCGTCGCAAGACGCCGGCGCCGCCTGGCTTCCGCCCGACCACGTGCAATATTGCTTCAGCCGCTACCGCTCCTACCGGCCGGAAGACAACAACTGCCGGCCTTACTCCGGCGGCCCGCGCCGGCAGTGCGAGTAGGCAGGGCTGAGCGGCGCCTTGTGCGCGCGTGCCGGGCATCTGCAATCCCATCTATGTGCTCGACCTCCCGGACGGCGGAGAGAAAATGCCGCGGGGCCACCTGTGTTGAGGCGCGGGAGGGCAGCACCTGGCGGAGTCGTGGGCAGGATGGTGGGGTGAGGGCGCACGGGAGATTTCGAAATAATCCCCACTATTCTGGAAACAATGTAGTATTGTCGCTTGACGCGTGGGCTGGGATTCGTCGTTGTCGAGTAATGGGCAATAGTGTGCTTATGCGCTTTGTTGGGGGGAAGTCATGGGGAAAGCTGCGATAAAGGCTCGTCCGACTGCGGACATTGCAAGTGACGCTTTAGGTTCGGAAGAGCTTGCCAGACAGTATGCATCTCAAGAACTCGTCTTTGGGATAGTCGGGCACGTCGGCTCCGGTACAAGTACCATTGCGGAAACGCTTAAAAGCGTTCTGCTGGGCCAAGATCGCAATGGGAAGAAGTATCAATGCGAAATTGTAAAGGCCAGAAAAGTCATCGAGAGCTGGGCGGACAGCCAAGGCGAATCATATCCTGGATCTGGCCACTTCACCATTGCCGAAGTCGAACGATTTCAAGACCTCGGCGACAAGATGCGGGAAACGAAACGAGACCACGCTGCGGTAGCACGGGGAGCGATCGTAGAGATCAGAACGCGTCGAGCTGAATTCCAAGGCGTCACTCCTATCGACAATGAACCGGTCATTCCCGACGGAAATCCCAGAGCGTTCATCGTAGACTCGATCCGGCATCCTGCTGAAGTTAATTTGCTTCGCCATCTCTATGGTGATGGCTTTGTGCTGGTGGGGGTTGTCTGTGAGCAAACAGTGAGGAAGGAACGGCTAAGCCAGAAGTATCGTGACGCTGGCCTCGATGCAGCGGAGGCATTTATGGATCGCGATGCCAACGCCGGACAGAAACATGGGCAACGTGTGTCCGACGCATTCCATCTCTCTGATTACTTTCTGGACAACACCGCAGCCCGATATCTCGACAAAGACCACCGGAAGGCTAATCCGCATTGGGATATCGTGGCTGGTCTAACGCGCCTAATTAAGCTCGTCAGCCATGATGAAATCGAGCGACCTAAAATCGATGAAACCGCCATGTTCGAGGCATCTGGTGCTGCGATGCGAAGCGCTTGCCTTTCTCGGCAAGTGGGTGCGGCTTTGCTTGACGCAAAAGGCAACGTGGTCGCAACTGGATCAAATGAGGTCCCAAAGGCTGGCGGAGGTGTTTACGGCGAAAATTTTGGCAACGAATCGGTTGATGACCGATGCTTCATGGGAAATAAATATTGCAGTAATACTCGTGAGCAGCAGGCGATAGCGGGGGCAATATTTGAAGACATTGCTAAAGAAATGAAGAATGAAAGCGACAAAGCTTCGGTGGTCCAGAGGTTGCGCTCCGGTCGGATAGGCGAGTTGCTCGAATTTAGTCGGGCGGTACACGCCGAAATGGATGCACTGCTGGCAGCGGGCAGAAAAGGAGCGAGCACAGTCGGTTGCCGCCTGTTCGTTACAACATTCCCTTGCCACTATTGCGCTCGGCACATTGTATCTGCAGGCGTTGACGAGGTTCAGTTCATTGAGCCCTATCCGAAGAGCAAGGCATTCAGTCTCCACAGCGATTCGATTCAAAATGACAATGCTGATGGGAAGTGGGAGCCGCCAAGCGAGGGCGGTGGCAAAGTGCTCTTTCGACCCTTCACAGGCGTAGCCCCGCGGATGTATCGGCGAGCCTTTCAGAAGGACCGAGAACTCAAGGACAAGTTTACAGGATCAATGCAAATTTCACCGCCCGAATGGGGATCACCCTATGACATCTCCAAATCCAGTTATGCCGAGTTTGAGGTAACGCTTACGAAGGGCTTTTAGATTGACCGCAGAGCGAAGAGAGCTACCGTACCTGCGGCTCGTCGAGCCGACGGATCGGCCGGCGCCGCAATCTCGAACGCCGAGTTGGGACGGAACGGGCAGCCAACATTCCCTATTCTCCGATGCGGACGGACAAACGCTCGGCTTCATTGAAGTTTCCGAGATGGAGCCATCGACTCTTCTGAATCTGCTTCACGAGGCTAGGCCGAGATACATTTTTGATCTCCGGCAGGTGCCCGATTTTACCAAAGGAAAGCTGTCTAGGAGGGCGGTTTTTTCACTGTTTGAGAATCTGGGCATTACGTACTTCGACGTTGCCGGATACCTTGGCGCGAAGTCACCGCGCGATACGGCCTTCAATCCTCGCCTCCTCATACCAAACATCATGGAGAATCTTGTTGTGAGGCCGACTAGTTTGAGTGGCCCCGCTCTCTTTTTCCTCGATCCCGAACACATGACGGAGCCTTTTATCGAAGCAGTGGCGATCGAGTTGCCGGCGCAAGATTCTCGAGGCTGGCGAATTGCCATCTGGCAAATATCAAAGGAGGTTTTGCACAGTGAACATAAGCGGGACATCGTATTTATTAGTCACGCCAATCCACAAGACAACGATATAGCTCGATGGTTCGCCAGCAGACTTGTCCTGCTGGGTTACAAGGTTTGGACTGACATAACTCGGTTGGTGGGCGGCGAGCTTTTCTGGGACACGATTGAGGACATTATTCGACATCGGGCAGCTAGGGTCGTCGTCCTTCTTTCCGAGAAGGGTCACCAGAAGCCCGGTGTCCTCGACGAAATTAATATCGCGGTTTCGGTGGAGAGACGCATGAAGTTGGATGGCTTTGTCATCCCCGTGCGCATTGATGACCTGCCCTTTGGCGACATTCGGGCAAACATCGCTCGAAAGAACATTATCGATGGAAGTGGAGACCTCAACGTTGCCCTCCGGGATATCTTTGCGGCTCTCGAGGCAGCAGACGTGCCAAGAAGCCTTGCAAGTGTACCCAGCGACTTGGGACGTCTGACTGAAACATTCGGGGAGCGTGGTCAGAGTCCCAATCCAGCCCAATGGGACAGGCTGATACACAACCAAATTCGAATTTCGGCGTGGCCTAAGGCCCTCAGAAAATATAACGCCCCGCGCTTGGGCTCATCAACTCAAGGGCCAGAGTTCGTCGCTTTGGCCTCCGGGCCTGGGGGGGCATTCTCATTCGCGACCCTGCACGAAATCGAAGAGGCAACGAAGCTGCGTGGTTCAATTTCACGCTCTGGCGAGATAGTGACGTCAGCAGTTCTTGCAAGGGAAATCGGCCAGATCTTACGAGACAATCCTCACGATCTGTCCCGTGCCCTAACGTCACTCACTCGCTCTGCCTGGGACGAGGCATGTCGGCGGAAGGGCCTCTTGCCCTACGTTCTCGCCAACAACAACCTTTGTTGGTTTCCTAGCAATGGCTTCAACCCAAACAACCGTGTCTCACTCCGTGACGCGAACAGCAAGACTAGGCAGCGTAGTTTAGTGGGATCGAGCAAAAAAAAGAAAGTCTATTGGCACTTCGGGATAGAGGCGAAAGTCGTTATTGGAGATCACTCGCTCCGTTTGAAGCCGCACGTTATCTTTACCGAGGACGGCGTGCGGCCCATTGATTCTATTAGTAAACAGCACTCGCTTCGCCGAAGCTTCTGCAGAAATTGGTGGAATGACCGTTGGCGCGATCTTCTGATGGCTATTTTGCATTTCCTTGCGGACGGGAACGAAACTTGGGATCTTCCTGTCTCTCCGTCAGAACGCATAGTCGTCACTGGCAAGCTGACATCTACTGACGTTGGTTTGTCATCTATGATTGGTCTGATCGACGAGCCGCCGATTGACGTCGGCTTCGACCAAAAGGTGCTCGATCCTCGCAAGGGGCTAGCGCTATTTGGTCCAGTAAAGTTTGACCGGAATCCTAAGGAAATTCGGATCGGCGTGGTCGGGACTAGCGAGGGCCTTGATCTCTTTCGGCAATGGTGTGCGAAGTTCAAGAAACCCGTACAGCTAAGAGCGGAGCAACTCGCAAAGGGAGAAGTCGCGTTCCCGGGATTTGGAGCCGCTTTTGCAGCCCAATGGCCACCATCGGCCGCGATCGCTTTAGCAATTTCTCGCAACGACTTGTTGAACACCATCCGAATCAGGGATCGTCATCAGGCCGTGTACAAGGCCGTGGATATCTTCGTTACCGGAATCGAGAAGGCAACGCGCGAGGACGATCCTCTCGTCGACATATGGTTCGTGGTTATCCCAGACGAGGTCTATCTATATGGTCGACCAAATGCGCATGTTCCGAGTGCAATTTCTATCGCCCCCGTATCGGCAGTTAACAAGAAAGTCGCGCGCCGGTTTAGCAGCGTTGCACCATCATTGTTCGATGAGGACAATCAGGCTGCGAAGATTTATGAGCATCACGCCGATTTCCATCATCAACTAAAATCGCGACTTCTTAAAAGCGGATCTGTCACTCAGATATTTCGAGAGTCGTCGATCCAACAGTCATTGAATCCGATCGATGGCGTACCAGAGGAAGACGACGAAGACGTGGATCAGAAGTCAAATACGGCTTCACTCACAAGGCGGATGCAGTCCCCATCGGACGTCGCTTGGAACATTGGAACAGCGAGCTTCTTTAAGGCTGGCGGGAGGCCTTGGCGGGTTGCAACCGCTAGGCCTGGCGTTTGCTACGTCGGACTGATCTTCAAACACGATGAACTCGGGGATAAACGGCATGCGTGTTGCGGTGCTCAGCTATTTTTGGATTCTGGGGAAGGCATAGTTTTCAAAGGAACACCAGGACCTTGGTACTCTCCGGATACGAAACAGTTTCACCTAACCTCGTTTGCGGCCGAAACGCTCATGTCGAAGGTGATTGAGGCGTTCAAGTCGATCCACAGTATCGTTCCCAGAGAGATTTTTGTTCACGGGCGGACCCGCTTTTCCGACCAAGAGCTGAACGGCTTTGCAGATGCATGTGCAGGAAAGTCGGAGATTACCGGGGTCCGAATAACTCGAACAAACGATTACAAGCTCTTTGGAAGCGGGGACCTACCGGTTCGGCGTGGAACGTATCAAAAACTTACTAACAGGGTTGGTTTGATATGGACCTCTGGCTTCGTCAATGCTTTGAACACATATCAGGGAAGGGAGACACCCAATCCGTTAAGGGTGGAACTATGCGGACAATCGAAAGTCCCCTTGGATACGGTTCTTCGCGATATAATGACCCTAACGAAAATGAACTTTAACACCGCGGTTTTTGCGGATGGATATCCGGTCACGATGCGCTTTGCCGACGCTATTGGTGATGTCCTCATGGCGACGGGCGACCGGGAGGTTCCTCCGCTTCCGTTTAGGCACTACATCTAGCAATAGAATTGGGTGTCCAAGTGCCTGCACATTGAGGTTAAAACAGCCTTGTTGCCTGAACCAACAGGCTTGTTACCTGAACCATGTGAAGGCGACGTCTTTCTTACCCACGTCCTTACCGGCAGGGAGATCGATAAATACGCCGACCTGATAGTGCAGTTGTTCGCGAAACGCTTCCAGTTTGACTAGATCGCATCGGCGGGCCTGCGTGTTCGTCGTCATCTTTATTTCAACGACAAGTATATTCTCCTCATTAGCTCCCCGCCTGTGCACCACAATGTCAGGAAAGACGCGTTTATTTTCACCACCGCATTCAGCCGGAAGGTTCAGTCGCTTCGCGCTGCCATCAAGCCCTACGCGATTGTACTCGGCGTCAACGCGGTGATCCGGAAAAAGTGGTCGTAGATAGAGATGCGCGAGTACCGCGCCGATAGCGCGTTCGTTGACGTCAAGTTCTAGCAGCTGTGCTTGTTCGTCCAAGAACAGCCCAAGCCCTTTTTCAAAACGGCCGAGAATCTCATCGATTTCCATGAAGCGGACTTTGCCACAGATCGCCTGTCTTTTCATCTCGGCACTAGGTGATGCGGCTGTTCTGCGCGCAGTGCCTGCCATCTCAGCGCTGCGACCATCCAGTCAGGCTGCAGCCAGCTCCCCAGCCATCACGGATTTGTGCAACATGCTCGCCGGCTCTCGCCGCGAGGCCTCGTCCGCCCATCCAGGAACCCTCGGTGGACACCGAAACCGTCCAACGCCCTTCACTCCTGGACATTGGCAACTCCACTCTTAGCGCATCGCTCGGCGCCGGCTCTCCACCGCATCCAACCGCTCCTGCAGATACCCATTCAGCACGATCATCTCCTTCAGCGCCTTCACCGCATCCCCCTTATGTGATGCAATGAACCTGTCGGCGATGGCCTGCAGCGCAGCCTCCTGGCGGCTGTCCAGCGTCACGATGTAATCCATGGCGATGCCTCCGATAGTTTCTGTTCAAATTGAACAAAACGGGAACAAAAATGTCAAGAGCGAATTGACTCTGCGAGGAATGCCTTCCTATTTGTCAGTAGGCGGGGCGGTTGCTCACAAATCGAGGAGAGCCGCGATGGGCAGACGAAAAAGCCGGTTCGACAGGCTGTCGGCGAGGGATGCGGAGGCGATCATCAGGGACGCTCTGAGCCTGCGCAGGACGGTGCTGTCGTCGCAGCTGCATCTGAAGGCGCATGGCGAGCTGTTCTGGCAGCTTTGCGGGCTTGTCGAAAAATTGCACGGGGTGCTGGCCAGCGTCGCGGAGAAGGAGCCCGATTACCGGATGGCGGAGCTTGGCCTGCTTCCCCTCCCCGAGGATTACTCGACCCGGAAATGAGCCATGGCCGGGCCGATGGACAGCGTTGGACGGGCCGCCAAGGCCAACATGCTGCTTATCGTGGAGTGCGGCCATTGCTACCATGTAGGACGGTTCAGGGCGAATGACGTGGCGCAGGTGGTGGGCTGGAACAAGCCGCTGGAAGCGATCGGGTTCAGGTGCAAGCGATGCAGCCGCAAGGACACGACGGTGAAGACGCAGTTCATCGACCAGGATCATCCGCCCAAGGGCTACATCTGGGTGCTGCAGAAATTCAAGCGCTAAAACAATGAGCCTTGCGCCGGCGCCTGCTGCGGAAACTTGATCTGCGTCGCCGGCTTGTCGACGATCACCAGCGCGTCATCGGGCGCCGTGCGCTGCAGGTGTCTTGCCTCCGACCATGGCGCGCTGAGCCAAGCCTCGGTTTCTTCCGGCGTGGTCAGGATCACCGGCATTGCCTTGTCGTGGATCGGCGCGATCAGCGCGTTGGGCCTGGTCGTCATGAAGCCATAGACCTGGTGCTCGGCGGGGCCGTCCTTGACCTTGCGAATGCCCTGCCAGCGCGTCCACAGGCCGGCAAAGAAGAACAGCGGGCGGTCCTCGCCGAGCGCAAACCAGAAGTTGCGCTAAATGCCGGTCTCGGGGTCCTTGTCGCCGGGCGTCGGGCTGGGCTCGGCGAAGCTGGTGACGGGCACCACGCAGCGGTTCTCGATGCCGAGATATTGCTGCCAGTGGCCGTATTGCGGATTGCGGATATTGGTGGTGCCGTAGTCGGCCTTGCTCTTGACCCGCTCCAGTGGCGTCGGCATGCCCCACAGGAGATTGGCTAATTCGCGTTCGCCGTCCGGCGCATTGCGCACCACCGGGCCTGGCTGGTTGGGATAGATGTCGATGGAGGGTTCGAGATTGCCGATGATGTCGCGCAAGGCGCGGGTCCACTGGCGAATGGCCTCCTGGCTGGTCGTGATATTGTAAAGATTGCACATTTCAGGCCGTTCCCGGATGCTCAGGCATCTTGTTGGAAACGGCCCGGAATTTCCAGCGCTGTCCGTCGGGTTGCTGACACGGCAGGCCGTGTCAGCAATGGTTTTGTGAGACCTACCGCGCCGATTGTCTCATAGCTTGTGCGGCGACTGCCGCGAGAAAAGCCCTGGCCGCGGCATCGCAGGCCGCTCGGGACGGACCCTTGGCGAAAAGGAGAAGCTCGGCGGCTCGCATGTTGAGCCCGTGCTTTCTCGCGAATGTGACCAGATCGTAGGGTTTGTTGTCGTAAGGCTCGTCGTCGTAGTCGATCGTCAGATCGTAGTTTTCTTTCATTTTCTTCCTCCCTTTAGCGATCTCCCCCCTCCTGTCGCTAACGCAAAATTAACGTCGATGGCGTCGGGCGAGTCTACCAATCAGAGATTGTGTAAAAAATGTACGGGCTCGGATGCTCGCCCCTCGCAACCGGGCCGCGAGCAATCGCCGCGGACCGGAACGGTCGAAAAAGCCGATTATGATGGCAACGTCGGAAAAGGCTGCCACGGCCTGGTGCTGCGGGGGTGTCCGCCACGCCTACCGTGCCTAATGGCCGTCATTTTCATCTTCCTGGCCCGGTCCGCAAAGCCGGCCTCGTTGGGTTCGGCTAAAGAATAAATCCGGCTAATAACACCGTAAGGAGTAGTGACAGCGGAACGGCTGCAAGACACCAGATCTCCAACGTGTTGTTTTGCCGCGGGTCCATCGTCAGCCTCACTTTTTGGTTTTGTCATTGTGGCACCAACGGTTGGCCGGAGGTAGCGGTTCCAAGCGACGGTGTTCATAGAGCGCTGCCTGTGCTGCATATTAGCAACAGCTTGACGACCGCTGAGCCCTGTACCGCCTGGACAACTTCAGTTGGCGCCGGATTGGATGCGCATTCCGCAGGAATGCAAGCGCCCTCCGCATCAGCCGTGCGGGGATCGATCGACGCCCATGATCAGCGCCGAGCCGCATGCCCCGGAACCCGATGGGTGCATCTATCCCCGGACGAAGTTTCGCTACCACCGAGCCGATCCGATCTTCACTCACAGCCAGCGAGGCCCGTTCGCAGGGACCTAAGTCTGACCTGCCTGCGCAATGGTCCCGTGCACAGGCAACTTCGGGAACAACTGCGCCCGTCTTCAGTTGGTGGCGTCACCTCCTCGAGGAGACATCGGCGCAGAATCAGTCCCTTCATGCGCTGATTGGGGTCCGCTCGCCATTGCTGGATTTGGCAGGCGGACCCTTTGGTTCTGTAAGCTCCAGATCGAAAGCGGGTAAGCTCGGGATCACTCATCACCCCAGAAATGCTCCCGAGAAGCATGGCGGAGGTCTTCCTCACCCTGAGACGCTTGACCTGGCTTGACATTCGAGACGACCTCACAGCGCGCGCAGCGGGTCGCCCTCAGCCCTCCAGCGCCTCGTGCTGGTAAAGCTCGTCCATGCTGAGCGTCGCCAGCGCGGCGAAGGGTGCCTGCTTCTTCACGCGGCCGTGGCTCAGGATCACCACGTCGTCGCAGAACGAGATGGTGCTGCGATGATGGCTGATGACGATGGTGGTGCGGCGGCCGGCGCGCGACTTCAGCGTCTCGACGATCGCCGCCTCCGACAGTCCGTCCACCGCATTGGTGGCTTCGTCCAGGATGAGAATGTCGGGATCGCGCACCAGGGCCCTGGCCAATGCGATCCGCTGCCGCTGTCCCGCCGAGAGATTGACGCCGCGGTAGCCGACGACGGTCCTGTAGCCTTGCGGCAGTTGCTCGATGAAGCCTTGCGCTTCGGCCAGTTTTGCCGCGCGCTCGGCATCGTCGGCCGAGGCGGCGTCCTGGCCGTAAATGATGTTGTCGAAAATCGTTCCGTCGACCAGCTCCAGCTCCTGGCTGGCAAGTGCGATGTGCTTTCGCCACTGGCTGGGGTCGATGCGGTCCAAAGGCGATCCATCGACGAGGATCCTGCCGCTATCCGGTTCGACAAAGCGGCACAGGAGATTGACGATCGTCGTCTTACCGGCGCCCGACCGGCCTATCAGCGCGGTTGAGCGGCCGCTGCGCAGGTCGAAGCTCGCCGCATGCAGCACCACCGCGCGCTGTTCCGAACCGGAATAGGTAAAGGTGACGTCCTCGAACTTGATGCCTTGGCTGAGCCCGGGGAACGCCGCGTCACCTTGCGGCGGCTGGGGCTTGCCGGATGGGTCCAGCATCCACGTCACCTCTTCAAGCGATCCGCTCAGGCCCTGCAGCTGGCTCCATGCCATTTGCAAAGACCGCATATAGGGCTGCAGCCTGTAGAGCAGGATGACGAAGGCGACGATCAGCGGGAAGCTGACATTGGCGAACCAGGCGCCGATCACCACCGCCAGGAACAGCATGGCGTGCAGGATTTCGGTCAGCGGCGGCAACGCTCCCTGACGGGTCAAAAGCACGAAGGCGGCGCGGCGCACCGCATCCGACGCCTTGTCGAATGCCGCCTTCTCGCGTTGCTCCTGGCCGAAGATGCGGATCAGCCGCCCGGCATGCACCAGATGCAGCATCTGTGAGGCGAGCTGGCTGTTACGGGAGGCGACGCTGCGGCTCGGCGCCTTCAGATTGGCGGACAGCATGGCGTGCGCGACCTGCACCAGCGCCAGGCCCAGCGTGACCAGCAACGTCATCTGCCACGACAGGAGCAGCAGGAAGGTCAGCAGGATGATCGCGGCCGATGCGTTGACGATTGCCCCCAGCGTGATCTGGATGGCATCCGAGGCCCGCCAGGATTCGTTGGAGATGATGTTGAGCAGCCGCCCAGGACTTTGCTGCAGGAAGAACGGGTACCCTACCCTGAGCAGCTGCTCCGACAGCGCGCTGCGGATCGAATGGCTGGCCTTGCCGTAGATGAAGGTGGTCAGCAGCGTGTTGGCGTAGGCGAACAGGTTCTTCAGCACGATCGAGCCGAGGATGGCGACCGAAATGACGATCAGCCGGTCGCGCTCGCTCAAGCTCGCTCCGACATGCTGAAAGACGGCGGAAAAACCAGCCATGCCGGTCTGCCCCTGTTGTCCCATGATTATGTTCAGCAACGGGATGATCAGGCCGATGCCGAAGCCTTCGAGCGCGGCGCTGAGCAGCCCGAGCACCACTACGGCCGGAAGCAGGCGCAACTGCTTTTGCCCGAGCGCGCGGCGCAGCATCGGCAGGCTGGGCGGCATCAGTCGCATGATAGCGGATCACCTCGCCTCGGCATTTGCCTGCTGCTCCTGTCGCATTTCCGTTGTCTTTGACGATTTCGCCAGCAAAAGCACCGCGAACTTGGCCGCGCCGAGCAGATTCATGCCGATGATCGGCCAGTGCGACAGCTTGAGTTCACGATCGAACAGCGGGCCTTTCCCCAGTTCGCGCAAGGCTGCCCTCATCGACCAGTAGAAATGCCGAAGCAGCCACGGCGCGTGGCGGATATGCTTCAGGCAAAGCCCGCCATTGCCCATGCTGTAATCGCGATGCAGCTTTTCGATGGCCTTGCGGTCGCGCCGGCCGTGATGGTGATAGATGGTCATGTCGGGCACGTATTCGACCGGAATGCCGAGCAGCACCGCCCGGACGAGATAGTCCGTATCTTCCGCCGAGCGCAGCGGGCCGCCGGCGCCGAACCGTTCGTCGAAACGCCCGATTCGGGCGGCAACATCGCGGTGCATCGTCATGTTGCAGCCAAGCACGAAGCCGCCGGGATGGACATCCGGCGTAAGCCGCGCGCGCACCGGCGACCGCTTGATGGTGAACGGCAGGTCGCGGGGGTCGCCGATCTCGACGCGGCCGCCGCGGATGACCCGTTCGCCGGCCGCATAGTGCCGCTGCAGATCGCGCAGATAATCCTTGTGAACCGCGCAATCATCATCGACGAAGACCAGCACGCGGCCCCGCGCCCGCTCCAGCCCGGCGTTGCGCGCGGCCGCCAATCCGGGTCGCGGCTCGCAAATGGCAGTGAACGGGATGTCCGACAGTTCGGCGATGCTGGCCAGCCGTTTGGCCGTGCTGTCGGTCGAGCCGTTGTCGACAACCACCAGCTCGGCGGCAAAATCGGCATGGGCACGACACGCGGCCTGGATCGAGCTGATGCAGGGCTCGAGCACGGCGACACGGTCGCGGGTGCAGACAATGAAGCTGACCGCCGGCACCGGTCCTTGCTGCGGCCGCGGCGACATGGCCGCCGGCATCATCGAGCGGCCGCGTTGCTGGAGCTGGTGCGATTTGACGAACATGGGTTGCTAGCTCAACTGGTTCGAAGGCAAAACCGCCGCGGCCGGCACGGACTGCAGATACCGCGACAGGGCATCCACCTGCCTGGTGACCGACATCGAGGCGAGACTGAAGCGCGGCGCGAAGGCACCGGTGCGAAACACGTACTGCTCGCGGCGCCGGATGAGCTTCCATTTCGCCGTCCGTGTCAGGAATTCGTGCATCAGCAGCGGCTGCCTTTCTCCCGCTATCAGCTGATAGAGGAAATAGAACAGGTTCAGCGTGCCGGCCTGGTAGCTCGGCCTCGTCTCGGACGGAAGCGCGGCTATCCTTTCTTCCAGCGCGAGGATCCATTCGGCGGCACGGCGAATCGTCTCCATCGACAGGACCTCACCGATGGCGCGGAGGTCCTGCGTCTCTTGTGCGAGCCCTTCGCGCTCGAGGTTCTCGGCGACGATCTTCAAATGCGTCCTGCGCATTTCGCGCTTGTGCCTGTTGGTCACGCTGTCGTCATGGATACGATAGGCGATGAGGCTTTCGGGGATCATTGCTGCCGGGTAGCGATCGGTCAGCCGCCTGAACAGGTCGAAATCCTCGGCGTGCTTGTAGCTCTCGTCATAATGTAGAACGCCGTCTTCGATGACCTTCCGGTTATAAACGACCGTTGAATGCATGAAGATCGTGAAGAACATCGACAATATGCGCAGGCTATTGTCCTGGAATATCGGATCGGGCGACCCCCTGACGATGCGGTTGCCGAGCAAGGTGTCGAAGCTTGCGCCGCATAAAGCGAGGTCAGGCTGCTGGTCGAACAGTGCTACCTGCCGCGACAGGCGCCGGGGATAGGCGATGTCGTCGGCATCCATCCGGGCGACCAGATCGCCGCGGGCCATGGCCAGGCCTTCGTTCAGCGTTGCGATCAGGCCGCGGTTTTCGCGTGAGACGATCGAGATGCGGCTGTCGGCCTGGCGGTATTTCCGCAGGATCTGCAGCGAGTTGTCGGTCGAGCCGTCATCGATGGCGATGACCTCAAGATGCTTGTAATCCTGGCGCAGGATGCTGCTCAGCGCAGCGGCCAGATAAGGTCCCGCATTGTAGATCGGCAGCAGAACGGAGACTAAGGCCATTATCAGCCCCGATCGGTTCGTTGCAGCTTGCGTGGCAAGCGTGGTGCGCCATCAAGCGGCCTGCCCAGATATGCTCCGGCCGCAAGCCATCCGGCATTGCCCACGTCGATGCCTGCCGGGACGGCGCCTGGGCCTCTTCGAGCGACATAGGGGAAGTGGCGCTTGAGGCTGTTGAGTGGCTTCTCGAAAAGCAGCCACGAGACCGAAGCCAGCATGAGCGTTGCCGTTCCCGCCACCAGAAACCGCCCCGGCCCTTGCTCCGAGACGTTGAGCGGGATCCACGGCTGCGATTTGACGACCAGCGCCAGCACTATGGGATGGTAGAGATAGACGCCGTAGCTGATGCGGCCAAAACCGAGCAGCGGCGGCAGTTCGAGACCTTTTCCGATATAGCCGCCAATGCCCGTTGAACAGCTTGCAACGATGACCACCAGCGGCACGAGAGGCAGGATCTGCAACAGCAGCCAGAGGCCCCATTCCTGCACTGGGTTTTCCGGCGTCGGCGCAAACCACTGCAGAACGAAAAACGCCACCGCGAGCCCCGGCCAGCCAACTCGAAGCCATTGCGGCAATTCAGCGGTTCTTGACCGGTAGGCGGCGAGCAGCGCGCCTGACGCCAGTGCATCCATCGACGCCGGCGGCAGCAGGTCGCGCGCCAGGCTGGGCATTCCCGCGATCGGCCAATAAAAGCGATAGGCCAGCGACAGCGCGATAACGCCGATGCAGATCGATTCCAGGCGCCGGCGCGGCGCCAGCAGGATGATCAGCGGCCAGGCGATATAGAACTGCTCCTCGATGCTCAGGCTCCAGAAATGGCAGAGCAGCCAGGGCGTCCATTCATTCTGCGATGCGTACCAGAAGTTCGACAGATAGAGCGCATGCCAGGCCAGCGACCCCCTGGACTGCTCCAGGTCCACCAGCCAGACGAAACCCAGCACGGCGAAATAAGGCGGGAATATCCGCAGCGCCCGCCTGATATAGAAGGATTTCAGCGCCGGTCCGGTTTCGAATTCGGCGGCCGCTCTGGCTTCCAGCAGCAGTCGCGTGATCAGAAAGCCGCTCAGCACGAAAAACAGGCGCACGCCAATATGGCCCCAGAACGAGGATCCTCCGGCCGCGAAGAAGTGGGCGTACAGCACCATCGTCACGGCGATGGCCCTCAGCGCGTCCAATTGGGTGTCGCGCGCATTTCCCATTAGCGGCGTACGCCGGCGGGACGGCGAAACTGCCAATCGGTCAACATGGCGGCGTCGTTCACGGCGCATTTCCAATCGGTAGCGCCCCCCTCACCCAGAATAGGGCCACCATTGTGCAACGCAACACAAAAAGTTGACACATTTGAAACAGGAACGTGAGACGCTACTAATAAAGCACAAGAAACAGCAGGAACCAGCCCGAATTGTCCATTTTTGACGATTTTCACATGCTGCCTTGGCCGACCAATTTCGGCGGCAGGGGTGCTGCGATGCAACATGCTCGCCGCCGCCGCGAAGCTCGTCCGTTCGATCGCCGCCAGCGGCACCGGCGTCATCCTCGTCACGCATGATCTCTCCACGGTGCGGGCGCAGGCCGACAGGATCGTGGTCCTCAGCCTCGGACGCGTGGCCTATGATGGATCCGCCAGGCACCTGAGCGCCGACCAGCTGTGGGGCCTCATGGAGAGCGGCACCCTCGCATCCGCCGGGCAATAGGAGGGCGTGTTGAAGGAGGGGCTGCTTCGCCGCACCCACTCACGCGCAAGCTTCCCGCCTCCGGGTTACGCCTCCTTGCTCGCGTTCGCGAGCGCCACTGTGCGACGCTCCGGCAGCCCCATTCCGACGAGCGCACCGGCGAGCGAGAGCAGAGCGGAGACGTCGATTGCCGAGGTGAAGCCATCACTGAACGCGTCGGTGGACGCGAAGCTTCCGGTCCCGGCGAACACCGCACCGGCGATCGCGATCCCAGATACGCCGCCAAGAAAGCGGAACGTGTTGAACGTGCCGGCAGCCTTGCCGACCTCCGGCCGGGCGACCGCATTGAGGACCGCATTCTGCGCGGCAGGCATGGCCATCGATACGCCTGCGCCGGTAATGATCAGCGGCGCGACGAGCTGGATGTAGGGCAGATCAGGTGCTGCGATCTGCGCCAGCCAGGCCATTCCAGCCGCTTGCAGGATCAATCCGGCCACCACAAGCCAGCGCTCGCCGACGCGGTTGATCAGGCTGCCGGCGATCGGTGCAACTACAAAAAGCGTCGCGGTCCAGGGCAGCAATCCCATGCCGGCGCCGAGCGGCCCGCGGCTCTGGGAAAACTGCAGAAACTGCGGCAACAAGAATACGAGGCCGTACATGGCGGCGCAGAGCAGGAAGTTCGCACCTACGCCCGAGGAGAATGCGCGCGCCCGAAAAAACCGCAAAGGCAGCATGGGCTCACGGGTACGCAACTGCCAAAGGACGAATGCGATGGCGAGAACCAGTCCGGCCGTCAGCGCCGACAGCACTTCAGAGCTGCTCCAGCCCACGATGTTGCCGCGCATCAGACCCCAGACCACTCCAAATGCCGCCGCAGTTACCAGGACGACGCCGAGGACATCGATAGTCGTGCCCGGCCCGTGACTCTCCGGAATCCGACGCAGCACCAGCGGGATGAGGACGATGCCGACCGGGACATTGAGCCAGAAGATCCAGTGCCAGGAGAGGCCTTCGGAGATCGCACCGCCCGCCATCGGGCCGATGATCAGGGCCAGGCCGGTGATGCTGCTGAAGATACCCAGCGCCTTGCCTCGTTCCTCCGGAGGAAAAGCGACGCTCAGCAGCGCCATGGCCAGCGGCATGACCATTGCGGCACCCGCGCCCTGAACCGCGCGGGCCGCCATCAGCAATCCGGCATTTCCAGCGAGCGCGCAGGCAACCGACGCTGCGACGAACAGTGCCAATCCGGCAATGAAGATGCGGCGGCGGCCGAACCTGTCACCGAGCGCCGCCCCGGTCATGAGCAGGACGGCAAAACTCAAATTATAGGCATTCATCGTCCATTGCAGCGTCTCCAGCGAGGCATCGAGTTCGACCCGCATCGTACTTAATGCGGTCGCCACGACCATCGCATCGAGAACGACCATCAAGGAGCCTATCGACGTGAGGGCGAGAACCCAGACCTTCGTTGATGCCGCACTTTGCTTGTTCATGACTGTGGCGCCTCCGGCTTGAACAGAGGGCCTACAAGGTTCGCAGGCCCACGATGCAGAGACGCGGAGGCACCACCAAAGGATTCCAGCTAAAGAAAGTTTTTCGACCGAATCCTTTTGCCATCGTCGAGCGTCTATAGGACGCTGCGCCCGATGGCGGGCGCCTCTGCCTGGAGATACGCATGAAATCGACGCTTGTGCGATGACCGGATCCGCAATCGGCACGCCAGAAGGACGGGAGCCATTTGACCGGCTGCTCGGCGAATTGCGGCCGAAACTGCACCGCTATTGCGCCCGCATCACCGGTTCGGTGATCGATGCCGAGGATGTCGTCCAGGAAGCTACGGTCAAGGCGCTCGAGGCGTTCCCCGGGAGCGGGCCGATAGCCAATGTCGAGGGCTGGCTGTTCCGCATCGCGCACAATGCAGCGCTCGACCACCTGCGCCGTCGCGCCAGGGCGGATGCCGCGCATGCCGTCGAGGATATCGATATGATACCTGACCCCGGCATGTCGGCCGAGGGCCGACACACTGCAGCCGCAAGCCTTCAGACCTTCATGCGGCTGCCCGCGGCGCAGCGTAGCAGCGTCATTCTGATGGATGTGCTCGGGTATACGATCGAAGAGATCGGCAACATTATCGACAGCAGCGTTCCGGCGGTGAAAGCCGCACTGCATCGCGGCCGTCTGCGCCTGCGCGAGGTCGCCGGCGAGCCTGACCATCGGCCTGTGCCGGTGTTGGCCGAGCCCGAGCGGGCGCGTCTGGCAGCCTACGTAGATCGGTTCAACGCCCGCGACTTCGATGCGATCCGCGACATGCTGGCCGAAGACGTGCGGCTTGACCTCGTCAACCGGCTCCGGGCGAGCGGCCGCGCGAAAGTGAGCCGATACTTCCACAATTACGCGGGTATCCACGATTGGCAACTGCTTCCAGGCCTGGTCGATCGGCACCCAGCCATTCTTGTGATCGATCCGGATGACCCGGCCGGAGGGGCAAAATACTTCATCCTGCTGGAATGGGCGGGCGACAGATTGGCGAGAATTCGCGATTTCCGCTATGCGCGCTACACGCTTGATGGCGCCGAAGTAGTGCCTCTGCGGGCATAGCAATTCGCGTTTCATAATGCCGAACAACCACTGCCAGGATCGCGGCCGCTTGCCGTCCAAGCGGCCGCCCTTTTTCGTCGATCCTGCTTTAAGCCGGTTGCAACTCCCTGCGCGGCAGCGGCGGGAAGGCGATCGCAATCGCCATCGCGCCAAGCCCGACAAGGGCCGAGCCGATGAACAGCCAGGAATAGCTGGCATAGGCATCGAACACCATGCCGCCGGCGAGCGGGCCGAAAGCCATGCCAAGGCTGGACAGCATGGTTACGGCACCGAACACGGTGCCGAGGATGCGCTGGCCAAAATATTCGCGCGCCAGCACCGCATAGAGCGGCATGACGCCGCCATAGGTGGCGCCGAAGATGATGGCCAGCGTGTAGAATTGACCAAGCTCGCTGACGGCCAGATAGGCGGCGATAACCACGGCCTGTATGGCCAGCCCGGTGATCAGCACCGGCTTGACGCCAAGCCGGTCGGCGAGCACGCCGTAAAGCAGCCGGCCACCCAGCCCTGCCAGGCCCTCGATGCTGTAGATGCTGACCGCTGCCATCGGCGCGATGCCGCACAGCATGGCATAGCTCACCATGTGGAAGATCGGCCCGGAATGGGCGGCGCAGCAGGCAAAGAAGGTCAGTCCCAACACGATGAATTGCGGCGAGCGCAGCGCCTGCGGAACCGTCATGCCGGCACCCTCGGCGGCAACGCTTGGGGCAGCGCCTTCGGCAGCGGGTTTGGGCGGCTGGCGCACCAGAAGCGCGGCCGGCAGTAGCAGCACCCACGCGGTAATGCCGATGTCGAACATCGCGGTGCGCCAGTCGTAGGCCGAAATCAGCCAGCGCGCGAAGGGCGAGATGGTCATTGGCGCCACGCCCATACCGGCCGAGACCAGCGAGACGGCGAGGCTGCGGTTCGTTTCGAACCAGGCGGAGGTTAGCGCGATCATCGGCGCGAAGAAGGCGCTTGCCGCGAGGCCGACGAGCACGCCGTAGGCCAACTGGAAAACGAGCAGCGAACCGGTGCGGCTGGCCAGCACCAGCGCCAGGCCGAGCAGGACGGCGCCGGTCATGACGACGATGCGGGCGCCGAAGCGGTCGTAAATGGCGCCCCAGGCGAAGCCGCCGACGCCCATTACCAGGAAGTTCAGCGTCATCGCGCTCGATATGCCGGCGCGCGACCATTGTGTGTCGAGCGCCATCGGTTCGAGGAAGATCGCCAGTGAGAACATCGCCCCGAGAGCGACACAGGTCATCAGCGCGCCAGCTGCGACGATAACCCAACGATAGGGAAGGCTCATTTCAATTTTCTCCCATGCCGGAAGCGTTGATACGGCACGACCTTTTCGAGCTTCGCCGAGCCGCTTGCGTCCGAAGGACGTTGGAGATGTTTTGAATCCGACAATCCGGTTGCATTTTTTATCCAGTCAGAAAATTGCGCCGCTCAACTGCTCCAATGCATTGACCGTGCATCGTCCCGAGCTAGATTTCCAGCCTGGCCATCAGGAGCTATCGGGTATGGAACTTCATCGCGGCCGTCTCATCGACCACCTCCACTTGGTGGTCAGGGATCTCAAGGCCAGCCGCCGCTTCTACGAGGCTGTTCTCAACGTGCTCGACATACCGATCGGTGGCGCCGGCGATGATTATTTCTGGGCCGACGAACTGTTCATTTCCAGCCCCGACAGCCCGGCGGCCCTGGGAAAGCTGACCGGGCGCCATCACCTTGCCTTCCAGGCAAAGGACCGTGCGATGGTCGAAGCCTTCTACAAGGCCGGGCTTGAGGCCGGCGGCACCGACAATGGTGCGCCGGGCGAGCGATCCTACCATCCCGGCTATTACGCCGCCTTCCTGCTCGATCCCGACGGCAACAATATCGAGGCCGTCCACCACGGCCCGGCCAGCCGCAGCGCCGATTCAGTGAAGATCACTTTCTAGCTTCCGGTAAAGGTGGTGCGCACCGGCCGGCACGGTTGGTCTCTGCCAAACCTGGGTGCTTGCGTCAGACCGCGTCTGCCCTATCGCGTCAGCGCCGCCATCTGGCTCGCCAGGAAGTCGACGAAGAGCCGCGCCCGGACCGGTAGCTGCCGCCCGTAGGCATGGACGATATGCACCGGCATGGTCGGCATCGCCACCTCGGGCAGGATGCGGACCAAGCGGCCCGCGTCAAGATCGCCCTGCACCGCAAACCGCATCAGATGCGCTATTCCCGCACCGGCAAGTGCTGCATTGCGGATGGCGCCGCCATCATCGGTATCGAGCCGCCCATTCGGGACGATCATCGTACCGTCGGCAAAGGTGACCGGATAGGGCCGGCCGGCCATCTGGTAGCGGATGAAGTCATGGTTCGCCAGATCCTCGACCGATGCCGGACGGCCGCGCCGCTCGACATACGCCGGCGAGGCCACCAGCACGATCGGCAGATTGGCGATCTTGCGGGCAACCAGCCCGGTGTCCGACAGCGCCCCCATGCGCACGGCAACGTCATAGCCTTCGCGGATCAGATCGGCGTGACGGTCGGTGACGCTGAACTCGACCTTCACTTCGCCATGCTGCGCAAGGAACGCCTGCGCCCATGTCGCGATCAGGCCGCGCCCGAGCTCGACCGGCGCTGTAACGCGCAGCAGGCCGCGCGCCATATCGGCCACCTGGACGATGTCTTCGGCATCGTCCAGCGCCCTGAGCAGCGGCGCCACCCGCTCGTAGTAGGCGAGGCCTTCGCTGGTGAGCCCGAGCCGACGCGTCGAGCGCTGGATCAGCCTGACCCCGAGCCGCCGCTCGAGCCGTGCCACGCTTTTCGACACCGCCGATGGGCTCGAGCCGACCAGCCGGCTGGCAGCATGGAACGAGCCGGCATCGACGGTTCGGACGAAGGCGACGAGACCGGTGGTCTTTTCGAGGATGGTGGTCATTCCGGAATTCCAGGCACGAAAGAATGGATCATGATGATCCTAACACGCTTTTTGATCATCATTAATACCGCTCATCGTCGACAAAGGAGAGATTGATGAGCAAGCTGAACGGCAAGGTCGCCATCGTCACCGGCGCGTCCAAGGGTATCGGCGCCGCCATTGCCAAGGGTCTTGCCACGGCCGGTGCCGCGGTGGTCGTCAACTACCCCTCGTCACGGGAAGGCGCCGACCGCGTCGTCGCGGAGATCGAGGACCGTGGCGGCCGCGCCGTCGCCGTCCAGGGCGACGTATCGCAATCGGCCGACGTGCGCCGCCTGTTCGAGGCGGCGAAGTCGGAGTTCGGCGGGCTCGACATATTGGTCAACAATGCCGGCGTCTTCGCATTCGAGCCCCTGGAAGCGGTGACGGAGGCCGAGTTCCACCGTGAGTTCGACACCAATGTGCTGGGCATCATTCTGACCACGCAAGCAGCAGTGAGCCATTTTGGCCCGAGCGGCGGCAGCATCATCAACATAAGCTCGGTCGCCAGCCGCAATCCGCAGCCGAACTCGCTCGTCTATGCCGCCACCAAGGGCGCGGTGGACACGATCACGCTGTCGATGTCGCGGGAACTCGGCGCCCGCAATATCCGCGTCAACGCCATTGCGCCCGGCGGCGTCGACACCGAGGGCCTCGAGCGTATCGGCATCGTCGGCAGCGACTTCGAAAAACAGATCGTCGCCATGACACCGCTCGGCCGCTTCGGCCTGCCCGACGACGTCGCTCGCGTCGCGGTGTTCCTCGCTTCCGACGAAGCGTCATGGCTGACCGGCGAGCGCATCACCGCCTCGGGCGGCTGGCGATAGATATGCAGGGCGCGGACCTGCCGTTTTACGGACCATGCCCCCGCAGCGTGACATCGAGGAACACCGCAATCGATGACGACGGGGATCCAAGCCCTATGTTTCTCAGCAAGGGAGGAGCGCCGTGCGCTATCGATGACCGCTAGATGCCAAGGAGGTAACGGATGACGGGCGACGAAAAAGCAATCCGAAGGCTGGTCGAGACGTGGATGGATGCGAGCAAGCGTGGTGACATTGCGACCGTGCTCAGCTTGATGACGGACGACGCGATCTTCATGGTTCCCGGCCGGGAACCCTTCGACAAGGAGATCTTCGCGGCAGCCGCGCGGGAGACGGCCGGCGTTCATATCGACGGCACCAGCGATATCGTGGAATTACAGCTTCTCGGCAATTGGGCCTTCATCCGCAGCCGCATCGACATGACGGCGACTCCGCCGAATGGCGAGCCGGTCCATCGATCGGGATATGCACTGACGCTGCTGCGCAAGGAGGCAGACGGTGAGTGGCGGCTCGCGCGCGACGCGAACCTGCTGACTGCGCAAGGCTAGCGCCGGTCTCCGGCATCCTGCACCGGAAGGCGGGCAAAGGGAGAGCGGCCAAGGGGGACCGATAAGATGGCGAGGATGCGATGCAAGCCGCCCTGAACAGTGTTCCTCCTCTACCTGATCACACGGGCAAGAGGGCGTTCGGCTTGACATCGGCGATGGAGGCGAAAGTGTGCGTTTCGCGCACACCCGGCAGCGGCAGGATGACCCGCTGCAGGAAGTCCTGGAACACCGCCATATCGGCGATCCGCGCCTTGACCAGATAGTCGAAGCCGCCAACCACCATATGGCACTCCAGAACCTCCGGGGCTTTCGCCACGGCTTCGGCAAAACGGTCAAAGACATGCGGCGCCGTGTGGTCAAGCCGGACCTCGATGAACACCAGCGTTCCCCGGCCGACCTTGCGCGGATCAAGCACGGCTCTGACCGCGGTGATGAACCCGTCGCGGAACAGGCGCTTCACCCGCTGGCTGGTTCCGGTCGGCGACAGCCCGATACGCCCGGCCAGATCAAGCGTCGTCCGGCGCCCGTCCTCCTGCAGCAGCCGGAGCAAGCTGCGGTCTATCTGGTCGAGGTCGTCCATTTCACAATCCACTCTATCTCAGGGATTTATGTGTTGATTTCACGCAGAGATGCCAAAATCAACGTATTTCATCACATGAAACCTCGCAATAGCTTGCACTTCCCTCACCCACGCGAAGCAAACGTGGTGAGCCGATTTCGACGAACAAAGGGAGTGCAGGATGACCAAGGAAGCGTTCAGTCCAGCTGGCAAGAGTGCGGCGGAAATCAGCAAGGGAGCGACCGAGATCCTGGTGCTGAGCGAAGCCGACGTGATGGCGTGCATCGACCTCAGCCAGCTTCTCGATGTTCTGGAAGACGGCTTCAAGGCGCTGTCACAAGGTAAGGTCGTCAATCCACCCCGGCCACAGCTCGACATCCCCGGAGCCGGCTACAGCCTCGCCATGCCGGCCTGGATGGAAGGCATGAACCTGACCGTCAAGATCGTCAATGTCTTCGAAGGCAACTTGGCCAAGAACCTGCCCAGCCACCTCGCCACCATCAGCCTGTTCGATCCGCTGTCCGGCCTGCCGGTCTGCATCATGGACGGCACCTTCATAACGGCGGTGCGAACCTCCGGCTCCGCTGTGCTGTCGGTGCGCGCGCTTGCCCGCCGGGATGCCAGGATAGCGACAGTGGTCGGCGCCGGCGTGCAGGCCAACCAGCATCTCCATTTGTTGCCGCTGGTGCGGGACTTTACCGAAATCCGCGTCGCTTCGAAGAGCTTCGACGATGCGGCAGCGCTTGCCCGGCTGCACCCGTCGGTGGTGGCGGTCGCCGACCTCGAGGCGGCAGTGCGCAGTTCCGACGTGGTGTGCCTGGCGACCCACTCCTATCAGCCGGTGATCGACGCAGGCTGGGTCCAGCCCGGCACGCATGTCTCGTCGGTCGGGGTGGCGCCGCCCCGCGGTGAAATGCCGATCGAGCTCATCGCCAAATCCAGTCTTTTTGTCGAAACCAAGGATGCATTCAAACCGACCCCGGTCGGTTCCTGCGAGCTTGCCGGCTTCGACCCGGATTTCGGCACCGAGCTTGGCGCCATGCTGCTCGACCGCGCGCCGGGCCGCGTTTCGGATCAGCAGATCACCACCTACAAGGCGATGGGCATTGCGATGGAAGACATGGTCGCCGCCGACCTCGCCTATCGCTGCGCCCGGCGTCTGCGCAAGGGAAAGCTCGTCGTGCTGTAGGCGCGTGCCGCCTCACGCAGGCTCGCGCTTCAATGCCTGTGCCATGCAGTGGATGCCGCCGCCGGTCTTCGAGATTTCGCTCATGTCGATGGCCGCCACCTCGAAGCCGCGCGCTTTGAGCTGGCCGATCAGCGTCTGGCTCGAAGTCGGCGCGATCACCCTGTCCTTGCCCAGCGACATGAAGTTGCAGCCGAGCGCCATCGTGTCCTGGAACGGCACGTCGATGATCTCGTGGCCCTTGCCCTTCAGCCAGTCGACGATGCCGGGCTCCGTACAGGCAAGGCAGACGGCGGTCAGTTTCTCAGCGATCGGCACCACCATCAGGTCGATATGGACGTAGTATTCGTCGATGAAGGCGATGCGTGTCTCCCAGCCCTCCTTGTCGAACCAGGCCTGCACCTGACGGGCGCCCTCCTCCTGCGTGCGGGCGCCGCCGCAGCCGATCAGCACCACGCCATCCTCGATGACATTGAAGTCGCCGCCTTCGAAGGTGCCGGCGGTGACCATGTCGTAGATCGGGATGCCGAGCTTCTCATAGGTGCGGATCGCTGCGTAGTTCTCGCCGCGCCGCCACCACTGGGCCATCGCGGTGATAATGGCGCCGTACGGCGTCATGACGCTCGAATCGCGCGAATAGACCTGCATCGGCAGCTCCGGCGTCGGCTCGTGCCAGTGGATGTTGACGCCGAAATGCTCATAGGCGGCGACCAGGTCCTTGTGCTGTGCCTGCGCGATCTGGAGGTTGCAAGGCGCCTCGCGCAGATGTTTTCGCGACAGCGAGCTGGTCGAGAGATGGCGCAGGAAATTCGGCGAGCCGAGCAGCAAGTCGGTCAGCACGTCGGTCTCGTTGGCGAAACCCCAGGCGGTCAACGGCTTGGTGCCGCCCGCCGGGTTGCGGCGCTGCAGCGAAAACGGCTCGGCGACGATGCGGTCATGGACGGTCATGGGTCTCTCCTCGTGATGGGGGCGGCTGGTTGATCATGCGGCTTGGTTGCTTGGTATCCACCAATCCCGTCCGCGCGGGGTGGTGATGTATTCCGGCCAGCGAAATCCGATCGGCGGATCGTAGTCGCAGAGTGGGGCGATCCAGTTCGAGCCGCCGATGCCACCGCCGGTTCGGGCGACGAATTCGTCCATCGCCGCGTCGCGCGCAGCCTCGTCTTCCAACAAGCGAAGTGCCGCGAGCGCAATGGTCTTTGCGGCGCAGATGACCATCGGGTCGATGGTGGCAGAAATGCCGCCCAGCGCATTCATCGCCCAGCCCGGATAGGCGTGACCATTCTCCGAGCGCAGGGCCGGGCGGGCGACATAGAACCGCGCCGTCGGCGCATGCCACGACATATCCGTATAGTCGTCGGAAGTCGAATTGAGCTGCGATGGCGGCAGGTCGCGACGCAGCAGCGCCTCTGCATCCTGCGGCGCAATCAGCCGCTCCAGCTCGGCGATGAACGGTTCGTCGCTCGCCTCGCCGCCGGCATTGACCTGGATTTCGCGGGCGATCGCCTTGGCCGTCTCGTCCCAGCGCGGCGGCCCGACCGCCGCCAGCGCGTCGAAGGCAATGCCGGCCATGACGTGATTGGCCAGCCCCGGCCGCGACTTCGACACCCAGTGCCGCTCATGGCGGCAGCCGCTCATCCTGGCTGCGGCTTCCGCATTGCGGTCGAGCATGGCGGTGACCTGCTCGGCCATAGCAAGCGTCGGCACGCGGATCATGTACTGGATCTCGGCCAGCCCGGCCGGCAGATTGTCGGCGGTCGCCTGGCCCGCCGTCAGGATCGCCTCGCTGATCGACCAGCCGCCCTGATGCGGCAGCATGGAATCGCGCAGCGCCTTGGACGCCATGTACATCATCATGAGCGCGTCGTTGGCGCCGGGCGCCCTGACCGCCGAATGCGCCTGCGGGATGGGTGCTGCGGTGCCTGCCGCCCTCGCCCAATGTTCCGGCTCGTCGCAGATGAAGCGGTGGATCATCGCATAGGCCGCACCGCAATGCGTGTCCCAGCGCGCCGTGTTGCAGAGCGGCAGCATGTAGAAAGGATGGAAGGAGATCATACCCGCCAGCCCATCGTAATAGCCCTTCGCGGCATGGATCGGCTTCGATCCCCTCACCTTCTCCGCCGGCTCGCCGGTGAAGCGCAGCGTGCCTGATATGCCGTGGCGCTGCATTGCTGCCTTGGTCGCCAAAAGGCCGCCGAGGCTGGCAATGCCGAGGCCGGAATGCGGATCGGTGTGGCCGCCCGCCTGTTCGCCGAGGCCCGGACGCGGTCGCTTCACCGTTGCCGCGTCCTGGCAATTGCCCGGCACCGCGTCGTATTCGGCGTACATGCCGATCGTCGGGCCGGTCCCGTTAATCCAATGGGCGCAGAAGGCCGTTGGCATACCCCCGGAGCCTTCCTCGACCGAAAAGCCTTCGTGCTTCAACTGCTCCACATACCAGGTGGCCGACTGGTATTCGCGCCAGGCGGTCTCGCCGAAGTCGAAGATGGTCCGCGTCCACGCCGACAGGGACGGCTGGATGTCGTCCAGACAGGCAAGCGCGGTCGCTTGTGCCGAGGTCATCGATTTCTCCATGGCGGAAAGAAAGCAGTGAAGCGCCCCGCCAAAAAGTGATATGTTTTCCCGGCTCATGCAAATTCGGTTCACCTCTTGAGAATTCCCTCGACGCAGGCGCTGCGCGCCCTCGACAGTTTTGCCCGCCACGGCAGCGTCTGGCGCGCCGCCGACGAACTGCATCTGACCCGCAGTGCGGTGAGCCATCAATTGCGCCTGCTCGAACGCGACCTCGGCTTCGATCTGCTCGAACGCATCGGCAAGGGCGTGGCGCTCACGCCACGCGGCCAGCGCTATGCCAGCGACGTGCGCAAGGCGCTGACGGTGTTGGGTGACGCGGTGACGCGCCATGCCGGCACCGGCGTCGGCGGTTCGTTCAGCGTCAGTTGCACCCCCGGCTTCGCCTCGCTTTTCCTGTGCACTCACATTGGCGAATTCCGGCAGATGTATCCCGACGTCGCGCTCCGCATCCTGACGCCGCGCCGCCTCGATGACGTCAGCAATGCCGAGGCCGATGCCTTCATCGCCTTTGGCGTCGGCAACTGGCCGAACCGCGCGGTCGAGCTGTTGTGCGAGATCTCGTTCACGCCGCTGTGCAGCCCGACGCTGCTCAACAAGATCGGCGGCTTCTCCAAGCCGGCAGACGTGCTGCGCGCCAATCTCCTGCATCTCGGTGACACCGAGGACTGGGCGCGTTGGCTGGCGCTGTCCAAGGTCGAGAACCCCGACCCGGAAGGCGGCATCTTCTTTTCCGACATGAACCTGGTCTTTTCGGCGGCGATCGCCGGCCAGGGCATCGCCATGGGCGACGAGCTGACCAGCGGCCGGGCACTGAGCGAAGGCCGGCTGGTGCGCCCCTTCGACATAGCGATCAATTCCCCGCGCTCGTATTTTCTGGTCTCGGAACATGCCAAGGCGGCGCATCCCGTGCTGGAGGCGTTTGGGCGGTGGCTGAGGTCGAAGCTGTCGGAGAACCAGCGTTAATCTCCCCCCTCGAGGCAGGGCTATCGCATATGAGTGATGGCATTGATGAGATAGTCGTCGTTCCAGGCGCATTTCTTGATGCGATGGCTGATGGGGACTTTGGCAGCA